>NZ_QPID01000002.1:0-300000 GCF_003336225.1 Corallincola holothuriorum
TTTTCTCTAACACTGGATGGTATCCAAGCGCCCGCTTAGCGGTGATGCTGCATGGACAAGGGTAGTAAGAGTTAATTATGCAATCTGTTGGGATCGATGTAAGTAAAGCCAAGCTCGATTGTTGCTGGCTGCGGGATTCACAAAAGAACAAAGTTAAGTGCAAAATATTTAAGAATCAGCCTGACGAATTCAGACACCTGGGTGATTGGCTGGTAAAGAACACTGGCAGTCAGCCGGATGAGATCCATGTGGTATTGGAAGCCACAGGCGTTTATCACGAAGCTGTTGCTCTGCAGTTGTACGACAGGGGCTTTCGGGTCAGCGTTGTAAACCCAGCACGGCCTAAGAAGTTTGCTGAGTCGATGGGGTATGTTCATAAGACCGATAAAAAAGACAGTGTGATACTGGCGAAGTTCGGCGAGCAGGCAAAACTGGCTTTGTGGGTGCCTGAGCCGAGGAAAATACGCCAGCTTAAGGCGTTGATAGCACGCCTTGAAGCCCTGGATGAGGACCTTCAGCGTGAGAATAATCGTCTGGAGGCCGCAGAGCTGACACAGGCATCGGAGATTGTCATTGAATCACTGACAACGATGCTGGAAGCGCTTGAAGCTGAGCGCAAGCGTCTGTTGAGTGAAATCGATGACCACATTGATAATCACCCGGACCTCAAAAAGAACCGAGCATTGCTGGAAAGCATTCCGGGTGTGGGGCCGGTGGTATCACGCATGATGCTGTCTGTTATCGGCAGCCGGTGTTTCAGCAGCGCTAAAGAGCTTGCTGCATTCCTTGGCCTTATACCTCGCCTGAGAGAGTCGGGGACGATGAAGGGACGAACCATGCTAACCAAGCAGGGTCCGGCAAATGTGAGGGCCAAGCTCTACATGGCTGCGGTGGTCGCTAAAAGTGTCAACCCGGATATCCGGCAACACTACGACCGACTGGTAAAGAACGGTAAAACAAAAATGCAGGCGCTCGCTGCGGCAATGCGCAAGCTGACTCATATTTGCTTCGGCGTGCTTAAGCACCAGAGCGAGTATCAGCCTCAAACAGCGTGAAAATCACTGCTTGAGGCATGACGAGCAAGATGGTATCTCTCCCCTAGGAGAGGGGACAAGAGAAATGCCGCGCTGCTGGCTAATTGAAAATTTGCTCCGCTATTCTGTCTTTGCTGCTTCTCCCCTTGCGGGAAAGGCTGTGATGAGGGGGCTTATTAGGTGACGCTAAACTCCAAAACACCAAAACACCAAAACACCAAAACACCAAAATACCCCTCACCCTAGCCCCCTCCCCTAGGAGAGGGGACAAGAGAAATATCGTGCTGCCGGCGAATTGAAAATTTGCTCGGCTATTCTGTCTTTGCTCCTTCTCCCCTTGCGGGAGAAGGTTGGGATGAGGGGGCTTTTTCTTGTTGTTAAATCGATAATAATTGGCCGGGGCCGGTTGGAGTTATGTCTAAACGTTGTGCTGACTAAGTGTATCAGTCGGACAATAACAACCTAACACTTCCATCGGCATCACCGCCGGATGGGGCGTGGCGATCTGTTTGAGGATACTTTCCACCAGGCTATTGCGGCTGCTGCACAGTAGGCCAGCAGAGTAAGGGCCAAAGTAGCGTAATTGTCCCGTACTATCGAGCAACAGGGTTGCTGGTGTCGCCGGTATCCAACGTGCTAGCACAGGGTGCTGCTCTAATGACAGCGTGATATTCCTTACTTTGAGCTCGGTGGCTTGTTTTTGTAGCTGTTTTATATGGCGACTGGCGCGGGGCCGGCAGTCGCAACCCTGTTGGGTGAAATGGACCATCACGGCGCCGTTCTGTTCACTTGCTATGGGGAGATGCTGTCTTAGGGTTGCAGTGAATGTTGCCGGTGATTCAGTGAGCGGACGCACGCGGTCATGCTGATCAAAAAGAATCAGCGGGGCAAATTGGGTGTACCAAAATGCCCAAGCGGTAAACCCTATCCAGACCACGAATAGGGTAAAGCTTGCTAGATATTTTCTAGTGACGATCTGTTTCAACGGGCCAATATTTTGAATAAGGGGCTATTTGGACTAGCCCCATATTGGGTTAATTGCGCTGTTCGAGATGGAAGCTGACCAGCGCATCTTTCAAACTGTTAGATAGTTTCTCTAACTCCTTAGCGCGGTTAGCAGCCCCTTCGCTGATGGTTGCTTCCTCTTCTGTTACGTCCCTCACTTCTGAGGCCGCGGCGGCGATCTCTGCGCTGGCACCTTGCTGTTCATCAATCGCCGAGGTCATCAAGCGGGTCAGTTCCAGTGCTTCTGTCAATTGGATACGGGTTTGTTCAAATGCCGATTCAGACTGGTTGGCCGCTTCAACACTCCCACCCGCTTTGCTTAAACAAGCTGTCATCGCGTCGACAGAGGCGCTGCTGCCTTGTTGTAGGGAATCGATGATCCCTTTAATCTCTTCTGTCGACTCCTGTGTCCGTGAGGCGAGTGAACGCACTTCATCGGCAACGACGGCGAAACCGCGCCCCTGCTCACCAGCGCGAGCTGCTTCAATCGCTGCATTGAGGGCGAGTAAATTGGTTTGCTCGGCGATAGCTTGAATAACGTTGAGTGCGGCACTGATGCTTTCGCAGGAAGCGGCTAATTCGGTCACCGTGCTGCTCGTGTTTTGCAGCAACTGTTCCAGATCAGTAACCATAACTCGAGTTTCATTAATCGTGCTTTGGCCATCGTTGATCTGGCCGTTGGCATTGTCCATGGCGCCCATCACTTGCTGCGCCATCTCTGCTTCTTGTACGACGGAATGAGACATCTGCTCGGTTGCCGCGGCGATCTGCTCCACGCGGCCGCGCTTGGTATTGACTATGCGGTTAAGATCTTCACTGGCGCGATTCATGCCGCTGGAGGCACCTTGCAGTGTGGTGTTTGAGTGGTCTATCTGTAATAGCAGTTGAGACATCCTTGCCAGCATGTCATTGAACTGTTTCAGCAGAGGGATATCTTCATTCTGGCAGCGCGCCATTAGATCCAGTGAATTAGGATCTCGGGTGATTTGCTTGGTTATTTCAGCTAATTCGGTGCCCATTACCCCTTCAGCGAAAGAGCGTTTGGCAATGATGATGAGTAGGGCTGCTTCGACGACGACAAAGGCGGCGTGGATCAACATGTAACCGAAGGTATTATGCCCCTCTTCAAATGCCCAAACTCCGGCACCACTGTTTTGCAGCATTAGAAAGCTGATGTGATGCAGTGCAATAACCACGGCCGCAGCCAGAATACATTTCCAGTCGCGGTACATGATCAGTAGAGCTAACAACACAAAAATAGAGAAATGCATCTCTATCAGCCCTTCTACTTGATGGATATGCAATGCCGCAAATACCATGAGGGCGACCCCCACAGCGATCCGCGCCAGGGCAGAATCTTGAGCAGACTTCATCAATAGGATAGGGATGAGCATCGCCGGTGCACCGATCAAGATCGCAGCGAGCCAGCTACCACCTGAGATCGCCAGGATCAGTGCCAGGGCAAATAGTGCCACTAGAATGATCTGCATCAGTTGATCGGCTTGGCGGCGGAATGGAAGCGTGGGTTCTGACATAGACATAGGTTTCCAATTGGCTAAATGGCTTTTCGCGGCTGCTTTAGTTATCGGCCAAGCCAGAGAATGGTTTAGTGGCTTTGCCCCGGCATCGTGCCTTGTTCAGCGTAGCGTTAATACAGATGCAGCGGCATCGCGGCTAGGAGCATCTAAATCCTTGATGTAAGGCTAAACAACTTTTTGTTAAATAATAGGAAACATGCCACATTTTGGATCATCGTTCCGGCCGATGGTGAGTGGTTTTGTGGTGTAAATCACCAATGGGTTGCCCGTGTGCTTGAGGGATCAAATACGAGGAAGTTGTGGTGCTAGTGAGTGGGCGTGGTTAGCGCTGAAGCTGAGCAGGAAAAGTGGGCGCAAAAAGAGGCGACACTTGGCCGCCTCTGTGCGTGAATAGGGAAAAGCCTGAACAAACTATTTAAAGGGCGTCGATAGCAGCTTGACCTAAAGCGGCATCATCCTGTTCACTCATACCGCTGATGCCGATGGCACCCACCACCTGTCCGTCCACATAGATGGGAACACCACCACCGATACCGGTGAAACGAGCGTCACTCCAATAGCCCATATCTTTGCCTGTTTCTTGCGCCCATTGCGCCAAATTCGCGCTAGGTTGACGATCCCTCGCTGAGGTATAGGCTTTGTTTTGTGCCAGAACAGCGGCATGAAACGCCACCCCGTCCATACGGGCGAAACTGACCAGTTCACCATGGGCATCGACGATGGCCGCTGCAATAACCACGCCTTTGGCTGTGGCCAATTCGAGCGATTTATTGAGTAATGTTTGAGCGTGAGAAAAACTGATATCCATGTTCATTCCTGTGTTGCTTAAGGTAGCTCTTGGCCACGGGCGGTAACGAAAAGCTTGTACCAGTCTTCGCGACTGAGTTGCACCTGGGTGGCCATCGCACAGGCGCGAAGACGGCCTTCGTGGGTGGTACCCAATACCGGTTGGATAGTCGCGGGATGCTGCATCAACCAAGCCAGAACAATAGCTTCTGCGCTGGTTTGATAGCCGTGAGCCATCTCTCTGACCAATCCGGCGGTGGCGTGTACATGGGGTGGTTGGCCATCAAGGTTGCGGCCACTGAATAACCCTTGTGCTAAACAACCCCATGATTGCAATTGAATGTCGTTCTGCTTGCAGTAATCCGTCAGGCCAGCGGTATAACCCACATTAGCGCTATCGCCAGTGCCTACTAGCACAGCATCTTCAACAAAATCCGCTTGGCTCAAACTGAGGGGTAATTGGTTGATCACCAATGGCTGCTTAATCTGAGACTGTAGCAGCGAGATCTGGTGTTGGTTCATATTGGAGACACCAAAGTGGCGTACTTTACCCGCGCTTTGCAAGCGGTCAAATGCCTCCGCAATCAGTTCGGGTTGCATCAGTGGATCCGGGCGATGCAACAGCAATGTATCCAGATATTCAGTACCTAAGCGACTAAGGATGTTATTAACACTCTCTTCAATCCACTCAGGGGATAGGTCATAACGTTTCGGACCATGAGCATCTTCAAAGCGGATCCCACATTTGGATTGCAAGATGATCTGTTCACGCAGCTCTGGACGGGCTTTAAGCACTTCGCCAAATACCTGTTCAGCTTTACCCATGGTGTAGATATCAGCGTGATCAAAATAGTTTATCCCGCACTCCAGTGCGGTATTGACGGCTTGATGGGCCAGATCGATATCTTGTTGACTATAGGGGGCGTTATCCCAGCTACCGCCCAGTCCCATACAGCCATATATCAGTCGGCTGGCTTTAGGTAGGTGGTTTTGTATAGGTGTCTTATTCATGGTCACTCCTGTTCGGACTGGGCTAATCCTAAATCGGTCAGCAAAGCGTGCCAAGTACTAAAGAACGAAAAGCTCGAACTATAGTTCGAGCTTTTCGTTTAGCTTTCATCGATAGAATGTTTGCCTACAGTGGCAGGGGGCTACCGTTGTCGGCATCCATCGATCCGCGTCAGTAGTAGATGTCATCGCTGTTATGTACCTGCGGGTCATTAATGACTTCGTCGAAGCGTACGACAAACTCATGATCATCTACATAGTCAGCCATCAACAACAGATGATGCTCCTTATCGATGCTGCGTATCCGGCCATCGCCTTTTTTTGTTGCGCAGAAATTGCCCAACTTGGCTTTTGAAACATCCATAAGAGTGCTCCAATATGAGGTCGGCCATCCGGCTAAGTATAGTTGAAGATGCGCGCTATGAAGGAACGGTCTGTTGCAGGGGGGGCTAGGTCGGAGGGGTAAAACTGTAAACTGTTTTCATCCGTTGATAACTCTCTGTTAGGCTTAGTGTTCGAGCATTTACATCGTGAATGAGCTATGGATCTGTCTAAGTTCGACCTGAATTTATTAAAATGCCTAATGGTGTTGCTGCAAGAGAAGAACACCAGTAAAGCGGCAGAAAGATTAGGCGTTAGCCAGCCCGCAGTGAGCCGTTCATTGGCGAAAATACGGACACATTTTGATGACCCTCTGTTCGTGAAGCAGGCGCGAGGACTGGGGCTAACTGACAGAGCGGTAGAGTTGGCTGAACAACTGCCTGACGTATTGGCTAAGCTTGAAAGCTGCTTGGCAGGCCAGGAGTTTGAGCCATCCCAACTGACCGGAAAACTGCGTCTGGCGATCAATAACTATCTCTCCGAAAGTCATGGTTTTGCTATTTGCCAAGCAGTGTTGTCTGAAGCCCCCAATATAGAACTAGAGCTACATAACTACAGTCCATCCACACAGATCCAATTGGTTCGCCAAACCATCGATGCGGCCATCAGTTTTTATCCGTTAGAAGTGTCGAAAGAGATACGTCAGACTAAGATAACAAGCACCCCGGTAGGGGCCTTCTGTCAATTGAACCACCCTATACAAGGACAGGTGTTTACCGCAGATGATCTGCTGCGCTATCCCATTGCGGGGTTAATTCTGTCTGAGTTCAATGAGCAAGGCATGCAGATAGAAAAGCTCCTTAAACCTGGTCAGCATCTGAAGCCCAAATTCAGAAGCCAGCAACTAAGTACCATACTCGATTATACGGCTTCATCTGACGCCTTGTGTATTGCGCCCCGAAGCAGTTACACCACGCAGATGCAGACACGTTTTCGTTTTGTTGAGCTCAGTCATCAAGATAAAGGCATCGATATGCCGGTGGTTTTGCTCTATCACAACAGTCAGCACCGGACTAAGAAGTATCAATGGTTAACACAAGTGATCAGTTCGCTATTTCAGGATGTGTGAGCTTTACCAACTTAGTCTATTTGTGCCGAGAACTAAAAAAGGCGCCTTTCGGCGCCAAGCTAGAGCATGTTGGGTGTCTCAGCCGTTAGTTCATCACTTCTGTGTTGGGGAACCAGTGCGACCAGACCATCCAAAATATACCGTTGAGCATAGGGATTTGTTCTAGTCGACCAAGTGCCGTGTTGCCGTGAATATCGATGGTGCCAAGACTGTCGACAGAGACTGTTTGGTTGTCGATTGTTCGGCTGAATAAATTGGTGATACTGCGCTGCTCGTCGTACACCAGTACCATGGGTTGTCCCTCAAACTCGAATTCATAGGTAGGCTGACTCTTGACGAAATCCAGGGTGAAAGCGATCTCTTTGTTGTCGCCACGGTAGCCCCACACCTGCTCTTTAAAGCCAACACGTTCATCTTTCATATCCAGCGTGGGGAAAATCGGGCCATGCTCTTCACTGAATTGATTTTTCATGGGTTGTTCAAAGAGTGTGAGCAAGAAGTCGTCTAGCGCGCGGTCAAAGCCATAAATAAATACCGTACCATGCGGGTAGAGTTCTTTAAAATCGGCCCAGGTCATCATGGTGTTGGGATGCTCTACGGGACTTGTTTTGCCAAACTCTGAAGTCATGGTGACTTGCTGAATGAGGTCGCCACTCTGACGGTCCACCATAACTAGGTTGTTATTGGTTTGGATTAAAATACCTATGTCGGACTCACCTTGACCGAGATCTTGCTCAATAACCACGGGTAGATTGCTTAGCGCACAGAACGTCATGGTGACCTCTTTACCGCCGATGTTGTCACCGGCAATGTGAGGTATTTCAAGATGCTTGCGCGGGAAGCCGCGTACGTCACCGTTGATCTCTACTGCGTAGACAATGTCTTCGTCATTTATTATCACATCAGCCTCAATAACGCTTACGTAGTTAGCCGTATGCTGATAGGAAGGGAAGAAAGCGGCGAGTAGGAAATTAGCCGCGATGATACAGACTAATACGCCACTGGTGGCCATCGTCATCCAGAACTTGGTCCACATTTTGTAGCGACAATGTAGGTGCCATAGGTATCCCATCATGGCCAGATTCAAGCCGATGAACCACCAACGGTATTGATAGTAGGTGACAATCCATTCTCGTGGCAGATCTAAACTTTGCCCTGGCTCAGTCATTAAGACCGCGCTAAATATTGAAAATGCCGCGGTGACGAAGGCGACGATGCGAAACCAAATGCGTTGTGTTTTGGCTGTGTTCATAGGTCGTATCCCCCTTGAAGTTGATATCGCAAGATATTAGGGGGAGAGGGGGGCTTGAGACAGCCACAGCAGAGACTAGCTGGTATACCAAATATGGTATGTCTTATGGTGAAAAAGCTGCTTAGTTGGCTAAGAGACCTATTTTAATGCTTAAAAAAGCACCTGAACGGTGCTTTTTTATCAATAACGATGCTGTTGGGTTATTTCTTCCGGCAGTAAGCGGCAATCAGGTACATAGATTGACCATTGGCCTTGCCAGAGATCAGCGTTGGATCATCTGCCAAGCTGATACCGCGCACCATGGTGCCTTGCTTAATCACCTGTGAAGAGCCTTTCACCGGAAGGTCTTTAATCACTGTCACGTTGTCACCTTTTTTCAGTTCGGTGCCATTCACGTCGAGTGTTTTTTCTACCTCTATTAGGCCGGCATCAGCCCACTTTTTTGTATCTTCTTCTAGATACATCATCTCTAGCAGGTCTTGCGCCCAACCTTCACCAGCGAGGCGATGTAACATGCGGTAGGCCACCACTTGTACTGCCGGTACTTGGCTCCACATGCAGTCATTAAGGCAGCGCCAGTGATTCATATCTAACGTGTCACCGTTGATTTCATCGCGGCATTTGATACAAGCGGCTACTGTGCTGGCATCACCGATCTGATCGCTACCACTGACCTCCTGTGCCGCCAGATCATTTTCTGCACCACACAGTTCACATTTGTCGCCGCTACGTTGGCTCAGGGTCTTGCTCAAAGACATCGGATTAACCTTCTTTCAAATTTGCTGCGGCAAGTATACCTATTCAGCATCATCTTCGCCTGCAGCATTGCAGGCATAGATCTGAGCCAACGCAAAGCAAAGGGATCTTTTTGTTACCACGGTTCGTATGAGTGAGTAAGGCAAACTTTAAGACGGATAATCATGGGTACGTTAGCGTCATTGACTCAAGCAAGCGGCTTCAGAGTATCTGGATTGGGCGACAGACTGCTGGTTAATGTGCTGTGGTTCGATCTATTTTGGCTTACGTGTGTTGTTGGTCAATCCGCTTGGTTTCCCGCTTCCGTTGCACTACTTGCGTTACACCTTCTGTTGATCAGTGAAAAACTGGTGGAACTCAGGATATGGGCCGTATTGGGACTGTTTGGCATTGCTGTCGACAGTGGGCTGAGTGTCGCTGGGGTATTTAAATTCGATCATGATGTCGTTATCCCTGTCTGGTTAATTTGTCTGTGGTTGGGTTTTGTTTCAACGCTGGGGCGCAGTTTAAGACCGCTGATTGCTCGCCGTTGGTTGGCGATGATGACGGGGGCGTTTTTTGGCCCACTCAGCTATTGGGGGGGGGAGAAACTGGGCGCTGTTGAATTTGGCTTTCCACTATCCACCACGCTGGTATTGCTAGGTTTTTTATGGGCAATACTGTTGCCGTTATTACTTCTATTACATGAGTTTTTATCCCGCCCGATTAAATCAACAATGCGCACTGGAGGTTCACCATGAAAGGCTTAATGCGTGTGACCAGGATCTTAGCGCTTGCGATGGCAGCCGTCGCATTGATGTTTGCTCTTCAAGCCAACGCACAGATGATGAATGTGGTTGGCGAAGCAAAATTGAAGGTGATGTTTTGGGATGTATATTACTCACGTCTATACAGCCCCAGTGGACGATACGTAGACGGTCAGCGGCCTATCAAGCTTGAGATAGAGTACTTGATGGACATAGATGCCGAAGATCTGATCAGCAGGACGAAAGAGGAGTGGAAGCACCTCGGAGTGAATCACCCCAACCAAGTGCTTTGGCTGCAAACCTTGGAAATGATGTGGCCAGATATTACAGAGAATGACCGGCTTGCGATCGTTATTGATGATGCTGGCCATAGCTTATTTTTGCTCAACAACACACCCATAGGCAGGGTCGAGGATCCTGACTTTGGTCAGCACTTTGTTGATATCTGGCTCTCCCCGAATACCAGCAGACCACAACTTCGTTTAGCCTTGTTAGGAGCCGAGTAATGGCTAATAGATTGCCAATTTTGTTGTTGGCTGTGTTGTTGCTGTCAGCCTGCTCCACCGATGTTGAAGAGTATCGCGGCAGTACGCCAGCATTTCAGTTAGAAAGCTATTTTGATGGTGATCTTATTGCTTATGGCATGGTGCAAGATTACAGCAACAAATTGACCCGACGCTTCTGTGTCGAAATAAATGGTGTTTGGCAGCGCGAGGATGGCGTACTGCGCGGAATCATTGATGAGGATTTTTTCTTTGATGATGGTGAGCAGAGCAAACGGATCTGGCATCTGGTACGCCATACTGATGATCAGGGATCCCACCACTACACAGGCAATGCCGCTGATGTGGTGGGGGAGGCATCTGGACGAGCGGAGGGCTCGGTTTTTCATTGGCAGTATGAACTGCTGGTGCCGATCAAAGATGACGATGGCAGTGTTACCGAGTATCAGATAAAGGTAGATGATTGGATGTATCTGATGGATGAGAGGCGCCTGTTTAATCGTAGCGAACTGATTAAATTTGGTCTCACTGTGGGCCAGGTAACGCTGTTTTTCGAAAAGCGAGAGGGCGTTAACAGCTGTGCTATGGCGGCATAAAAAAACCGCCCATGGAAAGAGCGGTTTTCTGATTGTTTCGTTACAAGCGTTATTTGCGACCGCGTGCAGCCCTTACACCGGCCAAGCCAATCAACATCAAGCCTATTGTCAACGGGGCGGGTACATCAGCCTGCGAGAGGGTGGAGAAGGTATATGTTTCACCGTCATATAACGCGTTGAAACCCAAGCTAAGGGACGTTGGCGTGTAGTCGAGCGTTGCTAGATGGCTATTGTTGCCGCCCCAATCGCATGAACTTCCAGTGGAAGAGCATGTGTAATCGGTTAGGATAACCTCATCAACAGCGACTAAATCCCATAGTGAGATCATCAGCAAATCATTGCCAGAGGAAACATTCCCGTCACCGTTGCGGGTACTTTCTGTGATTGATACCGAGAAAGAGGTGTCGGCGATGTCGACACTGATACTCCAGACTTGATTGAATACGTCGGTCATGACTCCTTCAAACTCGACGCCGGCATCGACAATGGCGGGAGAGGAGAATTGGGTTGTGATTGTTTGGTTTCCTGTGCTTAAAGCACCTTCGACGCTGTCACCCATCAGTCCGGCATTTGCGCCGAACGACAGTGATGTTGCAGAGATAATAGCCGTTGTTTTTAACCAGCTTTGCAGTGTTTTAATTGAGAACATAGTACTTCCTTAGCTTCGGACTATAGGTTTTTTTATTGTTGTTGTCGCTACGAAGCAGGAACTATTCCACTAAATTAACTATTAACTCATCTGTTTGAATTTATATGTTTTTTTTATGAATAAAGCCCTTTTATTTGTGTGGTTTTTTTGGTTCCCGTGTAAATAAACCCGACTCCTATTTTTGCATAACGAATCGATTGCATCCTGCTACCTAGGGCGCGGCTATGCTGGCAAATACCGCGTCAGCAGATCATCGATCAGTGCTTTACCGCTGATGGCTGGTGTCGCAAACAGTTTATCCTCCAAGGTGAGATGCACGATGCCGTGAACACTGGCCCACACCGTGCGTATTTTTAGCTGTATCTCTGTGGTTGAGGCGTCTGGATAAAGCGGCAGCATGCACTCTTCAACCAAGGCAAGCAGGCGGTCAATACGTTGTTGCTGCCAATCGGGCAGGGTTTCTCCTTCGGCTAATCGATGCTCAAACACTAAACGCCACCGATGAGGGTGCTGCTGCGCAAACGCCAGATACTGTTCTGCCATCGCCCGCAGTTTATCTTTTGCCGTCGAGGCTTGGTCCATTGCGGCGGACAAGTCACCGCTCATCTCATCCATGGTATGGCCGTTCAATGCCAACAGTAGATATGAATAACTGCCAAACAGGTTGATCAGCGTGCCGGCAGAATAGCCCACCAGTTTCGCGGCCTGACGCAAACTTAAGTCGGCAGCGGGTTGTTGTTCAAGGAAGGCTGTCACTGTGGTGAGTGTCAGTGCGCGGAGTTGCTCGGGACTGTGATCGTTTCGTCTGGCCATAATTGAACAGTGTTAAAAATAATTGACTTTGCTATCGGATTCGCTCTATCTTAATTGAACGCTGTTCAATATCAATCATTAGATGGTGTTGTAACCGCGTTTTTTAACGGACTTATTTTGAACGCTGTTCAATTAGATCGAGGATCCGATGATGAAACAATCTTTGAAGCAACTAAAACGAATAATCAGCGCGGCGGTGTTACTGCTGACAGGTATTGCCGGTGCGACACAAGCCGCAGGGTTGATGACACCGATAAACAGTGGTCAGAGCGAATTGACGCTGCAGGACCACAAAGTGAAAGTCACCATTGCTGATGGCTTTGCTACCACCACAGTGGAGCAGGTTTTTGCCAATCCCCATGCCCAGGATTTGGAAGCGATATATAGCTTTCCTGTGCCCAGTCGCGCATCCGTTGGAGAGTTCACTTACTGGATCGATGGCGCGCCAGTACACGGTGAAGTGGTTGAAAAGCAAAAGGCCCGAGATATCTATGAGCAGGAAAAGCAGCAGGGTAACCACGTTGCCTTAACTGAGCAGGAAAGCTATCAGCGTTTCGAGATCCGAGTATTTCCGGTTAAGGCGCAAAATAGCGTAAAAATACGATTGGTTTATCTGCAGCCAATAGAGGTTGACCACGGTGTTGGTCGATTTCTCTACCCACTCGAGAGCGGCGGTGTCGATGAAGCACAGAAGGCGTTTTGGAGTACTGATCCGGTAGTCAAAGGGCAGTTTTCTTTTGAGTTGGAGTTGAAAAGTGGCTTCCCGGTTGAGGCGTTGCGCTTCCCTAAGCATGCGCAGTTCCAGCTTGAACAACTTGGCCCGCAACACTGGCGTGCCCACTATGACAGTCGTGCAGAAATAGCGGAAGACGGCAGTGCCAGTCATTTCTCTCTAGATGAAGATATTTTACTGTACTGGCGTTTACAGCAAGGGTTGCCAGGTGCTGTCGAGCTGGTCAGCTACAAGCCAGATGCGAAAAGCCAGGGTACCTTTATGCTGACACTGACCCCATCAGATGACTTGCAGCCACTGAACAGCGGGCGTGACTGGGTATTGATCCTCGACATGTCTGGCTCAATGAGCGGCAAATACCAAACACTGATTGAAGGCGTACGCCGTGGTTTTGAAAAATTTGGCCCTGAAGATCGGGTTCGTATTGTGCTGTTTAATAACAGCTCGGAAGATTTCAGTGGCGGCTACGTCAACGCGACACCAGCTAACTTAGATGACTTGGCGAACCGTTTAGCGGCGCGCAGTCCCGGTGGCGGCACTAACCTCATGGCCGGTCTGAAAATGGGTATCAAATCTTTGGATGCCGACCGCACTACCGGGATCTGGTTAGTCACTGATGGTGTTGCCAATGTTGGTGAAACCCAGCAGAAAAAGTTCCTTGAAGTTATCAAAGATAAAGATCTGCGTTTGTTTACCATGATTCTGGGCAATGAAGCGAATCGCCCACTGCTTGATGCGCTAGCTAAACGCAGTAACGGCTTTGCGCTGGAGGTCTCTAACGCTGACGACATCATGGGGCAATTGACCCTGGCCGCCAGTAAGGTAAATCACCAAGCATTGCATGATATCGAAGTGGAAGTGGACGGCGTAAAGGTTGGCGACTTACAGCCAGCCACCATTGGCAGTTTGTATCGCGGTCAGCAGTTGCAACTGTTTGGTCACTACTGGAAAGGCGGTGACGTGAAAGTGACGGTGAAAGCCAAACGTGGTGGTCAACCAATCTCTTACCGTACCCAATTCAAGCTGCCTGAGCAGTCAACCGAACTCCCTGAAATCGAACGTTTGTGGGCGTTTGCGCAAATTGATGAGCTGATGGCAGAACAACGTGATTTCGGTGAAGACGCCGACCGGAAAGATGCTGTGGTAGATCTGGCGAAACAGTACGGCTTAGTGACTGAATACACCTCGATGCTGGTATTAGAGGCGGATCGCTTTGCCGAACACGGGATTGAGCAAAAAAATGCTCAGCGCATTGCGACCGAGCAAAAAGCCCGTGAAATAAGAAAATCGCAGCCGGTGGTTGATCGCCAGGTGGATAAGCAAAACCCGCAATACAACAAGCCCCGCTCAGGCTTTAGCGGTGGCGGTGGCAGCATGGGCTGGAGTGGGTTGACGTTGTTACTGCTTGTTGTCGTTGGACGCCAGTTTGTTGGTATGCGTCGCCGTATGGCTCAGGGGAGCTAATCGACAATGGTTTCATGCTGTAGATTTTTAGTGAGCACGATATTGGTGGCCCTGTTAGGAGGCGGGGCCACTGCCCTTTTCGCTGCCCAAGAACGAGCCATTCAAGTGACCAAATTTTGGCGAGAGGGAGGGGGCGTGACAGTACCTACGTTATTAAACAAACCGGCCGATTGCGTGGTGCTACTGCATGGCCTGGGTAAATCATCATGGTCGATGTGGTGGCTACAACAGCAATTAAGCGCAGATTATCGAGTGATTAATCAGAGCTATCCATCCTTGAGTCAACCGATTGAGCAGCTATCTGAACCAACTGTCAGCGCCGCGATCAGCCAATGCCAAGGGGATCAATATCGTCAGATCCACTTTGTCACTCATTCGATGGGAGGAATTCTGTTACGGCATTACCTGTCAGAGCACAAGATTGAAAATTTGGGACGTGTGGTGATGTTAGGGCCACCCAATCAGGGCAGTGAAGTGATCGACCATCTAGCTGATGTTCCGCGCGTCCTGGCGTTGTTAGGGCCGGCTGCAAGGCAGTTAACTACTCAGGGGGCAGGCATCACACACTCGTTAGGTGCTGTCAATTATGAGGTGGGAGTTATTGCGGGCGATCGCAGTATCAATCCATTGCTATCGCGCTGGTTGCCCGGTAGTGACGACGGTAAGGTTTCTATTGAACGAACGAAAGTGACAGGCATGCAAGATTTCATCGTTGTCCCTGTTTCGCATCCTATGTTGATGTGGCGGCCAATGGTGGTTGAGCAAGTGAAAAGGTTTCTTACAACAGGGAGCTTTTCGACTTGAGCCGGGTGAGTTTACTAGCCTGTCGCATAAGTCTTGGCGGCTTCAAGTAGAGCGCGGGCTTAACGACCTAGGCTGGAGCCCTATATTTCCTAAGCCCGCAAGTTGCAAAATCAGGTCTTAGCTCGACTCCCAATCGATAAAACGCAACAATAGCGATGTATTGCACTTTGTATGGGTTTAACGACCCCGAGATATCAATTTATGGACGTGCTCCCAAGTGAACGCCTGACATTTTCTTTGATGGATGCATCCGATGCGCCACTGATGTTTGAGCTGGACCAAGATCCAGAAGTGATGCACTTCATCTCGGGCGGGAAGACAACCTCTTATGACGATGTATTGCAGGTGTTTTTGCCGCGCCTGGCCCAGTATCGTAATCCAACAAAAGGCTGGGGGTTGTGGAAGGTTGTTGAATCGGCAAGCGATGAATTTATTGGTTGGGTACTGGTGCGGCCGATGGCGTTCTTTTCTGCCGACCGTGATGACAGCGACTTAGAGTTGGGTTGGCGCTTTAAGCGCGCTGCCTGGGGTAAGGGGTATGCCACTGAAGCGGCGAGACAGATCATGATGACAATCTCGCAGACGACAGCTGTGACTAAGTTCAGTGCCTTAGCGGTAGAAGATAATCATGCTTCCATCAATATCATGACCAAGCTCGGCATGAGGTTCGAGAAGAAAGCTCTGCATAAAGATCCATTGGGGGATATGGACGTGGTGTATTACCGGCTGAACATGAATAAGAGCACAGATTAATGCTAGAAATTTCCAGTAGTGTCACCCTCGCCGAGTGGGAAATTGAGCTTACCGCGATCCGTGCCCAAGGCGCGGGTGGCCAGAACGTCAATAAAGTCTCCAGTGCCATTCATCTGCGTTTTGATATTAAGCGTTCCACCCTGCCAGCTTTTTACAAGGAGCGCCTGCTCAACCTAAAAGACCATAGGATCACCAAAGAGGGGGTGATCGTAATTAAGGCGCAACAGTATCGAACGCAGGAGATGAATCGTGATGATGCGCTGCAGCGACTTAAAGCGTTGATCTTATCTGCGACGGTACAGCAGAAGACCCGACGTCCTACGAAACCCACTCGTGGATCCCAACGCCGCCGTATGGATAAGAAGACGCTCCACGGTAAAACCAAGCAGCTGCGGGGTAAGGTGGATCATTGAGTATCGCTTTGTACGCCTGATTTTGGTTATAAGTTAGTCTCATTCAGTGTAACCCGTTCCCCTCTGTTAATGTCTACCACCCTATCCTTAGAATTCAATCAATCCATTATGTACGGATGAAAATTTCTATAAAAAAGGATTTTCATAATGAATACTTTCAACAGATCAAGAGGTGTTATTCCATTTTTTTATGTTGTTTGCGCGGCCATCTCCATATGTTTTTTGAATGGTTGCCAGGATGCGCCGAAAACGCCGGCAGGATCCGTCGCCAGTAGTGATACTTCCCCTAATATTGCAACGTCTTTGGGTGCCAGTCGTACCGTCGTTGGCGCGGCTGTTTATGTGCCAGCAACACTACTGACAGAGCCTTTAGGTGAAGGTACCGCCAAGCAATTGTTTGCGTCGTTGGAAAGTGACGGTTGTGTGGTGTTCGATGAGCTGGCCAAGTCGTCAGACAGTGTTGTTCATACGTGGACTAAGTCGACCGCTTTTTACGAATATCTAAGCAGTGACACATCACTTGACGCCAGTCTGGAAGGGCCGGTGACGCTAGGCACCACAGTGAAAGTGGTTACCAAATCCAGCAATGAAAAGAATACCTCATTGCTTGGTGCGGTATTTGAATTCAATGCGTACAAACAACGTTTCGACTTGGCTGATGATTGCATTACAGGTAGGCATGGCAAAGGCAGTTTGGCAGCCGACTTTCTGGCGGACTATAAGGCTTTACCCTATCCGGTCAATAAGCCAGAAATGGAGTCTTCTTGGGAGAGTTATGATCGTTTCCTAAAAAAGTATGGATCTCACTTTGTCTCGAAATTGTTTGCTGGAGCCCGTTATCGTAGTTTTGTCACATTAAAAAGCAGTAGTGCAATAAAGGAGCGTGAGCTAGCGGTGGCCGCCTGCTTGTCAGCGGAAGGGCCTACCCAAGAGGGGCAAGCGTCAGTGAAGGGTTGTGAAGGAGTGACCCGTCAGCAGAAGCAAGCGATTAGCCTATCTGATTATCAGGTCAACTCAAAAGCGTTTGGCGGCAGTGAGGAGCTTAGACAGCTGCTTGGAGCTGGCAAAGCAGCCACACCAGAGTTGTTGGCCGAATTCGCAAAAACCGGAGAAACTCTGCAAGACGGTGTGAAATATGAATTGATGCCAATTTGGCAGCTGTTAGAAAGCCGTTTCGAACCCGGAACGAAAGAGCAGAAAATAGCGAAGTCGATGCAGGCTTATTTTGAAGGCTTTCTCTCTTTTAATTGCTCACAGTTACATGGCTGCGGTTGTGCCAAAGTGATGGATAAAAAAGATAAGGTGATGCTGCGTAAGTTCGCGTTGCTTGATAAAGCAACGGCATTATATGGTTGTCAGCGTCCGGCGATGGGCTGTCGGAATGACGATGATTGTCATTACAATGCAGGCAAAGCCTATTGCCAATGTCACGGCGATCACTGTGTGAATCGTGGCGCAGACAAGCTGAGTGCCGTGGTTAACTACACGACTAAAATCACCGGTAAAGATACCGGGCCGAATAAAAGCTGCCACTTTGTCAAAAGCAAGCTTCAATGCCAGTGTCAGCGGCCAGATAGCAAGCATATGTGGGACACCCTTTGGCGAAGCGATAAGGCAAGTTAAACCGCAAGCGTTCGGCGCACCGAGTTGGTATCACTTAGCTAACTCGGTGCGGCAAATACCTGTATTTCAGTCTGAGCCATTTTCATCGGTCAAGGCCAGCAACTTGTTCTTCGCTTCAATCCACTGTGCCATATATTGAGTGCTTTTATGGTGATGGTGTTGCAGCATGGCACCGGTGAAGTTACGCAGGCGGTGCTGGGATAAATTTGCTTGCAACTCTGTCACTGCCGCAATAACTCGCTGGCCTATCTGTTCACCATCAAAGCGCTGTTTTAATACCGAAACAGCTTGTTGTTGGCACAGCTGCCAGCGTTGCTGATCGTTGTATAGCGCTACGGCTGCGTCAGCAAATGCTTCTGCTGAATGGACGACAACGCCAGGCCATTGATCTGCTTCTGCCATCCCTTCGGCACCGATCTCTGTGGTCACACTGGGGGTGCCCCACAGCATGGCGTCGGTGAGCTTACCTTTAATGCCCGCGCCGAATCTTAGAGGCGCTAATAATATCCGACTCTGTTTTACCGCTTGCTCAGCACTCGGTGCCCAGCCTTTAACTAAGAAACCTAGCTTGGGGTTATGCAATGCGGTGGCTTTTGGTGGCGGATAAGCGCCATAGATGTGCAATTGTGCCTGTGGTAGCTGCTTACGGATCAGAGGCCAAATAGTCTCACGAAGCCAGAGTACTGCGTCCCAATTCGGCGCATGACGGAAGTTACCGATACTGATGAAATCCGTTCGTTGATCAAAGCTTGGTACTTGATTATCTAGGTTTGCCAGATCGAGCATAAAGGGGCAGTAACAAAGCTGTTGCGCTGGCACGTTGAAGTGTTGCTGCAGAAGCGCTAGCTCGAAATCCGAGATAATAAAGCTAAGGTCACAACGGTAGATACTGGCGACTTCTCGCAGGGCATAATCGCTGGCCAGATCTTCATCTGTCATTGACCGCTCTGCTTTGTGAGCAATATGGCGAGCATGACGCAGGCTGTGCAGATCTTCGGTATCCAATAGCTTGATCGCATTCGGGCAGTGTTGGCTGATCCGCCAGCCGAACTGCTCCTCCATCATAAAGCGGTCGAACAGTACGATGTCGGGGTTAAGCTCAGCAGCAAAGCTGTCAAACGCAGAATCATTGAGTGGGATCGCCCGTACCTTAACGCCCATCGTCTGCAAATCCACCATGTGCTCGGTTAGCTGCGCAGGGCTGGCAAAACAGACCTGCCAGCCTTGGGCGAGAAACAGCTTGATGAATGAAACCATATGGCTGCCTGCCGCAGAGGAGTTTGGCTCCGGCCAGACGTAGCCGATGATCAGTACCTGAGTTGTTGCATTAGGCGGCGTTGATTTCAATGGTGTGACTTCGCTTCGGTGGAGGATAAGTTAAACCTAGAGTGTGCCTGAAACTGAACACTGATCCAATGGAGCTGATATGAGACAGTTTTTTCGTTGATTTATATGCTGTCAGCAGGGAATGCTTGGGACTAATCATCTCGATATGCCATGCTTAAAAGACGACAATTAACTTCCGTTCCTGTCATGGGTCTAATGGAGTAACTATGACTATTCTGGCTTTTGGATTATTGCTGTTTTTTGCCGTGCATCTGGTGCCTTATCGCCCTGCTATTCGTGGTATGTTGGTGCGTCGCCTTGGCGATTCAGGCTATAAGATTGGGTTTTCTTTGCTCTCCGTGAGTGGGCTGGCGCTGATTATTTATGGCAAGGCGATCGCCAGTTATATCTATCTCTGGTCGCCTGTTTGGCCCGGTATTTTGCGTCATTTAACCTATGCGTTTTCCCTGCTATTTTTCATTCTGCTGATGGCAATGCTGATCCCTTGTAATCTAAGACGCCGTTTGCACCATCCTTTTCTACTCGGTATCGCCTTTTGGAGTTGGGGGCACCTGATCGTCAATGGTGATTTGGCTTCGATGCTGCTGTTTGGCAGCTTTGGCCTGTTTGCTATCTTTGCTGTGGTATCGGCACTGAAACAAGAGAAGTTATGCACTTTGCCACCGCAAGCGAACTGGCGTGACGCGCTGGTCGTTGCCTTGGGTGCACTGCTTTATGCCATCTGCGTGCGCTTCCACGGAGAGCTGTTTGGTGCTTATCTGGTATAGAACAATCGTTGCAGATAAAGACAAAGCGCCCGTAGGCGCTTTGTTTGTTTTTGGCGGTTAGTACGCTTGCTTACAGTGCCAGTAACAGCGTCCCTGTGGCGATGGTCACCACTAAAGCGAAGCCATAACAAAGTACAAAGAACAGACCGCGCGCACCCACTTTCAGGTCATGCAAGCCATGATAGACACGGTGCATAGCATGCCAAATCGGCAAGCTGATCACGGTGAGCCAGCAAAGTTTACCCAACCAGTGCTGGCTGAAGGCCAGCACGCGAGCATAGGACAGCGCGTCGCCATCTAATAATCCGGCAGGTGCCATGATCCCGGTAACCAGTATCAGTGCGGGTAGCAGGAACGCGGCAACCACACCGCCGCCGCCAAATAGCGACCAGACGATGGGTTCGTGAGAACGTTGAAAACTCATAACCAACCTCCAATCGCAACGATGACGACAATGGACGCCACTACAAATCCAGCATAGTGACCGCCAACAATCAGGTTCTCAGGCAAGGGTTTCCCTTTGATCCAGATATCCATAGTTTTCGGGGTCAGGGAGAACCAAGTCACCGCATGGAGCATCGCCATAGCGAGGCAAACCAGATGGAAAACAATGGCTGCTGGTGAACTCATGGCAGAGACATAGGCATCCCAGGCGGCTTCCCCTTTCACCAGAGCAAACAGTGCACAAACCAGCGCGAGCGTATACAGGGTGACAAATACGCTGGTGCCTTCCCGCAGCATATAGAAGCGATAATAGGGATGGCTCGCCCACCAAGTTGGCCCCATGGGGCGAGTATAAGGTTTACGCTTACTCATGACTTACCTCCGCAGCCACAGTCGCCTTTACCGCAGTCGGCTTGTTTTTCCTGCTTGGCGCTTTTGTACTGTTTAGCCTTGCTCATGCCAGCGAGATTCAACACATAGTCGGTACTACTTTCGACCTTACCTTGGTTAATCGCTGCCGCAGGATCGACGCCTTTTGGGCAAACCTGCGAGCAGTAGCCGACAAAGGTACAGCCCCAAACACCCTCTTCTGAGTTCAGAATTGGCAGGCGTTCACCTTTGCCCTGATCTCGGGAATCGCGGTTATAACGCTGTAACAAGGCTAGCGCTGCTGGGCCCATGAATTCATTATTCAAGCCATATTGAGGGCAGGCGGCATAGCAAAGCCCACAGTTGATGCACATCGAAAACTGCTTATAACGAGCCATCTCTTCTGGTGTTTGCTGATAAGCCCCATCGGCCAGTTTTTCCTCGGTTTCCCGAATGATGTAGGGCTTGATGGTTTCCAACTTTTCGACAAAGTCATCGATTTTGGCGACTAAGTCCCGCTCTATCGGGAAATTTGCCAGTGCTTCGACGCGGATCTTGCCTGAGCCGCCATTCGATTTAATGTAATCCCGTAAGAAGGTCTTACAGCCTAGCTTGGGCACTTTGTTAACCATGTAGCCACAGCTACCACAGATCGCCATACGGCACGACCAGCGATAGGAGAGTGAGCTGTCACAGTTATCTTTGATGTAATGCAGCGCATCAAGGATCGACATCTCATAGCTGTAAGGGATGTCAAAGCTTTGCAGCCAGGGCTTATCGTCTTGCTCTGGCCGGTAGCGCAGTACCTCTACTGTGATATTTTCTTGGGCTGAACTCATTTCGCAGCCTCCTGTTGCTCCAGCTCGGCACCATAGACACGCTTAGCGGGCTGACTCTTGGTGATCTTAACGTCGCTATAGCTGAGTTCTGGGGCGCCTTCCGCATTGAAATGGGCCAATGTGTGCTTGAGGAAGTTCTCATCATCACGGGCTTCATAGCCGTCGATGCGTTGATGTGAGCCTCGGCTCTCTTTGCGCTGCAGCGCCGAGTGACACATGGTTTCCGCTACGTCGAGCAGGAAGCCAAGTTCAATCGCGTACAGCCACTCGGTATTAAATACCGTGCTTTTATCTTCGATCTTGATGTTTTTGAAGCGTACTTTCAGCGCCGCTACCGCATCGCAGGACTTCTGCATGCTTTCCTCGGTGCGGTAGATGCCAACACCCTCCTCCATGGTCAGTCCCAGCTCATTACGGATCGCTGGCATCGACTCATCGCCGTCGCTGTTAAGCAGTGCCATCGCTGAATCGAGACCCGCTTGGGCTTGCTCCTGCAGTTTGGCACTGTCGCTATTGCTATTGTTCAAAGCAAACTGTGCGGCCTGCTCACCAGCAACTTTGCCAAACACAACGATCTCGGCCAGCGAGTTTGAGCCTAAACGGTTGGCACCATGGAGCCCGACACTGGCACACTCGCCGACCGCATAGAGGCCGGGCAGGGAGGTGGCACATTGGCCGTTGGTTTCAATACCGCCCATGGTGTAGTGCACCGTAGGTCGCACTGGAATAGGTGCGTGTACCGGGTCAACACCTACATAAGCTTTGGATAGCTCACGGATAAAGGGCAGGCGTTCGTCGATTTTGGCTTCACCGAGGTGGCGAAGATCTAGATGAACCACATCGCCCCAGGTCTCGTCCTTGATGGTGCGGCCTTTTTTCTGTTCCTGATAGAAGCATTGGCTGAGCTTATCTCGCGGCCCTAACTCCATATGCTTATTTTTGGTTGTGCCGAGCGGCACTTCTGGCCCTAAGCCGTAATCTTGTAGATAACGGTAGCCATCTTTGTTCATCATAATGCCGCCTTCACCGCGGCAGCCTTCTGTCATCAGTACGCCAGTGCCGGGAAGGCCCGTTGGGTGATACTGAACAAACTCCATATCCCGTAATGGTACGCCGTGGCGGAACGCCAGCGCCATGCCATCACCGGTGACAATGCCACCGTTGGTATTGTAGCGATAAACACGACCTGCACCGCCGGTGGCGATAATCACTGACTTGGCTTGAATAAAGCTTGTTTCACCCTCTGCCATGTCTTGGACTAGCACACCCTGACAGCGGCCATCTTCGACCACCAGATCAAGACAGAAATGCTCATCGTAGCGCTTGATCTGGGGATACTTGGTTGAGGTTTGGAATAGCGTATGCAGCATATGGAAGCCGGTTTTGTCAGCGGCAAACCATGTGCGCTCAATCTTCATGCCACCAAATGCACGTACGTTAATGCTGCCATCTGGCTTACGAGACCAGGGGCAACCCCAGTGTTCCAGCTGGATCATCTCTTCGGTGCAGTTTTCGACAAAGTAATCCACCACATCCTGCTCACACAGCCAGTCGCCACCGGACACGGTGTCATTGAAGTGATAGTCGAGTTGGTCATGATCTTGGATCACACCGGCAGCGCCACCTTCGGCAGCAACGGTATGACTTCGCATTGGGTAGACCTTGGAGATTAGCGCAACCTCCAGTTCCGGATTGGCTTCAGCAGCGGCGATGGCCGCCCGTAAGCCTGCTCCTCCGGCTCCCACAATAGCTATATCTGTGGTAATCGTTTGCACGGGTATCCTCCTGACGAGGCAAGATGGTTATAGGAGTGTTTCTAGTTATAAGTCTGATCCCATAGTAGCGATCAGCGGCACACAGGTTTTGAGTTAAATCTAATTTCGTTGCAAGTCGTAGTGTTCCTTGCCGATCAGCCTGTTTTATCAGCAAATATGTGAAATCGATCCGTATAAGTACTTATATTATTTAGCAGTCGCTAAACTAGTTTTTGTTTAAGTTGATCGCTTTGCTAGTTCAAATCGTTATTAACTCTGATTAGAGTTACTTCACATGCGGGTCTACACTCTACTTAACGCAGCGATTAAGAAGTGCGCAGCAATGGAGTAGTGCTATGCGTCGGGAGAGCGCATTGACGGCGACCTGGAGGGCTGGCGATGCAACACGATACGATTACAGTTTTATATTACGACATACAGGATCTGCAGCAGATTAGACGTCGCTGCTTTTACAACATGAAGGATACCAAAGGCGGACGAGTTATTCTGCCTGAGCACTTTCGGCAGACATCTTTGATTGTCGCCGTGCTGGAGGGAGACTGTGAAGTGCTGAATACGCTTGGAGAGCGATACGCACAACTCCCGCCTGCTGCGAACTTTTAGCGACTGAGTATTTGGAAATAGGGCCTGAATGGCCCTTTTTTATTGTGTTCTGCTCGTGATCTTTTTGTGACCAAGTGTAACGCCAGGGTTGCCACTATCAAATTCAACGATACAATCCCCCTGTTATTACTATTGGGTGAGACGAGTGGGCGCAATTAACGGCCAATCAAAAAAAGCAGTGTTGCAGCGCTTGTCGCTGGGACGGCTTTTATTCGTCTTCATGTTGCTTTGGCAAGGCATGCAGTGCATCCACAATGCCGAGCACCCGATCCATCTGCAGGACAGCGATGCGGTTTGTGCCGTCCATTTTCAGCAGGCGCAACCAGGTTTTGCTGTTGCCGGCATTGTTGTTCCTGAGCTGGTCGCTGATTTTGGTGGCTATCAGGGGCTGGTTGTCGTTCAGATCGAACAGGCCTCTCGTCGTACTTCCATCCGTGGTCCTCCTTCCTACTCTGCTTAATCAAAACAAATAATTCGATTTTAACTTTCGACCTTTTTTGGTTTTTTGGAGTTTATTGTGAAACTGCATGCAATTTCCCGTGCCTTGACCTGCACGCTTATCGGCGCAATGGCGCCTACTGTTCTACTCGCGGAAACAGGTATTAACCCGAATATTTCTGCTGTGATTAATGTCGGTTATACCGATCGTAGTGACTTTCATGGCATAGGTAACTTGCCCATCGATGGCGATCATTCTGCAGGCCCTGACGATGGCTTTTGGTTAGATCACACTGAATTGGCGCTGTCCGCCGCGTTTGATGAGATGTTTTACGGCAAGGTCACCACCGTGTTGGAAGAGCATGATGGCAGTACGGAAGTAGAGCTGGAAGAAGCATTCGTCCAAACCATGGCGATGCCTTATGGCTTGTCGGTGCGTGGTGGTCGATTTATGTCGAACCTAGGGTATCTCAACAGTAAGCACACCCACACGGATAATTATGTTGATCGTCCGCTGGTGTACCGTGCTTTTGTTGGCAGTCATTACTATGATGACGGTGTGCGACTGAATTGGATCGCCCCAACCGAGACTTATATTGAACTGGGAGCCGAGGCATTTAAAGGCGGTCAGTTCCCCGCTGCGGCCAGTAGCAACATCGGCGCGACCAATGTTTACGCAAAATTCGGTGATGACTTTGATGAGTCGAATAGCTGGCAGGCGGGTATTAGCTGGCTCCGCACAGACAATGATTTTGGTGAGTGTTCCACCCATGATCATGGCGATGACCACGATGATCATGACGACCACGATGATCATGACGATCATGATGACCACGACGATCATGGCTTTGAGTTTGGCGCGTGTGATTTTGACGGTAACAAAGATTTCTACGTTGCTGATTTTGTCTGGAAGTGGGCGCCGAATGGCAACTATAAATACCAGAGCCTGACTTGGCAGAGTGAATATTTCTACGTTAAGGAAGATGGCTGGTACGGTGAAGAGCATGAGGGTGCATTTGAGCGCGAACTGCGCCAAGACGACCACAATACAGGCTGGTATAGCAGCGTGGTCTATCGTTGGTCACCTAACTGGTCGGCTGGCATCCGTTACAGTGAACTGAAGCCGTCTGATACCTACAGTGACGGATTTAAACCTAAAGCCACCGATCTGATGGTGGATTGGAACTACTCCCATTTTGCGACTGTGCGTTTACAGTACACCCGCGATGAGAGCATGGAAGATATGGATGATGACATCTTCTCCATTCAGTTCGTTGGATCTATGGGGGCTCACGGTGCGCACCTTTTCTAAACGCTTAACCCTGCTTGCTGCGTTGCTATTGTTGGCACCGCAGGTGCAGGCGCTGAACATTTTTGCCTGTGAACCTGAATGGGCGGCGCTGGCCAAGGAGCTGGTGCCGGACGCTGATATCTACAGCGCTACCACCGCCTATCAGGATCCACACATGGTGCAAGCTCGGCCGAGTTTGATCGCCAAACTGCGGCGTGCAGATATGTTTATTTGCAGTGGTGCCGAGCTGGAGACCGGCTGGTTACCAGCGCTGCAGATGAAGGCCAATAATAGTGATGTCCGTGATAGCCAGCCGGGGGCATTTTACGCCGCCGAGCAGGTTGAACGGCTCGATGTGCTGGAGAATGTATCGCGCTTGATGGGCGACGTACATGCTTCAGGGAATCCCCATGTGCATCTTGATCCCCATCGCATACAGACGATTGCCATTGCACTGGCTAAACGCTTGCAGCAGATTGATCCTGAAAATGCCGATAACTATCAACAACGGCTGACAGCATTTACCACACGCTGGCAAGCGGCACTGGCTGAATGGGAACAACAAACCAAACCGTTGCAGGGACAGAAGGTGGTGGCTTACCACAGCTCTTTCCGTTATCTGTTTGACTGGTTGGGCATTACCCAGATCGCTGATCTGGAGCCTAAGCCGGGGTTGCCACCCACCAGTGGCCACCTAACCAGCGTGTTGAAACAGCTTCAGGAGCAACCGTTGTTAGGTATCATCTACGCCAACTATCAAGATCCGAAAGCAGCGCAATGGCTGGGTGGAAAATCTGACGAGCCGGTGATCCCACTGGCGTACAGTGTGGGGGCGGATGACACTGCTGATCTGTTTATGCTCTATCAACGCATAATTCAACAATTGTTGGCAGCGGTGGAGAGAGCCTGATGGAGTTTGCGGATCTAACATTGATCCTGTTACCGGCGCTTTGCGCCGGTGTCTTAGTGTTAGCAACCCATGTGCCTTTGGGCTACCAAGTACTTAAACGTGGCATCATCTTTATCGACCTGGCGATTGCCCAAGTGGCCGCGTTAGGTGTGGTTTTTGCGCAGTTAATGCACTTCGAGCATTATGGTGCCTGGGCCACTTACCTCGCTTCTGCCGGTTTTGCATTGGTGGGGGCGGGCTTGTTGGCGTGGCTCGAAACGCGTTTAAAGCAAGAACTGGAAGCGGTAATCGGTTGTGTTTATGTGGTGTCTGCGGCGTTGGCGTTACTGCTGCTCTCTCATGACCCACACGGTGCTGAACTGATAAAACAGACGCTTTCAGGCTCTATCCTTTGGGTCAGCTGGCAAGATCTGTGGGTACATGGATTGATTTACCTGAGCATACTGCTGCTGACTTACTTGCGGCCTAAATTGATCGAGAGTGGCTGGTTCTATCCACTTTTCGCTATCGCCATAACTAGCTCTGTCAGCTTAGTGGGTGTCTATTTGGTGTTCGCATCATTAGTTATGCCGACGTTGGCTACTTGGCTGTTAGCCCCAGGGCCTATGCGTCTGCTGTGTGGTTACGGCGTTGGCGTAGTCGCCTATGTTATCGGTTTGGGGCTTTCCGCAATGCTGGATTGGCCAAGTGGAGCAACCGTGGTTTGTTCACTGGCTTGTACTGGGCTTATTTTTCGCATGATAAGTAACATTTTGCACCAGAAAAAGACAGCTGTTGTAGTGGATTAACATTGAAGCCACAAATATCACTGCTTCACCGTGATGTTTGTGGCGTCGCCATCGCATTCTCTTTATCACGGTACTTGTCTTCTCGTTTATTGTCACACAACCTTCATCTTTCCTTCTGTTAATAAAGAAATATTTCCATTTTATGAAATCGTCATTTGGCTATATTTGCCGCGTGATACAGATCTCAGTTTCAGCGCATTCATTTATTCGAATATGACAAAGGTCAATAAGTAAACAGATTGCCTTCGTGTTAGCGATATCTATTGCTAGCATGATACCGCTAACTTCTGGTGGCGGTTTGTGCAAGCAGTTTTCTTCATGATTTAGATAGGGCAGCGAGCAATAGGAGTGCTCGCCTAGCGGCACATCAATAGCGTTCTTCGCGTGTGCTTTTTCATGAGGTTTTGGGCGCAAGTATTAGAAGTGATAGCGGATCATCGTGGTTGCGATGGTCAACCCGAGTGGCGCCAGTGAGGCGCTATTTTTGTCGGTGATTTCTCGGCGTTTACGCCGCCACCGACAGGATCACTATCTAAGGCTTTCGATAGGCGAAGCCTTAAACAAGGGAATTGATGATGAAGAAGCTATTGCTCGTTGGTATGTTCGCTGCTTCCTTTACTGCGCAAGCAGAGTGGGAGTTCCGCGGCACACCAAACGACTGGAAAACAACACCGTTAACGCATGTACAAGGCACTGAATATCAGACTTGTCAGACTTTCGGCAGTGATAACCCCCGATTCAAAATTGACCGTTGGGGAAATTGGCAAGAAAGCTACCCGCAAGATGATATATCCGTCGTTGCCAATACTAGCTACCAGATTACGTTCTACAGCGACAGCAAGCACATTGAGCGTGTGGAAGTGGCCGATTGTGAGGGTGAGCCAGACGGATGGCCATCCCTTTACTTCCGCGGCACGCCAAATGATTGGGATATCACGCCTTTTGTCGAGCAGACAGAGGGTGTGTGGCAGGTGGAGGTTGACTTCGATGGTCGTCAGGACCAGCGCTTTAAGCTAGATGTGTATGGTGACTGGAGCTTGAACTACGGCAGCAGCGACAGTAGCGACCCGATCATGCTGGTACAAAGTGGCGGCGATATATATACCCAGGTCATTGGGCGCTACAGCATCGAAGTAAATGAGAATTCAAATACCCTGAGCATCAATGGTGATCCAAATATGGCGCCCCATGCCGTGATCACGCCTGAGGGGCCGCTTGAGGTCGAGCTGGGTGATTCTATCATCTTTGACGGCAGTGACTCTTGGGATGAAGATGGGCAGATCGCCAGTTATGCATGGAGTAATCGCGAAACCACAGAAACCGCGCAATTCACCTTCAATGAACTGGGTGAGCAAAGCATCTCTCTGACTGTGGTTGACGATGGTGGAGCCAAGGGCACAGCTTCAGTCACTGTGAATGTGACGGGTGATCCAGAGTCCGACTGGTGCTTCCGCGGAACGCCTAACGGCTGGACAAAGACAGTGATGCCATACAACCCAGATACCGGGTTATTTGAATTGCTGCAGCCGTTTAATGGTGAAGAAGATCCTGCGCGCTTTAAAGTGGCACGCTGTTCTACTGATTGGCAGGAATCCTATCCCACGCAAGATTTTCCTGTCACGGATGGTGAAAAATTTCTAATCAGCTTTGATGAAACCGCTAAGCAGGTTGATGCAGAGTTAGTTGTGGGTCCGTCTGCTCCAGAGTTGACGGTAAGCCCCCAGAGCAAAACGTTTACCAGCGATAACTTGTCGGTCACCCTGAGTTATAAAGGTGAAGCGACAGACGCGACTTACCTGTTAAGCGACAGCACGGGTGATGCGGTTGCATTTGAAAATGGCGATGTCATTGTCGTAGGCGCTGATTTAGAGATCGGTCAGTCGGTTGATCTCTATGTCGAGGTTGCCAATGACGTGGGTAGCGACTCTGCTACGTACACCTATACCAAAGGCGATCCGGAAGAAATTGGTTTTACTGTGTGGTTGAAAGCGCCCAGTGGCTGGGATGCCAAGATCCACCACTGGGACGCCATACCAGAAGGCTCATGGCCGGACACCGATTGGAGCGGTGATGACATGAAAGAGCTGGGCGAAGACTGGTTCCGCTATAAATTCCCCAATAGCAGCTCTAGCAAAATGATCTTTAACAACAATGGCGCCAGCCAAACAGACACGTTGACCCGTTCATCGGATGGTTGTTACTACTATGCTGACAACCGCTGGACAGACAGCTGCGATGTGCCGCCAGTGCCTGTCGAAGTGGGTATCAGTGGTGCTAAGTTGAAGTTCTGGCAAGCGTCGATTTTGGTGACCTTGGAAGCTGATGGTGACGACGTCACTGGTGGTCGCTACACCCTAGATGGTTCAGACCCAATGGCGGGCACGCCATACAACACAGGCGACCAGATCCCGTTGGGTGAAGGTCTGGAAATTGGCGATACAGTCGAACTGCGTCTTTGGGCGAGTAATGACGTATCTACTGCTAGCGAACGTTACACTTTTGAAAAAATTGAAAAACCGTCGGCATCCAGTTTCAGCTGGGACAACGCCACTGTTTACTTCGTATTGACCGATCGTTTCCTAAACGCAGATACCAGCAATGACCACAGCTATGGTCGTGAGAAGGACCGTAATGGCTCGCCATATGCCGGTTATGAAAACCGTGTAGGTGCGTTCCAAGGCGGTGATCTAAAAGGGCTGACGCAAAAACTGAAAGAGGATTACTTCAACGACTTAGGCATCACTGCGATTTGGCTGACATCACCCATTGAGCAGATCCACGGTTTTGTTGGTGGTACAAACTTCAAGTACTACGGTAACCACGGTTACTGGATGCTCGACCCCACTGCTGTTGACGCCAATATGGGCACAGAGGCTGACTTGCTTGAATTCGTTGATACCGCACATGAGAAGGGGATCCGTGTGGTGCTTGACGTAGTGATTAATCACGTCGGCTACGACAACCTGATCGATGCCTCTCAGCAGCCTTATGGTGCGCTTAATGCTGGCTGGGAAGATTACTACTACACCAGTGATCCAAGTACCATCCACTATGAAACCTACGGTAACTATTTTAACTACAGCGATGGCGCATGGAGCCAGTTCTGGGGTCGAGATTGGATCCGTCATACCAAAGCAACTGGCTACGACATTTGTGCTGAAGCCTATGGTGCTTTTGATTGTGGTGGTGGCTTACCTGATGTGAAGTTAGAAAGTAACGCCACCGTTTCTTTACCCCCTTTACTGCAAAACAAATGGGCGAAAGAGGGTCGCTTGAGCCAAGAACAGGCTGAGTTGGATGCCTTCTTCAACAACACCGGTTATCCACGCACGGTAGGTAATCACTTTATCAAATGGATCACCGATTGGGTGCGTGAATACGGCTTTGACGGTATCCGTATGGACACCGTTAAAAATATGGAAGGCCAGGGCGAAGAGGTGCTCAAGCGTCTGAAAGATCAATCGGTTATCGCACTGAATGAATGGCGTGCTGCCAATCCTAACAAACTGCCAGATGAGCAAGAACTGGACTTCTGGATGACGGGCGAGTACTTCGACCATGGGGTAGGGCGCAGCCATTGGTTCGACTTTGGTTTTGATTCGATGATCAACTTTAATTTTGCCGGTGTGTCACTGGGCAGTATTGAAGGTGTTTACAGCAGTTATGCTGCGTCCATCAACACGGATCCAACGTTTAACGTACTGAGTTACATTTCAAGCCATGATAAGAACATGTATAGCCGCAGTAACTTGATTGATGGTGGTTCAGCGCTGTTGATGGCGCCGGGTGCCGTGCAGATCTATTACGGTGATGAAACCGCACGTCCATTGGTTGATGCGCCGTTTGGCGACCTAACGCTACGCTCATTTATGAACTGGAGCAGTATCGATCAGAACGTGCATAGCCACTGGCAGCGTTTAGGGCAGTTCCGTGCGCGTCACGTTGCAGTGGGTGCCGGTAGCCATACCCAACTCAGCGCATCACCTTACACCTTTAAGCGTGAGAAAGATGGTGACGCGGTGATCGTTGTATTTGGTGCCAGCGGTAATGTTACGGTGGATGTGTCATCTGTGTTCGGCGACTGCTGGGAAGTGACAGAGTTCTACAATAACAACAAAGCGACTGTGGCAAACGGCAAGGTGACTTTCCCTACCAGCAACAATGGTGTGTTGTTATTGGAAGGCGTCGAGAAAACATGTAGTTAAACAGTGTTGAAAGACATATGTTAGCTCTTGTCCTTTGTGGCAAGAGCGCGTCTACCCTTGATCAAGGCGTGCTGGTGAGGATCCATCCAGCATGCCTTTTCTTTTGCTCCCGTTTCACTTCCACCCTCTCTGTTCAGAGAAAAATCGCATGGCCGCCGTACCCGCAGTTTTCGCTTATGACTGTCGCTCACACGCTTCAATTAGAATCGTCATATTTTATTGGCTATTAATTGTTCATCGTTTTGGCGCATGCTGCGTCAATGAGCCTAAACTCATTGAAGACGTTTCAGCTTATGGGGATAGTTATGAACTACACCACCACTATTGAAAACATGTGCCCGTTGACCCGCGGCCCAGATCACGCGAATGCGCCCATTCCGGTTGAAGGTGAATGGGTTAATGCCATTGGCATTAAGGATATCTCGGGCTTTTCTAACGGCGTCGGTACTTGCGCGCCCCACCAAGGGGCAACCAAAGTGTCATTGAACGTTAAAAACGGCGTGATAGAGGAGTGTCTGATTGAAACCGTCGGCTGTTCCGGTATGACCCATTCGGCCGCCATGGCATCAGAGATCCTCACCGGGCGCACCATACTTGAAGCACTCAATACCGATTTGGTGTGCGATGCCATCAACGTTGCAATGCGGGAGATATTTAAGAATTTGGCCTATGGCCGCAGCCAAACCGCGTTCTCTGAAGGGGGATTACCTGTGGGCGCTGGGCTTGAAGATCTTGGCAAAGGGCTGCGTTCACAAGTGGGCACCGCGTATGGCACCAAGGCCAAAGGGGCGCGTTATTTAGAGATCGCGGAAGGTTATGTGACTCAACTGGCCTTGGATGAGGATCGGGAAATCATCGGCTACGAGATCGTCAATATGGGCCAGATGATGGCCAAAATCGCCGACGGTATGGATGCCAACGACGCACTGGCACAAACCAAGAGCCGTTATGGCCGTTTCGATGATGCCGTAGAAACCATCGATCCACGCAAATCTTAAGGGGCGAAAAATGAATCTATTTGAAGGTTTTGAGCGCCGCCAGCAAAGCATTGAAGCAGCATTAAAGAAGTATCAACTGGCAGACTTACAAGCCGCACGGGAGCTGTGCAGCGAACGGGGCTTTGACCCGTATCAGATCGTGTTTGAAACTCAGCCCATCGCGTTTGAAGATGCCGCTTGGGCGTATGTGTTGGGCGCAGCCATTGCACTGCGCTCTAACGCCCATAAGGCAAAAGAGGCAGCTACCGCGCTAGGTGAAGGATTACAGGCTTTTTGTGTGTCAGGCTCTGTCGCGCAGCAGCGACAGGTGGGGTTAGGCCATGGCAATTTGGCCGCAAGGTTGCTGGATGAAGAGACCGAATGTTTTTGTTTCCTGGCGGGCCATGAGTCATTCGCGGCGGCAGAAGGCGCGATTAAGATCGCGCAATATGCGAACCAAGCCAGAGCAAAGCCGATCCGGGTGATTTTGAACGGCTTAGGTAAAGACGCCGCTTATCTGATCGCGCGGATGAACGGCTTTACCTATGTGCAAACCCAACTTGATTATGCCACTGGCAAGCTTGCCATCGTGCGGGAAAAGAGGTTTGGTCACAGCGAACGTGCCGGTATCCGCTGCTACGGTACCGATGACGTGGTGGAGGGGGTTGCGGTGATGCATCATGAAGCGGTGGATGTGTCTATCACCGGCAACAGCACCAATGCCGCTCGTTTTCAGCACCCGGTTGCTGGCACCTATAAAAAAGAGCGATTGTTGCTAGGGCAGGAATACTTTTCCGTGGCATCTGGTGGCGGTACCGGACGCACCATGCACCCCGATAATGTCGGTGCGGGACCCGCCAGCTATGGCATGACCGACACCATGGGACGGATGCACTGCGACGCCCAGTTTGCAGGCTCATCTTCGGTGCCCGCCCACGTTGAAATGATGGGGTTTGTCGGCATGGGGAATAACCCCATGGTGGGGGCGAGTGTTGCAGTGGCCGTGGCGATTGAGCAGAGTTGTCACTAGGCGGCCAGAGCCAACCATCAAATAAGATTGGGGATGACAGGCCTAATTCCCCAATCCTCCTTTGTCTGCACATAAGTAAAAATTGAGAGCCAACCGCTTGCGAAACAACGCTAATCTGTTGAGATTAGGCAACAAGTTACCGAGTATGCGGACGCAAAAAGCTTGTTTTGTGCTCGTTTATCGCAAATTATAGCCAAGCATTTTGTGCCGCTTATGCAAGTGTCACATCCCTGATAAGGAGCTCTTAAATGCTTGAAGTTCTCAATTCTGCTTCCACAAAAGCAGGATGGCTAAAACCGGTTGTTACGATTGCTTCTGTCGTGTCTTTGTCAGCTTTTCTATATGTTGTCTTGATCGCTGAGGGAGCCAGTAAAGATGTTTATCTCATCCCCAGCGTAGTGGTTTTTTTATGGACGTTGCTATTCAGCTTCCTTCTGGCCGTTTTTCCTAACATCCCCGCTGTTCCGGACAAATCATGCAATTTGCTCTTTCGCGCCAAGGTAAGGGTTGTCAGATGGTTCTACTACATCGTAGCTGCGTTTTTTCTGGTGGCTACATTAGCTGTAGTTCTTCTCTCAATGAGAATTCTTAATGTTTGGCGTATCGACTTTTAGGTATAACAATCCCTGTCACTAGCTCGTCACTGGACAAGGCCACTTCGCGACCAGAGGCGTCAGATCAATTGGTTTGTCGAGATTCGCGGTAAGGAACGCCGCACCGGCAAGACATTCGGTGGCACGCGGCATTAGTCCTTTTCATCCGGTGACCAGCTAAACTCTGTAGTAAGTCATTTCAACCACTTAAAATACTGGATGACTAGGTTGAGCGAATTAGAAAAAATGCTGTCTGGTGATATCTATGATCCCAGCGATGAAGTATTAACAATGTTGCGAGCAGAGGCGCGTGAAATCACTGCTCGTTACAATGTGACTCCACGTCGAGATCTGGCAGCACGCACAAAATTACTTGCGCAGTTATTGGGTGGCATTGGTGGCGAGATTAAAATCGAACCTCATTTCAACTGTGATTATGGTCAGCACATCTTTGTTGGTAACAACTTCTATATGAATTTCGGCTGTGTCATTTTGGATTGTGCTGAAGTTCGCATTGGCGATAACTGTTTCATCGGCCCTCAAGTGGGTATCTATACGGCTTGTCACCCTCTAGACCCCATCGAGCGCAATAAAGGTATTGAGTTCGCAAAGCCTATCACGATTGGCGATAGCTGCTGGATTGGCGGTCATGCGACCATTAATCCCGGGGTTCGTCTGGGTGACAATGTCGTTGTCGGGTCAGGGGCGGTGGTGACTAAAAACTTTCCGGATAACGTTGTGGTTGCAGGCAACCCAGCTCGCGTTATAAAAGCGCTGACAACGTAGCTTATCAACTCCTCTTCGCTCTTTGGATATCAGGCAGCACGTGGCTGCGGCGTTAATATCTACTCTGATGAATGCCCACCCTCCCGAATCTCAGCGCATACAAGTCTAATTCCTCTCGTTATACTGCCCCCACTTTAGAGACAAGGAAGCCTTTTTGGGGGAGTTATGACAACACGTGTATGTAGCCATTGCGGAGAATCACTTGATTTAAGAAAGGTGGTGACCGCATCTAGCCCGGCCAATATCAACTGTGCAAGCTGTGATTCAGATATCGGCGTAGACAAAACTCATGCTTGGGGGTTTGCTGCGGTAGGCTTGGTTGTCGCTATCGCCCTATGGTTGTTGATTGAGAAATACTTAGGCTACACCTTTTCAGTGGTGATGGTTGCGGTTGTTGCTTGGTGGCTGATTGCAGAGTTTGCTTACTACGTTGGACTTAAGTCTGGTGTAGTAAAAAGCACACTTCTACCTCAAGATCAGCTTACTCAGGAAACGGAAGAGGAGGCCTCCACTCCCTTCGTTGTGCCACGACTGAAGAACCATGCTTTTGTTAAAGCGATGGATGACATACCGCAGATGACCGATGAAATGCGACCCATTTCTGAGTTCTTGTTCTCGGATTTGTGGCTGACCTACGCCATTGATGATGGGGATAACTTTATTGCGCTTAGCCCAGCTCTGGCTAAACAACACGGAATTGACCTTGATACGATCAAAGCGACAGCAACACAAAACGTATTGCTGTATTTGAAAGATATCCGCAAAAACGAACATGACGGCTTTTTCTCCTTGAGCTGTGAAAACAACATGATTGCCAATGCCGTCCTGTTCTCACCGCTTTGGGAGCAAATAGAGGGCGAGATTAACGATGCTGTTGTGATAGCTATTCCGCATCGTGACTATGTACTGTATGCACCTCGAAATAGCCCCGATGCCATCGCTAAGCTAAAAGAGACAATGCAATCGTTTGATTACAGCGAGACTCATGCTTTATCCGAACATCTGTATATCAGAGATGGAGAGTCGTGGGCGGTGATGGAGTAAACCTCCCGAGGCAATATTGAGAGCAGTGACATGCTGCGATAGGGCTTAACACTGCCCGCGACCGGATTTCAGAATCACCCGTTTGGAAGATAAGGGCTAGTTGTCCTAGCCCGACTTGCGTGCTGACTACGCCATACTGCAACTAAATAGAACAAGCCCAGATTGTCCAATCAACAACTCTAAGCCTGTAAAGCTCATTAGTTGGATGTAAGCTTCTCCGCGCTGTTCGTTATGGGTGACGTCTAGCTGCTTGAAGTCATCAAAGTAGGGGGTGACCTCTTGCAGTTGCCCTTGCAGTTTTTGTACTTGGCTGTGGCATGTGGCACTGGGCGTGGTGGCAATCAATTCAGTGAGAAAACTGTCGAACAGGGTGAGATTTTGCGTGAGATCTTTATTGATAGCGCTTTTTTGCTCTGGCGTGAATTTGATCGCTTTGCCGAGAGCTTCTAAACCATCGTCGCCGTTCATTGCCGCAGCAATGAGTGAATCAATCGTGTCTGCAGATTCATTCTGATCGATGACCTGTGAAATCATATCCGCCAGGCGGGCGCTGTGTTCGAGAATGGGGGTTAATTTGCCCTCCATCTGTTCCATGAATTTATTTGCGTCCTCAAATTTTTTCGCCATATCTTCCAGCTCTTGGTCGCTGGGTACTGAATTAGCCAAGGCTGGCAGGCTAAACAGTGAGAGGCTTAAGATGGCGATGAGCAGGGCTTTAGTGGCAGAACAAATCATTTCGGTGATCCATGTTTTGGTGGTGACAATATCAGTGTCTATTTGTCTATCCTGCAATTGGTTAGGGCTTCACTGGCAACCGTTGTTGAGGCGTTTTTAAGTCGGTTGAGCACCTCTTCAACACAAAGGGCAGAGTCTACACGCCACAGGCCATAACTGATTGGAACCACATCAAGTGCTGCGCGTTTGAGTATTTTGTACGTCGTCAGGTCGAAGAAATCTACCCAAGGCCCCGGAAAGCCGATTAAATCAATCGCCAAATAGTGGTCGTCGTATTTGCACAGAATGTCGATATCTGTGCCCGCAATGTGTACTCCACTCCAACAGCGAATATTGTGCTGTGCCAGTGCGTGGATCACCTCCTGTTGGAACTGGTCGCAAACAGCACTTTCGAGCTGTTTTGCTTCGTAGTTGCGCAGGTTGGCCCGGTATTCGGTGAGTAAGTTGGAGGGAAGCTCTGATTCGGTGACGGAAACGAAAAGCTCATGGGCACCACGAGCACGGGTCACGGCGACATTAAACATGTCAGGTTTGTTGAGATAGACCGCAGCTCGTTTAGATAAAGGGTCTACGACCCATGAACTAAGCATGATGTCGCGTTCTTCGCCTTGAAAGCCATATGGGGTGGCGACGGTAATGTTAAAACGTTCTATTTGATCGAGCGAAATGCGGGACTGGATCGCCGCGGTGAGCTTTTCTACTTGGGCGCGAAACGGGGAGAGTACGCCGATACTTTTTGGCTGCTGTTGCGCGTCAGCATCGCGGATCAGGACTTCCAGCCGGTTAAGTAGCGCTTCGGCTTCGATGTCGTTGGTGCCCTGGCTATCTCTGTTTCCTGCAACATGGTGGATAATCATCTCGCCTTTCTCATGATCTGGGCGCTGCTGCATGATTTTAAGTTGGTTGCGGTAGAATTTCTGATTACTGAAATCGATCAGTTTTGCGCTGCTACGGAAATGTTCATTAAGAAACGCAACATGGTCTTGGTTGTTGATGGCCTGTTGGGCTAGATCCAGAATGCTGCAGTCTCGATAACTCAAAACCCCTTTCTGTGTGGAAGGCAGCGCGTATTTTGCGGCCACGGCTTGTTGTTTGGCGTAAGACAGAAATGACACATGGCGTAGTTGTTTGTCATCACCCACGATCAGTGCGCGCTTGGCGCGATAAAGAGCGGGCAGGCAGCTTGCGATATCGGTTTGTGTGGCTTCGTCGATGATCACTAGATCAAACAGCGCGGCTTGATTAGGTATCGCACGATGCAAGCTATTCAGTTGTGCCAGCCAGATCGGAAAGGTTTTTAACAGTAGCCGGTAGTCAATCTGCTCGAACAGATCCGCTTGGGTTGCTGACGCTCTGGATCTGATCGCCTTGTTAAAGGTTTGCAGTGTTGAGCGGGATTGTCCAAGTAGGTTTGCGATATTCCACTGGGTTTGCTGCTGTAACAACTGAGCGGCGAGGGATTCACGTTGCTGCTGCTGTTGATGGATCTGTTGCAGCAAGGGCCATAGTTGGCTCATCTTACGTATGCGTTGGCGAGCCAGTTTTAAGTACCAACGGCCCAGGCGCGGATAGCGTTGCTCTAGGCTACTGAGCCGTTGTCCGCGTTTGACGCCCGCGCGATTTTTCTTTGTTAACCGAGTTTCAGCACGACTTAATTGTTCATTTAGGCTGACCACCTGCTGCGTGAGTGCGGCGAGGGCCTGTTCTGTGATGTTGGGTTGGTAGCCGCTGAGAAGGTCGTTTAGATAGCTTTTTAGTTGACGTAGATAGTTTGGGCTGCCCACTCTGACGTGCACATCTTTCAGGCCATACTGGCTTGTTATCTTGTCGGCGATGACGTTGAGCGGATTTTCTGATGAGGTGGCGATCAGCACCGATTCTCCCCGCGCCATATGCTCAGCGGCGACGGCGGCGATGGTGTAACTTTTTCCTGTGCCTGGTGGGCCAGAGACAAATCCAAGCGGCGCCGAGGCGGCGATCTGGGTTACCTGCGTTTGTACGTTGGAAAGTAGCCCTGGCAGCAGGTCTGCTTGGCTGGTAACTGCGCTGGTGGATGGCGGAACAGTGTCAAACAGCTGCCGTATCGGGGGTGAAAGAACGCTGCAGGCAGAGATTTTTTCCAGCTCATGGATAACGCCCCGTGTGCCTTTGGGTTTTTCTATCAGTGCCACCATCGCCGATGGAACGAGGGTTAATCCGTGCTGCTTCGATAGTTTACTGAGGACACTTTTTGCTGCGAGTGCGGGATATTTTAGCGCCGGCAGCAGGTCGATAGCGTGAGAAGAGGCGCGCAGCATATCTGCCAATGTCACCGCTTTAAACTCTCCTGGGATTAGCGAGAGTGCAGATGCCTTGTCCTTGGTGTGCGTACCGCCGGTGGATGAAGCATCTTGAGGTATCAGTTCGGCTAACAGCGCCTCATTCAGTACAAATTCGCTGTTGTCGGCCGTCACGTAGTAGCCTTTTTCGTCTTGGTGCAGTGTGACGTTGATATACACCAGAGGGCTGGCCAGTTGGCGTTTTTCCCCTTTGATCTCTGTTGTTCCAGCAATAAACATGCAAGCGTAAATCAGCTGACGTTCACGTTGGTAAAGCTGCACCCGCTTATATAGCGGCTCGGCGATCTCATCTGCGATCGGCGCACCGGGCATTTGATCGCTCAGCAGCAGTTCATTGCCGGTCAAGGTGACACGATCTGCGGCCTTAATCTTATGCAGGTTCCAAAGATTGAGGCTGGCGTTATCTAGCGCATAACACGCTTGGTAGTAGCGGATCAGGTCGCTGACTTTATCACTCATTACATCATGCTCGGGCTCGTGCACTGCTTAGGCCGTTATTCATCTAGGTATCGACGTTTTAGGTGGTTAACGAAAAAGTCGGGGTTTAACGGCTCGCCCGTCGCCATGGTGATGATCTGCTCAGTAGTGTAACGGCCACCGTGTTGCCAGACGTGTTGTGATAGCCAATGTTTGATCGAGCCAAAATCACCTTGGGCAATGGCTGCGCCAAAGTCAGGTTGTGTCTTACGCAGTGATGCGGTCAACTGCGCAGCATATAGAGCGCCTAGTGTATACGTGGGAAAGTAGCCAAATTCCCCTGCTGCCCAATGCACATCCTGCATACAACCATCTTTGTCATTCCCTAACGTAGCAACGCCCAAATATTGCTGCATTTTTTCATCCCATAACGCTGGAATGTCGGCCACTTCTATCTGTTCCAGCATCAATGCTTGTTCGATTTCGTAGCGCAGGATGATATGCATTGGGTAGGTCAGTTCATCGGCTGCGACGCGGATATGGCCTGCAGAAACGCGAGTGATATGGCGATACAGATTGTCCGAGGCAAACGCCGAGTGGGAACCAAAATTTTGTTCTACTTGGGGCTGAAGGAAGCTGACAAACTCAGGCGTTCTGGCCAGCTGCATCTCAAACAGCAGGCTTTGTGATTCATGTAATCCGGTGCTTTGTGCTTCGCCGACAGGTTGTCCGCGCAGCGACTTGGGCAGTCCCGCTTCATACAGGGCGTGGCCGGTTTCATGGATGGTACTCATCAAGCCATCAAACAGGTCGTTAGGATCAAATCGACTGGTGATGCGAATGTCGTCAGGTACACCACCACAAAAAGGATGGTGACTCAGGTCCATACGTCCCCGTTCAAAATCAAAGCCTAACTTCTGGCTGACGCCACGGGCTAATTGAAACTGCTTCTCGGCATGCAAGGGGGTTGGTAGTGGCATCAGGGGTTGGCTTGCCTGCCTTACGCTGACTTGATTGATAAGCGCCGGCAGGGTTTGTTTTAACCGCGCAAAAATAGGGGCAATAAAAGCACTGCTGCAACCCGGTTCATAGAGATCAATCAGTTGGTCATAGCGCGCGGCTTTACCTGCTGTGATGTTAGCGTTTTGCTTACTTGCGTAGTCCACCCGCGCGTCAGCCTCTTCCCGCACCAGATCGACCATGTTTTTCAGTATGGGCGCATATTCTGTCCAGTTATTGGCTGGCCTTAGCTGCCGCCATGCATTTTCTGCTGCCATTGCGGCTTGGGTTTTTGCTCTGACCAATTTGCCTGGTACAGCGACGCTGAGGTCGTACTGTCGTTGCATGGCGCGCAGATTGGCTTGCTGTATGGCGGTTAACGCCTCGCCGGATGCCATTGCCAGTTGTTCTGCAACCTCTGTCGCGGTGAGCAGTTCATGGCGGATTAAAGATAGCTCTGCCATCGCTTCTCCGCGTGCAGCCGCACCACCACTAGGCATCTGAGTCGCTTGATCCCAGTTGGCTAAATGGTTGAAGTGCGCGAGCTGAGAAAGGCGGTTAAAGCGGGCTTCCAACCATTGATAAGGCTTGTTCATTGACGAGGCTTAAACTGAGTAACGTAATGACCAAGGCTAACATAGAAAAACTGGAAATAGATCGTATGCGTTCAGCGGGTTAGCTGGATGAGCCCTTGGCGTTGATGAGGATATTCAGCATCAAGACGCTTCACTGCCCGTAGCGCTTTGTCTGGATAATTACTAAAAATGCCATCGACACCTAGCTCCTCTAAATAGCGGATATCTGATTCTTCATCGACCGTATAAACAAACACTTTTAGGCCTCTTGCCTTGGCGTCATCCACAAAAGCTTGATTGATAAAGTCGATATCCAGGTGAATGGCGTAACAGCCTAGCTGCTGGGCAAACGCGGCGTAATCAATGGGACAGCTGGCGATTAATGCCCCTGTGGCGAATTTTGGCTGCAGTGATACCGATTCGTTGAGTAGATGGTGGTTGAACGAGCTGATGAGAAACTGATTGGGCGTAAAGTTGAGGGCGTTAACCGCTTGATCCAGATTTTTTAACGTGGGGATGAGGGTGTGTTCGCATTTCAGTTCCAGATTAAGGTCACAGCGACCATCCACCAGTTGCAACACCTCCCAAAGAGTTGGGATCGGTTTACCGTCGCCTGCATCAATTTCTCGCAGTTGTGCCAGCGTGTAATCTTTGAGTTGTCCGCGGGCTTGTGTGGTGCGGTGCAACCAGCGGTCATGAATGACTAACAGCTCCCCTTCGACACTGTGCAGGTCGATCTCAATTGCGTCGACATTCATCTCTAGCGCACGGCAAATGGCGGAATGACTGTTTTCCGGGGCGTAGCCACTGGCACCGCGGTGGGCGATCACAAGCATGAGCAAACTTCCGAATTAAAATTTACACCTACCTTTGACACAGTTGTATGGCAGAACGGTGAATTTTGCCAATTTTCATAGTGTGATCATCCGCACATCTCCGGCATCGATATGAGCTGAATGAGCGGTTTTTGACCCGCTTCAAGGCAAGAAAAATCAATGACTTTCACACTAGGCGCTATTGTGTACCTGTAATCAGGTTTTGTGCCGGCAAAAGGTCGAGTTGTTTCAAAATGAACATATTTATTAAGTTGGGTATCTGTTTAGGATTGCCTCTCGTGGTGTTATTGCTGCCAGTCACAGCCTTCCCGATTGAGGGGCTGTCGCTGATTGAGCAGCGGGTGATCGCGATCTTTTTGCTTGCGGCGCTGTGTTGGGTATTGGAGCCCTTTCCAATCTATGCGACTTCAGTGTTGGTGATCGTTATCGAGCTGCTGCTGGTGTCTGATAAAGGACTGATTTTTTTGCGCAGTGGCGCGGAAAGTGAAGGCTTTGGCACCTTGATCAGCCATAAAGCGATTATGGCCACCATGGCATCGCCGATCATTATGCTGTTTCTCGGTGGTTTTTTTCTCGCGATGGCAGCGACTAAATACCGCTTGGATGTGAACCTAGCGCGGGTGCTATTAAAGCCCTTTGGCCAGAACCCTGCCATGGTGATGTTGGGATTGATGGGGATCACGGCGATCTTTTCCATGTTTATGTCTAACACGGCCACCACGGCCATGATGCTCTCTATTCTGGCGCCGGTATTAGGGCTGTTTAAAGCGGAAGATCGTGGGCGTATCGCCTTTGCTTTGTCGATACCTGTGGCAGCCAATATCGGTGGTATTGGCACCCCGATTGGCACGCCGCCAAACGCTATTGCGTTGAAATACCTCGTGGGTGAAGACGCTATCAGTTTTGGTAGTTGGATGGCTTTCGCTGTGCCTTTCGTGATCATCATGCTGGCATTTGCCTGGGTCTTGCTGGTGAAGATGTTCCCCGCTGCCCAGGAAAAAATTGAGCTTAATATTCGTGGCAAGTTTCAGCGCTCGCCAAAAGCAATTTTGGTATATGTCACTTTCACGGCGACGATTTTGCTGTGGCTATTTGGCAGTGCTCACGGCATGAACTCCTATGTGGTGGCGATGATCCCTGTGGCGGTATTCAGTGTTACCAAGGTGATCACCAAAGAAGATCTGAAGAAAATCAGCTGGGATGTACTCTGGTTGGTCGCGGGTGGTTTTGCGCTGGGGCTGGCGATGGATAAGAGCGGCTTGGCACGAAACATGGTGGCCGCTATTCCGTTCGATCAGTTCTCGCCTTACTTGGTGATAGCCTCCGCCAGTGCTCTTTGCTTGTTAATGGCAAACTTTATGTCCCATACCGCTACCGCTAACTTACTGATGCCAATTGTGGTGGCGTTAGCCGTGTCGATGGATTCACTGATCCCGCTGGGCGGGACCCAAGCGTTGATTCTCTGTGTCACCTTTGCTGCATCGTTAGGTATGTCGCTGCCCATCAGTACGCCACCGAACGCCTTGGCCCATGCCACGGGTTATATGCAGACCGGTGACATGGCTAAAGTCGGTGTGATCATTGGCATTGTCGGCCTACTGATGACTTACGCCATGGTGTTTATTCTGCGTCAGATAGGCTTCGTTTAGGGGAATTTAGATGACCAGTGATATCCACGCCAAGATGGAGCGGCTGAAGAGAGCATATTTCGATGATGATGATCGACGCTTGCGTTTGGCTGAGGGTGAGATGCTGGTTGATCAGGGGGAGCGCAATGAACGCCTTTATCTATTGTTAGAAGGGCGGGTGATTGGCTATCGTGAACATGAACAGGATGGTCAAAAAGATCTGATTGAGGTGTTTCGTTCCGGCCCTGGTGCGTTTGTGGGGATGCACAGTTTCTTTTCCGGTGATTACATCAGCTCGACCCGTATTGTGGTTGAAAATGACGCCGAGCTGGCTTATATCGACCGCGGCGTGACTGCGGTTGAACCAGAAAAATATGGATCATTCGTTGAACAGTTTATGCCTTTGATGGTCAGCGAGTTGGCTGCGCGCACACTGCGTGCAACACGACGCGCAGCGGAGAAAGAGGAAGCACAGGCAAATCTATACCGTGCCGAAAAGATGTCAACGTTAGGTCAGTTGGCGGCAGGCTTAGCCCATGAGATGAATAATGCCATCGGCGTGATCTCTCGTAAAACTGAATATATGTCGAACTTCCTTGATGAACTACTGCAGACACACCTGCCTGTGGAAGCTCGCTTTTATCGGAAAGGTCGGCAAAGTGGAGAGCATGGCGTTAGTGCTGAGATGCGCAAGCGGGTGCGTGATTATCAGCGCGCTTTTGATATATCTCGGCTTGCCGCGAAGCAGTTGGCGCGTATAGCCCCGACCATTGATGACGCCAAAAGTCTTGGCCCCGGTGTGCTATCTCAGCTCGATAATATGGCGCGTTACTGGGAATTGGGACGGGATATCCATGATATGGAGTTCGCAGCCTATCACGCTGCCAATATCGTTAAATCGGTGAAAGTACTGGGGCGTGGTGACTTTGAGCGGGGCCCTGAGACTGATATTGAAGAGTCGATCGTTGAAGCGATCGCTTTGGTGAAGTCAGATCTGCGGGCGGTCAATGTCGAGTTAGATCTGCAACCTCTGCCCACTGTGTTTGGCAATATCACCGAGCTGGTTCAAGTCTGGGTGAATCTATTGAAAAATGCCGTTGATGCCATGGTGATCGCCAAGACCAATAACCCGACCGTGACGGTGAAGTCGAAAGTATATAAATATCATCTGGAAGTCAGTGTGACTGACAACGGTCCGGGTGTACCAGAAGAATTAAAAGAGAAAATATTCCAACCTGATTTCACCACTAAGAAGAGCGGTTTGTCGTTCGGCTTGGGATTAGGGTTGGCTATTGTGCAACGCTTGGTTGAGAGCTATCAGGGCGAAGTGGTTTTGCGTAGCCGACCGGGTAAAACCACATTTAAAGTCAAGTTACCGATAGGGGGCACGCATGGAAACTATTAATATCGTCTGCGTTGATGACCAGCCGGAAGTGCTGGATGCAGTGATAAAAGATCTGTCGACGCTGGCGGTGCATTTTAATATTGAAGAAGCGGAATCTGCTGACGAATGTTTGGATCTGCTGGATGAGTTGGAAGCCCGTGGCGAGCTTGTTGGTTTGGTCATTTCTGATCATGTGATGCCGGGAACCAGCGGTGTCGATCTGTTGGGACAGATCTCGGAAGATGGTCGTTTTGCTCATACCAAAAAGATATTGCTAACCGGGCAGGCTACGCACAAAGATACTATTAATGCCATCAATGCTGCCCGTATAGATCATTACTTCGAGAAGCCTTGGCAGGTGGATGAATTGACAGAGACTTGTCGTCGTTTATTGACCGAGTTTATTCTGGATCAGGGCTTGGATTACGAAGAGATTTTACCCGCGTTAGATCAGCCAACCTTGTATAAAAAATTAAAAGGCTGAACTCTATTCTTTTGCGAAGGGGGTGGCCGTTGCGTGTTGTTGCTGCCGGCTTGTGCGCTGAAGTTGACTTGGTTACAGGGATTCTGGCTATAACGCACTGATGTATAAAGCATAATATTTCGCTTTATAAGTTGTACGCCTGCTCATCTATTGCGTAAATAGACGAATATGGTAGTTTGATAGCGTTTTTATCTTAGGACTAAAGAAGATGCCAAAGGCAAGTGAAATAAAGAAAAATACGGCGATTGAATTTAATGGCAGAGTCTTAGTGGTAAGAGACATCGAGCGCTCTGTTCCGCAAGGGCGTGCCGGTGGCAGCTTATACCGTATGCGCATGTATGACGTGGTGAATGGCGGCAAGGTCGACGAAACCTTTAAAGATTCAGACATGCTTAATCTTGCAGATTTAACGCGTCGCCCCGTCATGTTTTCCTATATCGATGGTGACGAGTATGTGTTCATGGACAATGAAGACTACACGCCTTATCACATCAACAAAGAATCGATCGCCGATGAGATCCTGTTTATCAATGAAGACACCAGTGGCGTATTGGTCGTTATCGTTGATGAGTCGCCAGTGGGCATCGACTTGCCGACCTCGGTAGAATTGGAAATTGTTGAAACTGATCCTTCAATTAAAGGCGGTTCGGCGACAGCGCGAACAAAGCCCGCCACACTATCGACCGGATTAGTTGTGCAGGTGCCAGAGCATATCTCCAGTGGCGACAAAATTAAGATCAATGTCGAAGAGCGTAAGTTCACTGGCAGAGCTTGATTAAGCGATGAGATCGATGGCGTAAGCATATTGCTTAATGTCATGTGATAGTGGCAAGAGGTGTAGGATAGCGTTCCTACACCTTTTTTGTTGTCTGTTAGAGCAGTTTACTTCGCGACAATCAGCAAGATGAATACACCTAAGCTGCGGACGAAAATGCCAATCTTTTCAACATTTGGCCGAGCCCCTCCCGCAGAGGCGTGCGGGAGAAGCGTCAGTCAGCTATTTCTATTTACACTGCGATGTACCGCACATGCAAATACTCTCATCTGAACGACTGTTTAGACAGTCAGTTGCACCACTCCCAAAGATGTTTCTACATTGGGCTGTCGTGTTGCACTGATCCTCACCAAACTCATTCGCCGGCCTAAACTCTATCCAGTTGATATTAAATAGGCTTGAGTCCACATATAGACGAAGCTGTTGATTGCTTTGGTCATCAATATATACATTTTCCAAGACTGCTGTTTGCCAGTTTTGCCAACCGCCGGTGCCATTGAAGTTAATGCTACCTAACGGCTTATTGTTCAACTCTAAGCTGAGACTTTTGCCGCTTGAGCCGTCAGCAGCCACGCGCATATGAATGTCATAGTAGCCACTGGCAATGTTACCAATGGTGTATTGCAGCCATTCGTTTTCCGCGATCCAGCCAACCATGTAACCGCCACCGATATCTGAGGCAATGCCAATATCGACGTCATCTTTACGATAATTACCGCCATGGTTGCCTGTTGAGTTATCACGGTAGCCGATGCCTTCCCCTCCGTTGTCGTAATCTTCGGCTTGAATAATGCCTGGGATAGCGTGGGTTTTGAATGCACTGCCATCACTGTTGTCAATGAGTTCTGCTTCAAACCAATTAAGGTTTAGTAAGTAGCCTTTGCCACCTGAGAATGTGATATTTATGTCTTGCAGACCCGCAGCCAATACGGCTTCTGCGGTTACTGTTTTCCAGCTTTGCCAACCACCTGTATTTGCAACATTGATGGACGTTAAACGACTATTGTTGCTATTTAAAACTATATTTCCGCCGGCAGTTTTACTGGCAACACGGAATTTAAACTGGTAAGTGCCAGATGTTTCAACATTCACTTTATATATTGCTGAATCACCATCTTCTATATAACCAATATTTTTTCCTTTGCCATGGTCGGTTGTTGCTTCAGTCTTAATGCCGCTTTGATTATAAAAAGACTCAGCCTCTATTTTTCCGGGGATTTGACCTTGTTGTGGTACCTCGTTATTACCTTCCACAAGCTTCCAAGTACGCACCCAGTCGACCAACATAGCGTTTCTGGAGTTATCTTTTAACGATTCGATGGTGGGCAACCCTACCCACTGCGATGCTAACGTTTCTGTATCGAATATCATATGTAGATTTTCGGTAAATGCGGTATTCGGTTTTATTTCAAATACCTTCTTACCGTTGTGATAGAACCATAAGTTATTAGCATCTTTCCACCATAAGCCATAACGGTGGAACTCATCTCTACCTCGGGTTGCCATCTTATAAGAGTTTGCTTTTGACGCTCCAGACTGAGTGCCATAAATATGTGTATTGGCTTCATATAGATACGATTTAGTTTTATCGACATCGCCTTTAGTTGCGTGTCCAATATGCTCGATTACATCAATCTCGGAGAACTTGCCCATACGAAACCAGAATGAAGAACTCATGGCGGTATCTGAGGCGCGCATCGACGTCTCGTAATACCATCCTGGTTGTGCCATTTTGGTCTTGGAAGAAACGGCAGCCGCATCGACCCACACATCCTCATATGGCTTTGATACTTCCGACATACTGTCTATGCGACTGGTGCTGCGAAGATACAAAAAGCCATCCTTTACAAATGAGTTGCCCTTTTTAAACTGTGACGGCAGACGCCCTGACCAACCAGGATGGTAGTCATACCATTTAGTGCTATCGAGCGTGTTGCCATTAAAGTTGTCAGAAAGTGCATCGACTCGTTGCCATTTGTAGCCTGCGGGCGCCGCAAATGGAGGGTTGGTGGGGGCAGGTTGAGAGACAATGTCTGAGTCACTGCTATAAACACTTAAATCCCATTTAGGACCTATAAGTGAGCACCCACTTTCGCCTTTGTCGACACGTCCCGGGCAGACTTTCTCGTCTTTGACCTTTTTGCCGTCGATAGTGATGGCGTCGTCATGGCCTGGTTCATGGCCGCACTGAACCGTGTTGTAGACTGGGTTACTGCCTTTGCCTGGCCCCGGGCCGATTTTCGCGCATACTTCTCTCACACTTTTCTGGCCTTGGGGGGTTGCTACTTTGTAATCGCCAATGCCGTGATCAAATGTACTGGCGCAATAACATTTTCCATTACTAGAGTAGCTGTCTGCCCAATTCTTTTTTGGGGTGATGGCTAAACTGTTACTGCTATATAAAGAAAAAAATGCCGTAAACATACAGGCACTTGCGTATGCTAGAAATTTTACTTTCTTCATCCTTGCTCTCCGTAGGTGGGGAATATTTTCATACAACCAACGAAGGCTGCATTTTATGCGGCAAACTGATTGATATTTATTATTCAGAAAATGAGATGGGTAAAATAAAGCTTCAACCTCATTAATCTAATGTATTAATCAGTTAACTATCGGTTTATATGATCCTTATGGTTCCCCAAGATAAAGAGTCTTAATAGTAAGTGCAACTAAATGAATTTAATCATTAAATAGTGTTTAAGCGGTTGTTATATTAGTTAATGAGAGATTTTTGTTGTGAGCGTATTAATAATATTTTTAGCGTCTAAAGTATTATTAGTGAGTGGTGCACAGGGAGTAATTAGTATTTACTAACGGTTGGGGGCGTTGTGAATATCGATAGGCTTGATGGTGCTTTCTTACGCACGATCTTTGCACTTGTTCAGTCTCAAGGAGAGTGAACAAGTGCTTGTCATTGGTGATATTACCCCTCGTTTGGGGCATACCTATATTTTTTTAAGTATTCGAGCTGCTGGTTAGAGCATTAATTTCGCGACCACCAGTAAAATCAAGATACCCAAACTACTGACGATGATACCTACTTTGGCCATGTCGCCATTGCTGATTTTGCCAGACGCATACGCCAGTGCATTGGGTGGGGTGCTTACCGGTAATACCATGCCCATCGAAGCGGACATCGCCACGATAATCAGCAGCAGTCGCACATCTTCGAGCTGGCCACTGGCGCTGAGGGTGGTGGCCATTGCGGCGGCAATTGGCATCAGTAAGTTAGCCGTGGCGGTATTGGACATAAAGTTCGCCATCATCCAGCACAATATTGCCAGTGATACGATGATCCAGAAGACGGTCATCACCGAGTAGTCAACACTGTGGGCCAGTGACGAGGCGAGCCCGGTATTTTCTAGTGCTGCACCAATGGCGATACCACCAGCGACGAGCCAAATCACATCCCAGTTGAATTTTTTCAGATCTTCTTTGGTGATAATCCGGGTCATGGTGAATACCGTGAGCGGCAGTATCGCCACCACGTAGGCATTCATGCCGTGCAGTTTGGTGGTCAACCACAACAGGATAGTGGTGGCGAATGTGATGTAGACGATCCATGCCTGAGGGCTGCGGCGGAACTTACTGTCGATGTTAACTTTGACTTCCGCTGACTGGGTTGGAAATAGTTTCTGTAGCAGTACCCAGGCGAATGCCAGCATGACGATAACAAATGGGATAGCGAAGGCCATCCAAGTACCAAAACTGACGCTGTGTTCACCCACTAAGTATTGCAGCGCAATGGCGTTAGGTGGCGTGCCAATCGGGGTACCAATACCACCAACGTTGGCGGCGACCGGCACGGCCAATACCAAGCCGCGTACTCCAGGGTCTTCGTCAGGTAAGCCGCTAAGGACCGGTGCCAAGATCGCGAGCATCATCACTGTGGTTGCGGTGTTGGACATAAACATGGAGAAGACAGCGGTGATCAGCATCAGCCCCAGCATCACAAACTTGGGTTGGGTGCCAAACGGTTTCAGTAGCACGCGGGCGAGGTTGATATCTAGCTCATATTTTGTGGCGGCCACGGCCAAAGCAAAGCCACCTAAAAACAGAATAATAATAGGTGAACTAAACGCGGCAAAAATAGATTTATAGTGCAGTAACAGTGCTGGATCTTGCTGCTGTATGGCTGAGATGGCGGGAGCCAGCCCTTGATTGGAAATCAGTGTCAACAGCAGGCTGATAATGAGCAGTGATGTGGCAAATACAGGGATAGGCTCAAGTACCCAAAGTAATGCCGCCAGTACAAATATGGCCAGCAGACGTTGCTGAACGATGTTAATGCCCGCCAGGGGGATCCACTCTATTGGCATCAGCATGACGACCACAAAGCAAATCACACAGAACAGCATTTTTTTCCATTCAACCATGACACGTATCCGTTCCTGTACTGAATCAATGGCGCTCAGCTTATCGTTAAGTTGCTCTTATAACTGTTGAAATGATCGGCATTCTCGTTGCCAATTGAGCTGGCAGGCAGTTATCTGCCTGCCCTTTGATCACTATCAATCACTGACTTTCTAAGACTATTTACCTCGAAACATATGCACATCGAGTTGCGGGAAGGCGATAGTCACGCCATGGTCATTAAACTTGGCGTTAATCAGCTGGTGCATACGATGAGTGACCGGTAGGCGTTGACCCAATTCAGAGGTAAATACACGCACTTCAAAGTCCAAGGTACTGTTACCGAAGCCAAGGAAAAACACGCTGGGCTCAGGTGTGTCTAATACATTGGCACACTCTTGCGTCGTTTCACGCAGCAGTCTTTCCACTAAATCAACATCTGAACCATAGGCGACCCCGACTTTAAGCACCACGCGGGTGATGCCATCGCTGAGCGACCAGTTGATAAATTGTTGAGTAATAAAGGTCTTATTAGGGATAACGATCTCTTTTCTATCCCAGTCAACAATAGTAGTGGCGCGGATATGAATTTTACTCACCGTACCACTGAGGTTATCAATAGTGACGGTATCTCCTGGTCGAATAGGACGTTCAAACAGGATGATCAGACCTGAGACCATATTGGCGAAGATCTCCTGCAGGCCGAAGCCCAAGCCAACACCCAGCGCGGCAACTAGCCACTGCAATTTAGACCATTCAAAGCCAATAATACTAAAGCCCCAGAGCAAACCAATGAGCGTTGCGCCATAACGGGTGAGGGTGGAGATGGCAAAGCCGACGCCGGGCTCCAATGTTAAACGTTGTAAGATGGCCAGCTCTATTAAACTAGGCAGGTTGCGGGCAATAATAAAGGTCATGATCAGGGTGATCGCCCCGGTCAGCATCTTTTTCAAGGTGATATCCACGGTGACATCGCCGCTTTGCGTTTGCCAAGCCACAATGTCGTCCAGCCAGGTTAGGGCAGACAGTACATCACTCCATACGGCCATCAGCACAAATGCGAGGCCCAGTAGTAAACTGGTGCGAATTAAGCGCAGCGCTTGCGCTTTGAGTTGATCAACGTCTACTTCGTACTCTTCCAGTTCAATCGTTTTATCAACACTGGTGTCTTCCTGATTTTGCTCTTTCTCGCGTTGCGCAATCAGTTCTGCACGTTTTGCCTTGGCTCGTTCATAGGCCACTCGGCGTTCCTGGATGGCCATAAAGCGGTAGGCAACTAAATAGATTAGCCAAAATCCACTGCTGATAATTAGCGAGTCGGCCACCAAGCTTAGCAACACGCGTCCGGAATAGTAGTAACCACTAAACGAGGCGATGAATGCGGCGAATGGAACACAAATTAGCGTCCAGCGGAACAGTGTGAACCATTTCTTTTGTTGCGAAGAGAAGTTGACGTGTTGCAGATAAACGTAGGTAACGCGTTGCAGCATCACGATAAGCAACAAACACATCACCATAAACAGCATTCTACCCAGCCCGGCATTGATCAACGGATCGCTAAAGTGGTTACTGAATGAGGAGATTGCAGCGATGGGGATATAGGCCATACCAAACTGGTAAATAACCTTGGCAAAAGCACTGGTGACCTTAACATTGCGGCCAAAATGGCAACAGAGTACGCCGTCTGGGCGGCATAGATGATGAATAAGCAGCACGACCATTAGAGTGTAGGAGGTACTTTGGGCTGAACTGCCTACCGCAGATGCATGGGGGTGTTCCCATGGCGGTACGTGGAACAACCAAGCGAGCCCAAGCAGGGGCAGTAGGTAGATGGCGGCGGCGAAGAAGCTCCATGCCAGTGCTTTCAGCGTGTAGCTGATGTCATCTTGGGTAACACGCCCAACCGGTTTCGCTAGCTCGGAGATCTCTTGTTGCAGATAACGTCGTTTGGTGTTGTGCAGCAACAAGGTCAGCAAACAGATGGCAATAAACAGGCTTAGTTTCAACGGTGAGCTTTGGGCGGCGAGCTTTATATCGATCCAAATACCCTGATCGGCAAAACGTGGGACACTTTTAATGGCATTGGTAAGCCATCCAAAGCTGATCGGTTTGGCATTGGCCACCCATAGTAGGTGCTGGCTGATCAGTTCTCGCAAAGCCTCGGCATTTGCCAGGCGTTGTTTCTCTTCGCCCTGATACTTTGCCAGCTCGAGAATATATTTTTCTTGCAGGTTTGTGAGTTGGTTGACGAGTTGCTCACGGGTATCCAGTAGCTTGTTTAACCGCTCGCGCTTCGCAGGGGTGAGTAAGGTTTTTTGCTCGGCTAATAGCGATTGTATCAGACCGCTTCTGTCTTTCAGTAGGTCGGCTTGTTCTCGATAGCGGAAACGCCATACGCGTGCCTTAGCGATACGCTCTTCAAGTGTGGTATCGGGTTTAACCTGATTGAGGGATTCATATTGGCCCAGTAATCGTTCACCTAATGCGGCGCCCATGTCGCTTAAGCCGAGCTGTTCCTGTAGTAACGAGCGCTCTTGCATCAACTCGTTAGATGCTGCGGCGGTCTGAGTGCGTAAGCTGGAGGTGTGCTCGATTAGCTCGGTCAGGTTGGTGAGGTGTGTTGCCCACTCTTCGTTTTTCGCTGCTTGTTCGGTGAGTAGCGGGTCTTGCTCCTGTAACTGAGATTCTGCTCCCTGCTTTGCTGCTTCAACCAGTTCGGCGGTGTCTGCGCGTCGCTGTTTACTTAATCGCTCTCGCCACTCGTTGAGCTGTTGATTGAGTTGGTCTTGCTTCAGTGACACCCATTCACGCTCTAGACGGTAGAGTTCAAGACGATTGTTGCTACTAAGCTGTTCAATCTCTAACGCCTGTACCGCGGCGGCAATACGGTTGATTTTAGCGATGACTAGCCACTGTTGGGCTTCCCCCTCTTTCGCTGTACTGGCGGCAGGGGCTTTACTGAGTTGTTGCCTTAATGCGCGTTGTTCGGTTTTCAGCTTGTCGATATCTTGCGGGATCAAGGGGATGCGTTGGTTTATGCGTGTGATACGTTGGTCTAGGGCGCTCAGTCGACTCTGCTCTTGGACTAACTCAGCATCTTTTTGCGAAATCAGTAGCTCTAATTGACTGTCATCCTTGGGCGCGGCGGCCTGCTTCTGCTTTTGTAATTGAGTGAACTCGGCAGCTCGTTGATTGCTTAGGTCGGCATAGTTATCGATAATTTTTTGATAACGCGAACGCGTCTCTTCAGCATCATGGGTCAATCTGAGTTCCGACAAAATACTCTCATAGATACGCGCCAGCTCCGGGGAACTTTCGGTATTCAATGCCGCTAATTTGGCTTCCAGTTCGGTAGCGTCAGGGATGTCGGTTTTATCCCCCGCGGCGAAAGACAGGTGACTGCAAAGCAATAGGCTCAGAGTGAGAACTAGAAAGCGCATAAATAAGAGATCCTTATTGTTATCTCTTTATCCTAGGTGCAGCGCCGCATAACAGGCAAGTCTTTGTTTGCTGATGAATATTATTCCGAGGATACGGTGCTGGTGGTGACGGGGGGCTGTTTTAACGGCGCTGGGCGCGCCAGGTTTCCCAAATCGCAGCACTGATCACAATGCTGCCACCTATGACCGTGGTGAGCGATGGATACTCATTCAATATCCAGATGGCTGCAAGGGTGCCATAAAGTGGTTGCAGACAGGAGACTAAGCCGACGGTTTTTGCAGGTAACTTACGCAGGCTTTCTGCCACCATCGCATGGGGCATAGCGGTAAATAGGATGCCCAAGAGTGCTAATAACATCCAACTATGGGGGCTCACATCCGTGGGCGGGATCTCAAGCAGTGCCGACAAGATGATGGCGGCAACAGCAGTTTGGTAGCTCATTGCCTGAGGGCCGCTATAGCGACTAAACAGACGTTTATGAAAAATATTGCGTAACGTGTATAGCAGTGCTGAAAACAGTCCCGTGGCAATACCCAGCGTCACTTCATTACCGAATGATGGTGCGGGAACCATCAAAATAATGCCGGCGAGCACAGCGACGGCGGCAAACAGATCGGCCTTGTGCGGTAACTGCTTGTTAAACAGTGGTTCTAATACCACGGTCATCACCGGGAAGCTAAATAGTGCGATCATGCCGATGGCAATGCCGGCCAGTTGCATGGCGGCAAAATAGGTTACCCAATGGAAACCCACCAACACCCCAAGGAACAGCGCGATCAGATAATCTTTACCGCAGGCCAAGCGCAGTTTTTTACCTGAAACGAGCAGAAAACTGGCAAGAAAAAGGGCGGCGACTACACAGCGAAAGACCGTTATTTCAAGCGCGGGTAGTGGGATTAACTTGGCAAACAGGGCGGTACCGCCAAACAGCAGTACCGATCCATGCAGGTAGCATAAGCTGCGACCACTGTCGGTCATTTGCGGCTGGCCATCGCCTCGCCCATACGTGTTACCACACCACTTTCAAGCTCAGGGTTGAAGTTGATGGCGTCTTTGCCGAATAGCATCACCACGGTAGAACCAAGCTTGAAGCGGCCCATCTCTTCGCCGCGCTTAAGCTTCACGGCTTCGTTGCCCTCAGCGGGATAGGTCCAACGGAATACTTGCTTGCCTGCTGGAGGCGTGACGGTGCCAGCCCAAACGGTTTCGATGCTGGCAACGATGGTGGCGCCGACCAGTACCATCGCCATTGGGCCAACTTCGGTATCAAAAATCGCAACAACACGCTCATTACGCGCAAACAATTCAGGGACATTTTCTGCGGTCAGTGGGTTTACCGAGAACAGCTTACCCGGCACGTAGATCATCTCTTTGAGTGTGCCGTCGAGCGGCATGTGCATACGATGATAGTCACGCGGAGCAAGATAGATGGTAGCGAAGTCACCCTGATTAAATGGTTCGGCGGTGGCGGGATCGCCGCCAAGCAGTGCAGTACTCGTATAGTGGAACCCTTTGGCCTGGAAAATTCGCCCCTCTTCAATTGGGCCCAATTGGCTGACGGTACCATCGACAGGGTGTACCAATGAGTGGCTGTTTTCATCGAGAGGGCGGACACCCTCTTTAAGAGGGCGAGTGAAGAACTGATTAAAGCTACTGTAGGCTTCGGGTGCCGATTCCACCGCTTCCGACATGTTGACCTGATACTTGCCGATAAACCAACGGATAAACGCTGTGGTGACCTTGCCCGCTTCTGCGGCGGCTATCCAACCGACTAAGCGGGATAAACCATGTTGTGGGAAACAGTATTGTAAGGCGACTTTTAGTTTATCTAACACGTTGTTCTCACTTAAAAATAAATAAATTTCTTGGTGCAGTGCTGCGGCATTTTAGACCATCAGCCGTTGACTGTCATCGCAGCTCGGTTATGGCTGCGCCTATAAAGGACGCTGTCGCTTCGGTTTGTCACTGTCCATGGTGGTTAAGATATGATGATAGTTGTCATATCTGAGTTGGCTAATCTCGCCGAGTTCCACTTTTTCGCGAATAATACAGCCAGGATCGTCACCGTGTTTACAGTCTCTGAAGCGGCAACCGCCAATCAGCTCTCTAAGTTCTCTAAAGCACCAGGTCACCCGCTCAGGCTCTAGATGCCATAAGGCAAACTCACGCACCCCAGGTGAGTCAATTAAATCGCCTCCGCCCGGTAGGTGTAATAATTTGGCCGCAGTGGTGGTGTGTTGGCCTAAGCCTGAATTACTGGATACATCACCGATCACCTCTTCCGCTTCTGGTAACAGTGAATTGATCAGCGATGATTTCCCGACACCGGACTGACCAACAAACACACTGATACGGTCGATGAGGGCGGTTCTGATCGGCTCTAAGCCTTCAAAGGTGAGGCTGCTGGCTTCTAAAACTCGGTAACCCAGTTTGCGATAATTCTCCAATACTGGCGCTATCTCTTGCCGCGTTGCATCATCCAATAGATCGGTTTTATTCAGCACGATGACGGGTTCTATTTCGATGTTTTCTGAAGCCACCAGATAACGATCAATGATCTGACTGGAAAATGCCGGCAACACGGAGGTGACAATTAGGATCTGATCGATATTGGCTGCGACGGGCTTTAGGCCATCGTAGAAATCGGGACGGCACAGTTCGCTGGTTCGGGGTTGTACCACTTCGACAACGCCACCTAAACCACTGGATTCATCTGCTTGCTTATAGGCGCGCCAGATCACCTTGTCACCGGTCACCAGGCTTTCTATGGTGCGGCGACTGTTGCAGCGTCGGATCTTGCCGTCTTCACTTTCAACGTCACAGTGCTGACCAAAGCGGCTGACGATCACGCCGGTTTGTGGCGTATCGAGTTGGTCATCTTCTGGCAGCGCTGAATCTAAGGAGCCCTCAGCTTTGTCGAGACGGCGCTTTTGATTTGCGCGAACTCTGCGGATCTGCCCTTTGGTCAGTTTCTTCTTTTTAGCCACAAACTCTATCCAGTGTCCGGGTTGGGGGTTTTGCAAATTACCAGTATGATACTGCATTTAGGGCTGCGATGACCGCATCATTCGTTGTGGGGCAGCTAGCAGGGGATAGAGATGGTAGTCAGCGAAGATAATCTGGTGTGGGTTGACCTGGAAATGACAGGCTTAGATCCGCGTAATGACGTGATAATCGAGATGGCGACCATTGTCACTGACAAGGAGTTGAACATCTTGGCAGAAGGTCCTGTGCTGGCGATCCACCAACCGGAGGAAGCGCTGGCGGCAATGGATGAGTGGTGCACGACAACCCACACCAATAGTGGCCTAGTGGAGCGTGTTCGAGCCAGTAAGGTCACTGAGCAAGACGCCATCGAGCAAACACTGGCATTTCTCAAGCAATGGGTGCCCGCTGGCAAGTCACCTATGTGTGGTAACAGCATTGGCCAGGATCGCCGCTTTTTAGACGCCTATATGCCTGAATTAGAAACGTTCTTCCATTATCGCAATATCGATGTCAGTACTATTAAAGAGCTTTGTCGGCGCTGGACGCCGGAGTTATTGACTGGTTTTACCAAGCAAGGTACGCATCTGGCGCTTGATGATATTCGCGAGTCAATTGCAGAGTTGAAGTACTATCGAGCGCACTTCTTTAAGTGAAAATTGGCATCTGGGCTTGCATTGCCCTCTTAATTTTGTAAAATGCGGCTCGCCTTGTGGGAATGACCTCCGCAAAGCACGTTGATAAGCGGCACTAGCTCAGCTGGTAGAGCGCGACCTTGCCAAGGTCGAGGTCACGAGTTCGAACCTCGTGTGCCGCTCCAATTCAACATGATGTCCAGAAATACGAAGCGGCACTAGCTCAGCTGGTAGAGCGCGACCTTGCCAAGGTCGAGGTCACGAGTTCGAACCTCGTGTGCCGCTCCAATTTTCTCTTCTTAAGGCATCTTCTATAAGCGGCACTAGCTCAGCTGGTAGAGCGCGACCTTGCCAAGGTCGAGGTCACGAGTTCGAACCTCGTGTGCCGCTCCAATTTTCCTCTATTTTTTCATTATTCTCATTTTTCGTTTCTTGCTATTCGATATTCGCTATCTTCTGAAGCTGCGTCCGATCGCTTTTCGCGATCATCGATTTATTGTTCACCATTGGTATTTTCAGCAAGCGTTGAGCTGACAAGCAAGCGCTTGAATCAAGCTCGTTGTCTTGATTGACTGCACCCGCAGTATATTTTTGATGGTCGATGAGACCATTGCTGTGTTCATTAAGACCATCAGAAGCGGCTCTAGATGGTTAATCTGCGCCAATTGTTCTGTGGCTGTCGAGGTTGGCGATTAATATTCCGGCAACTGCGAGCTTATTTCGTTATAAACATCGATTTTTCAATATTTTTTTACCATTGGCTATCGCTTGCTTTGCACTAAGCAACTAGATTGTGAAGTGTCGTTAAGCTGTCGAAGCGGAAAGGAACGGTGAAAAACGGAATGCCCTCTTCTCGGATCCCGGGAAATTATGTCAATGAGTTAACTCGCTCAACACTGGCGATGATTTTAGCTGGTGGTCGTGGCGAGCGCTTAATGCACTTGACCCGTGCCCGTGCCAAGCCCGCTACACCTTTTGGCGGTAAATATCGCATCATCGACTTTACCCTATCTAACTGCGTGAATTCCGGTATCAGGCGTATCGGTGTGCTGACGCAATACAAGGCTTCAGAACTGATCATCCATTTGCAGCGCGCTTGGGGTCACTTTCGCGGTGAGTTTGGCGAGTTTGTTAATATCATTCCGGCGCAGCAGCAGATCGGTACCAGTTGGTACCGCGGGACGGCAGATGCGATCTATCAAAATCTGAGTTTTCTGCGCGACCAACGACCTGAACGTGTGCTTATTCTCGGTGGCGATCATGTATATAAGATGGATTACACCTTGCTGCTCTCCCAGCATGTGGAAACCGGTGCAGATATCACCATCGGCTGTATTCCTGTGCCAAAAGAGCGGGGCGCTGAGTTTGGTGTGATGTCGATTGATGACAATCATCGTATTACCGAGTTTGTTGAAAAGCCGGAACAGCCAACACCTATGCCTGGACGGGAAGATATGACGTTAGCCAGCATGGGTATCTATGTAATTGAGATGGCGTTTCTAGAAAAAATGCTGATGGCCGATGGCAGTAATCCTCATTCAAGCCACGACTTTGGTATGGATATTATTCCTAAGTGTGTGGCTCATCATAATACCTACGCTTATTGCTACGAGGATGATAGCGCATCGGTACAGCCGTATTGGAAAGATGTAGGGAACATTGATGAATATTACCAGGCCAGTATGGACCTGGTGAACATTGACCCTGAACTTAATTTGTATGATGAGCGTTGGCCTATCTGGACCTATCAAGAGCAGCTTCCTGCCGCCAAGTTTGTGTTTGAGGATGAAAAGTATTGTGGCATGGCGCTAAACAGCATGGTTTCAGCTGGCTGTATTATCTCTGGGGGCGTGGTTAAGCGTTCCTTACTCTCATACAAAGTGACGGTTGAGCAGGGCTCCAGTGTTGAGGACGCCGTGTTAATGCCGTCGGTACAAGTTGGACGGCATTGCCGTATTCGCAGAGCCGTGATCGCCGAGCGCTGCGAGATCCCTGATGGCATGGTGATTGGAGAAGACTTGGTTCTAGATGCAAAGCGGTTTTATGTCAGCCGCAATGGCGTCGTTGTGGTGGTGCCAGAAATGATCGATGCGTGGCAGCGTGAACAAGCAAAAACTGATTCTTGATCCCGATCATTGCCAAGTCTAATTGCACTATCGCGGTGCAGCTGCCGCGCTATATTAAGAGTGAGGCCAAGTAGTCTGTGGCCTCTGATGTGTAGGTGTTTACTCACTGAATGGTGAGGAGGAGGCGTTATGAAACCGCTTTTTCCATCTCTGTTTGGCGACAAGTCGATGCCAGTAGACACATTGCAGCAACGTATAAATAGTCTGTTTGATGAGTTTTCAGGGACAGGCCTGAAATGGGCTCAACATGGAATGGCAGATTGGAACGCACCTGCCGTCGATGTCGTTGAGAAAGATGACCAGATTGTGGTCACGGCCGAGTTACCTGATATTAAAGAACAGGATATTCAGCTGCAGTTTGATGGTGATCAGCTGATCCTTAAGGGAGAAAAGCAGTTGGCGCGGGATGAAGAAGAGGATCCCCGTGGTTACCATCTACAGGAGCGTTTCTACGGGCATTTTGAACGCCGGATACCGCTTCATGCAGCCATTAACAGAGAAGGGATCTGTGCTGAATATCGTAAAGGGGTGCTAAAAGTAGTGCTCCCCAAAAGTGCGGAAGCCAGAGACCAACATCAGGATATTGGCATTAAGTTTGCCGATTAACCCAGTGAAAGGGCTCGCGATGCGGGCCCTTTTTGTACCTGCCTCAGGCATTAACAGGGCAGGGCTGAGGAGGCTATATGCGTTTTAAGCAAGCTCGAGAACTTTTGGCGTTTGTCGCTGAAGCACGCTTGGCATTGGCGAACAGATATCAATCCTGGCTGCCTGACTTAAAGAACCCCCGCAGCCAGCTGTTATTGCAGTTTCTTGCCAGTAAAGAGCGTGAGCAGCAGCAAGCACTGGTTGAATATATGGAGTTAGCGCCTGCGGCGGCTTTGGATACTTGGTTCGAAAACACCGGGGAAACCGATTTATTGGAGCGGCTACAGGCCTACCAACTGGCAGAGGATATTGATGAGCATCAGTTACTGAAGCTGGTGCTTAAATTCGACAATGAGCTGATGGCATTGTTATCACAGCAAGTGCCAAACGCGGTGTCTACAGAGACTGAGGAGCTACTGCTCAATTTGATCGGCCATGAGCAGGAGCGTCAACGACGTATGGTGCATGGCGTCGCAAGAATGGATGATATGTAGTGATGGCTAGATTGTGATTATTCGTGAGATTGAAGCTAGGGATAATGTTGCCTTAGCAGCCGTTATTCGTCGTGTATTAACTGAATTTGGTGCCAATCAGCCGGGCTTTGCATGGCAAGATCCGTCACTGGATCAGATGTATCAGACTTATCAAAATGAAAAATGTCACTATCTGGTGATTGAGCAGGATGGTGTGCTGCTTGGGGGCGGAGGCATCGGCCCGCTGGCAGGGAACGATGATGGCGTTTGTGAGCTGCAAAAAATGTATTTAGCTGCTGCAGGCAGAGGGTTCGGCTGGGGACGGCAATTGTTAGTGCGTTTAGAGGAGTGGGCTGCGCAACATTACTGCTATTGTTATTTGGAGACTTTGGCCAGTATGGCGGCGGCAAATGCGTTGTATTTGTGCCAAGGTTATCGTCGTTTGCAACAACCTAAGGGGTGCACTGGCCACGGTGGCTGTGACACTTGGTATGGAAAATCGCTGGCAGCTATTCCGGTTGATCGGGTTTAACGCTGAGAATAGGACGTCGCTGGACGTAAGGATAGGTTTGAGTTGAAAACAATTGGTTTGGTAGGAGGAATGAGCTGGGAATCGACAGCCATCTACTATAAGTCCTTGAATGAAGAGATCTATGAGCGTTTAGGTGGTCTTAATTCCGCCAGCACTTTGATATACAGCTTCAATTTTCGTGAAATAGCCACGTTGCAAGAGCAAGGAGACTGGACTGCGGTGGGTCAGAAGATCCTGCATGCGTCGCAAAAGTTGGAACGAGCGGGAGCCGAAGGTTTATTGTTGTGTAGCAATTCGATCCACAAGGTGGCACCACAGCTGGAAAATCAGTTGTCGATCCCGGTACTAAACATCATTGATATCACTGCCGTTAAAGCCAAGCAGATGGGGATTAAGAAGATTGGTTTGCTGGGCACCCGCTTCACTATGGAAGAACCTTTCTACCGTGAACGCTTGGAGTTGGTACATGGTATCGACGTCATCACGCCAGATCAGCGGACTCAAAGGCTGATCCACGATATTATTTTCAAAGAGCTTTGCCATGGTGAGATCCGCGATGCATCCGAGGCCGAGCTATTGCTGACCATTGATGCATTGGAGCAACAGGGGGCACAGGCGATTCTGTTAGGTTGCACCGAGCTAGCGATGCTAATGCGCGAACAGACTCACCATATCCCATTACTTGACTCTACCCTCCTGCATGTGGAGTACGCTATGCAATGGATGCTTAACCCTTGATGCTGACGGGGATCCGCTTGGCACCAAAACGTTCTGCGTGATGGTGAAAGCGGCCCGCCAGTGGGCTTTGGCATTTGGGGCAGCAGCCATCGGCTGTTAGCTTATATTCACCCAACTGATACCAGTCCCGTTCGATCAGGCGCTCGCCGCAGTTAGCGCAGTAGCTGCTGTCTGAGGGCGAGTGATGAATATTACCCAAGTAGACATGGTGCAGCCCTATCTGTTTGGCGATGTCACGTGCACCAAGCAGTGTCTCCTTCGGTGTGCTTGGGGTGTCGCGCATTTTGAAGTCTGGATGGAAAGCGCTGAAGTGTAGCGGCACGTCTGCGCCTAGATGGGTGATTAGCCACTCACACATCGCAGTGATTTCCGCTGCAGAATCATTTTCTCCGGGGATGATTAGGTTTGTTATCTCCAGCCACACCTGAGTTTCATGCTTGAGATACAGCAGCGTGTCGAGCACTGGCGCCAAGTGGCCAGCGCATAGCTTGCGATAAAAGCGCTCAGTAAAGGCTTTGAGGTCGATATTCACCGCGCTCATAGCTTGGTAGAAATCCGCACGGGGTAGGGGGTTGATATAGCCTGCGGAGACGGCCACAGCCTCAATTTGTTGTTCGCGACAAGCTTGCGCGACATCGGTGGCGTACTCAAGAAAAATCACCGGGTCGTTATAGGTGAAAGCCACACTTCGGCACTGATAACGCGTCGCTGCTGCAACAATCTGTTGCGGATTGGCTGTTGCGGCGAGTGTATCCATCTCTCTGGATTTGCTGATATCCCAGTTCTGACAAAACTTACAGCCTAAATTGCAGCCAGCGGTACCGAATGAAAGCACTGAGCTGCCAGGGTAGAAATGGTTGAGCGGTTTCTTCTCGATAGGGTCGATGCAGAATCCGCTAGAGCGACCATAGCTGGTGAGCACAATTTTCCCTGCATGTGCCATGCGCACGTAGCAGGCACCGCGCTTGCCCTCACGTAAAGTGCAGAGCTTAGGGCAAAGAGTACATTGCACCCTTTTGTCTGGCATGAGCTGCCAATATTGGGTCGGATGATAGTCACTTGAGGGGGGCGCCGTCATATTTATCCCAGTAACAGATATACTCATAGAAGAGTTTAGTTGCTGGCGGAGGAATGATGACGGTTCGTGAAGCAGCCCATGCGGGCAGCTTTTACCCGGACGACGGTGATCTCTTGGCTGCAGAGATCGCTTGCTGGTTAATGAATACGCCGCAACTTGAACGTATGCCTAAAGCGCTTATTGTTCCCCATGCCGGCTATCAGTATTCAGGTGAAGTCGCTGCGGCAGGCTACGCACAGTTAAAAGGGCGGGCGCAACAGATCCGTACTGTCCTGTTGTTGGGGCCTAACCACAGGGTGCCGTTGCACGGCTTAGCTTTGCCAACTTGTGAATTGTTTTCGACGCCACTAGGGCAGCTGCTGTTGGACCGTGCCGCATTGGCGTTGCTGGCAACCTCAGAGTGGGCAGAATGGCATGATGAAGCCCACCGTTTGGAACATGGATTAGAGGTACAGCTGCCGTTTTTGCAGCTCAGTTTGCAGAAATTTGAGATTGTGCCTGTGGTGGTCGGCGAGATCCCCGCTACAACGCTGGCGGCGTTACTGGAGCCTTTTTGGCATGATCCAAGCTGCTTGATCGTCGTTAGCAGTGATCTCAGCCATTTCGAGAGTTACCCAATCGCGCAGCGGCATGATCAACAAACCGTTGCTCAGATCTTAAGTAAGTCAATGCAGCTGCAGGGAGCTGACGCCTGTGGTTGTCGTGCCATCAATGGGCTCATGGCGTTGCTGCAAAACCAGAAAGCAGAGATAAGCCTGTTAGCACAGTGTAATTCAGGCGATAGCACAGGCGATAAAAACAGGGTGGTCGGTTATGCCAGCTTTGCCGTTTACGCTCAGTGAGAATCAGCAATCGCAACTGTTATGGTTGGCCGCAAAAGCGATCGAGTCAGCGGTCGACAGCGCACAGCACTGGCGTCCTCCGGAGATCCCTTCAGCAGCTTGGCTGCAAGAGTATGCTTGCTGTTTTGTCACTTTGCACAAAGCTGAGCAGCTGCGCGGATGTATTGGTGGTTTGTCGGCGATCCAACCGCTTTGGCAAGATCTGATTGAGCACGCTTATGATGCGGCTTTTCGTGATCCACGATTTGCCCCGGTTGGGCGTGATGAGTTGTCTGAGTTAACGCTGGAGGTCTCTGTGTTGTCGCCCTTAGTGGCCTGTTTGGCGGAGGATTATCAGGCGTTATGCCATCAACTAAGACCCAACATTGATGGTGTGCTGTTACAGCAGGGAGCGCGCAGAGCCGTGTTTTTGCCTCAGGTATGGCATCAGCTACCCTCTGCCGATCAGTTTTTGCGGGCGTTATTGCAAAAAGGTGGTTGGCCAGCTGATGGCTGGCCAGAACAGATCAAAGTGAGCACCTTTGAAGTTGCTAGCTGTCAATCTGCATTGATGCAGGCTCTCACCGCTAGCGATATTGATTTGCCCGGCTAGGCAGGCAGCTGTGTCAGATCTGCGCCGGTGTGCTGTTCAGCAGCATACAGTGCGGCACCGATGATCCCAGCCTGATTCAGTGATGCTGCCGGTGTCACCAAGGCATCGACCTCAATTTTATCGCTGAATTTCTCAAATTTCTTACTGGCACCGCCACCGAGAAGAATAATATCGGGCCAAAACAGAGCTTCCATTTGTTGCAGGTAAGTATTAAAACGCTTACCCCACTTACCCCAGCCTAACTCTTCGCGTTCGCGCACCGCCGATGATGCATACTGCTCACCTTCAAGGCCATTTTCCAGCAGGATGTGCCCTAGTTCAGTGTTGGGTAATAGTTTACCGTCGCTGAACAGTGCTGTGCCTAATCCGGTGCCGATGGTGACCATCAGTACAACACCTTTGATCCCTCGGCCGGCACCAAAGTGCATCTCGGTCACTCCAGCAGCGTCGGCATCGTTGAGTACGTAGCAGGGGCATTCTGTTATGTTACTGAACAGCTTGGCAACATCGGTGCCGATAAAGCTTTTGTCGATATTTGCTGCGGTACGCGCAATGCCGTGCTGGATCGCGGCGGGAAAACCACAACCGACGGGACCTTTCCACGCGAAGTGCTCAACCAGCTCAGCCACTGTGTTGGCGACTTGTTCTGGCGTGGCAGGTTGCGGAGTGGGGATCCGGTGGCGTTCGGTGACCAGCTCTCCTGTGGTCAAGTCGACTACCGCGCCTTTAATGCCTGAACCACCGATATCTATGCCTAAAACCTGCATCCCAGCCCTCTCCAGATTAAGTTTGGCTTGTTTATTATTTAAAATAAGCCCCTATTTCTGCAAAGTGTACTAAAAATTTAAGGAGTTGAATTGTAATTAAGTCCCAAAAACATATGCCTAAACAGTTGGATTTCGAGACGATCAGTCATTTATTGCCGCCAAAGCCGTTAGCGGAAGCGGATACCGAGTTATTACGCAGTTGGTTGGCTGATGATCCAAAAATAGAAGGGCATGTGCCGCAGCAGCTATGTCAGCTGGATCCACGTGACGGCAATATGGTGATTTATAATGCCTCGCGAGCATTGCGTCATCATGATTTGGAAGAGGTCGCGCTGACGGAGCACGATGAGCATGAAGGTTGTCCGATCTGCGAGGGTATTGAAACTCGCTTTGTCGACTATACGCCACTGTCCCGAGGCTTCACTTTTATTTCGCAAAACCTATATCCGATTTTGTTTCCCTGCGAACGGATGAACGAATCGTTATTAGATAAACCCCTTTATCCAGATCCCGAGCGTAATGGGCGGGCAACTTACGGCATGCATCTGCTGCAATGGACCAGCTCTATTCATGAACTGGATTGGCATAATATGCCGCTGGCGGATCTTGAGATTACCGTGCAACGGCTCGCTGAACTCGAGCAGCGCTTGTTGACGACATCTGAAGGCTATATGCCGCCGAGTGATGCTTTGGCTGATAAGTTTGGTCATCTGTCGGTCATCAAAAATTTTGGCGCTCCCGCAGGGGCTTCACTAAGCCATGGTCATCAGCAGATAAGTTTTTGCAATATCATGCCGCAGCGCAGCTTTCATGATTGGAGTTTTCAACGTCGTCATCAGCGCAGCTTTAGCAACTTTTTATTGTCAGAAAATCCGGCTAATTTAACTATTGCCGATCTCGGTGAAGCGGTGCTGTTGATCCCCTATTTTATGCGCCGCCCGCTGCATATGATGTTGCACTTAAAAACGACCGGCACAGGCTATTTGCATGAGTTAAGTGCTGCTCAGCTCAGCGCGATGACCAGAGGTGTACAGCTTGGGGTCAAGCTATTGCGTGCTGCGATGCCTGCCCTGAACTGTGAGCCCGCGTTTAACTATGCTTGGCATATTGGCCCGGGGAATGATCTTTATGTCGAATTTTTTCCTATCACCCAAGCGATGGGAGGGTTTGAGCGGATGGGGATGTGGATTTGTCAGCAGCACCCCGAAGATTCGGCGCAACTGCTGACGAAGGTGATGCAGCGGGAAGGGCTAGGGCTAGGGCTCTAACTCTTTCACTTTCAATACGGTGTCACGTTGAGCAACCACCTGTACTGGTGTGCCTGCGGTGAGATTTTTCTCCCCCTCAATTTCTGCTAACCAAAGAGAATCACCGATCTTGACGCGACCACGACCATTGTTGCTATCTTCTGCCAGCGTATAGATGTGACCAATGTAGCGACTACTGACAATATTCAGTTCAGGCTGATCGCTAATAATATGCTGCGGATTGTAAAATCGTCGCCCTACTAAGGTGATGACAACTGACAATACGGCAAACACGATGAATTGGTCTTGCCAAGCAAGTGGGTACAACAACATGCCGACTGACACCGTCAGTGCAGATAAACCGGGCCAAAGCAGAAAGCTGCTGGGCGCGAACACCTCAATAATAATTAAAGTGATGCCAAGAATTGCCCATGCTTCCGGTCCCATGGTTTGCATAAATTCCATTATGGGCATCATCCTTAGCCTCCTTTGGTACTGCCGAGTAGCTCTTTGATGCCATCCAGTGCGCCAAGCATTCCGGTGGTTTCGGTCGGCAGTATCAGCACTTTCTGGTTGTCTGCGGACGCGAGTTTTTCGATCGCACCGACATAACTTTGTGCAACAAAGTAATTAAGAGCGTTCTTATCACCTGCTGCGATCGCCTCTGATACATCTTTGGTGGCTTTCGCTTCGGCCTGGGCTTCACGTTCCCGCGCTTCTGCATCACGGAATGCTGCTTCACGGCGACCTTCAGCTTCTAAGATTTGTGACTGTTTTTCACCTTCAGCTTTCAAAATGGCAGCTTGACGAAAGCCCTCTGCTTCCAAGATGTTGGCACGCTTTTCACGCTCCGCTTTCATCTGATTCGCCATCGCTTCCACCAGATCCTGTGGCGGGTTGATATCTTTAATTTCGATACGGTTTACTTTGAGCCCCCACGGCGCGGCCGCGGCATCGACCACGTTTAATAGGCGAGAGTTGATTTCGTCCCGTTCTGACAACATACGATCCAGTTCCATGGAGCCAAGCACGGTACGAATGTTAGTCATGGTGAGCTGACGCAGTGCATGTTCCAGATCATTCACTTCGTAACTGGCTTTGGCGGCATTCACAGGCATGAAAAAGCACAGTGCATCGATACGTACCATGGCGTTATCAGCACTGATCACTTCTTGGCTAGGAATATCCAGCACTTGTTCCATCATATTGATGCGCTTACCTATCTTGTCGATAAACGGAATGACGAAGTGAAAGCCCGGCGCTAAGGTTCGTGTATATTTACCAAAGCGCTCGATGGTGTAGTTGAAGCCCTGTCTGACGGTGACTACGCCGGAGTAAACCACCACGCCAGCCAAGGCGACGATGATATAGGGTAAAAGATTTGCATCCATAACTGACTGATTCCTTTTCTATTTAACCCAAAGTTCAGGCGTTAGTATATCTATGCTTTGGTGACATTAGGTTGAACCAAAGCAGAGTTTTGGTTAGCAATTGTTAATTGGGTGTCGCCATTACGCATCTCTGGGGAGCGCGCGTTCGACACTGTTGATTAGACGCTGGGTTTGCCGTCGAAGTTCATAATCAGCGGACTTACTTCTCTGTTGTTGAATCGCCCACCCAACATGTTCACCAACCATCTCCGATGGCTCAGCTTGTATTACGTTAGTTAACGCAGTAACGATCGCCTCGTTATACGGCGCATTGCCCAAGGCGATGGCGATGTTACGTAGCCAGCGTTGATGGCCGATCCGCCGGATCGGGCTGCCTTCGGTATTTTTCAAAAAGGTGGCTTCATCCCAAGCAAACAGATCTAATAGTTTTTGTGGATGCAGTTGTTGTCGTGGTGAAAAGTCCCCCTCCTGAGTCAGTTGCGCATAGCGATTCCATGGGCAGATTAACTGGCAGTCATCGCAGCCATAAATGCGATTTCCCATGAGTGGGCGTAGCGCTTCATCAATGATCCCTGGGTGTTCAATGGTCAGGTAGCTGATACAGCGGCGGGCGTCAACAACATAGGGTTCAACAATGGCCTGCGTCGGACAGATGGTGATGCAAGCTTTGCAGTTGCCACAGCCGGGGGCGGTGTCACTCGCCGTATCGACCGGTAGCGGTAGATTGATGAGTAACTCACCTAGGAAAAACCAGCTTCCAGCCTGCTCGTCTAATAACAGGCTGTGTTTTCCGATCCACCCCAGCCCCGCTTTGGCAGCCAATGGTCGCTCCAGTATGGGCGCTGAATCGACAAAGGGGCGGGCATTCACACCATCGATCTGTTCGGCAATGCGTTGGGCTAATTTCTTTAGCCGATTCCGGATCAATTTGTGATAATCGCGCCCTAAGGCGTAGCGACTGATGTAGGCCTGATTGGGATCGCTTAAGTTGGCAGCAAACTGCGCGTTTTCCGGTAGGTAGTCCATACGCACAGTGATCGCTCTTAGTGCGCCAGGATGCAACTGCTCTGGGTGATAGCGCATATCCCCATGGGCCGTCATGTACTGCATCTCACCGTGATAGCCATTGGCTAACCACAGCTCCATCCCCTGTTTTTGATCGCGCAGATCAAGATCGCTGATACCAACTTGCTGAAAGCCTAGCTCTTGGCCCCAGCGCTTGATATCTTCAGTTAACTGAATTAAATCCGGTGAAGTTTTAATCGACATGAATATGGATCGTTCGACTCTTAAGGGCTCCAGTCTAACATACCCACTCTATTCCGCGTCTGAAGTGCAAAAGCATGAAGGCGAAGCTGCTATCTCGGTCGGCTTGTCACTTTGGGATTTGATGCAACGGGCGGGCAATGCCGCTTACCTTGCACTTCGGAGTCGGTGGCCGTTAGCCACCAATATATTGGTATTATGCGGACGGGGGAATAATGGTGGTGACGGCTTTGTCTTAGGCCGTTTGGCGCTTTCGGAAGAGTTGCAGGTCACTCTGTGTCAAGTGGGACATTCGGAACAATCCGCTGGTGATGCCGCCAAGGCAAAAGCGGCATTTATGGCCGCAGGGGGTGAGGTTACCGGTTGGCAGCCGGAGCTATTAGCCAAAGCGGATGTGATTGTTGACGCCATGTTAGGTACTGGGGCAAAAGGTCCACTGCGATCGCCCTTTGATGAGGTGATAGCCTGCATCAATAATGCTGGTGTACCTGTGCTTGCTATTGATATTCCGTCGGGGATGAATGCCGATACGGGTTGGGTTGAATCCTACGCAGTGCACGCCACGGCAACCATCTGTTTTGTTGGTCGTAAGTTGGGACTATTTACCGGTAGCGCCGCAGATCATGTGGGTGAGCTGCAGTTTAATGATTTAGGTATTGGCGCGGCATTTGATGGACTCGTTGAATCTTGTGTTGGTTTAGTTCGGCGTCAGACCTTTAATCCGTTAATCGCGCCCCGTTCAAAGGTTTCCCACAAAGGAGATTATGGCCGAGTCAGTTTGGTTGGTGGAGACCAGAGTTACGCTGGCGCATTAGTATTGGCGGCGCGAGCTGCGTTAAGGGCTGGGGCGGGTTTGATTGCCACTATCACGCATCCTGGTCATCAGGCGGTGATGTTGGCACAGCAGCCTGAGTTGATGTGCCTTGAGTCCGCCGAGAGTGATGAGCTGGTTGAAAACCGACTTAATTGGGCTGATGTGGTGGTCGTCGGTCCTGGTCTGGGGCGGCGCTCTTGGGGGTTACAACATCTCCAGGCCACCTTGCAACAACCTCAGCCGTTGGTCGTTGATGCCGATGCCTTGAATCTGCTGGCCGCGATGCCGGATATCCCATATCGCAATAATTGGGTATTAACTCCTCATCCTGGCGAAGCGGCGCGTCTGCTTGGCTGTGATATTGAAGAGGTTGAGCAAGATCGGTATGCGGCCGTGCGGGCATTGCAGAAAAAATTGGGGGGGGTCGTGGTTCTGAAAGGCCCCGGCACGCTCATTTATGACGGCCAACAGCTCGCTGTCGCGACGGTGGGAAATCCCGGTATGGCCAGTGGCGGGATGGGAGACATACTTTGCGGTATAATCGCCGCATTGATTGCCCAAGGTTTGACGATCAGTGATGCCGCCGCGTTGGCTGTCTGTATTCATGGAGATGCTGCAGATATGGCAACCATCATGGGAGAGCGTGGTACCTGTGCCACTGATTTATTGCCACATATTCGAACGTTAGTGAATCCGTAAGATGACAGAAACAGAAGACACCAAACAGTTGAACTTCCTACTGCCTGACAGTGATGCCACTGTCGCCTTTGGCAAATGCTTGGCGCCGGCGCTGAAGCAGGGAGCAGTGATCTACCTGTATGGTGATTTAGGTGCAGGCAAAACCACCTTTAGTCGCGGTGTAGTGCAAGGATTAGGGCATAATGGCAATGTGAAAAGTCCGACCTACACCTTGGTGGAGAGTTACCAGTTTAGAGAGCAAAGTGTGTTCCACTTCGACCTTTATCGCCTTGCAGACCCCGAGGAACTTGAATTTATGGGGGTTCGTGATTACTTTGCAGACAATAACGTTTCTCTAATAGAATGGCCGCAACGTGGGGAGGGGTTTCTTCCCGAGGCGGATCTCACTGTCTCCTTGGCTTATGAGGGCGAGGCGAGGCAGCTGACAATGACAGCAAAAAATGTGCGCGGTATTGCTATCTTGGCAGCATTAAAGAGCGGTACTGCGTTTAGCAGCGTAACAGAAAATGAGTGACATGAGTGGTATGAAGATGTTGGGTAAACTGATCCGAATAGGCGCAACCGTCTGGGTAGCGATGGCGGTCAGTCTGAGTGCCATGGCTGCGGAGTTGCATGGTGTGAGGGTGTGGCCATCACCGGACAATACCCGTGTGGTGTTTGATCTGTCAGCACCGGCAGAGTACAGCTATTTTGCGTTGAAAAATCCTGATCGTCTGGTATTTGACTTTAAATCTTCAAATACATCATTAGATTTGCGAAATGTTGCTAAAGGCAGCGATCTGGTTAAAAAGGTACGTACCAGCAAACCACCCAAGAAAGGCACCCTGCGCGTGGTGTTAGATCTGAAACAGGCATTGAAGCCAAAGGTGTTTGCCTTGAAGCCTACCGAGCCATATGGCGATCGGGTGGTAATCGATCTGTTTGATGAAAAGAAAAAAAAGGCGGTGATCACCAATAACCGCAGTGAGCAAAAACGTGAGATTGTGATCGCCATTGATGCTGGTCATGGTGGCGAAGATCCTGGCTCTATCGGTGGCCGTGGTATCTACGAGAAAAAAGTGACGTTAGAAATTGCCCGCCGTTTGGGTAAGCTTATTGACGCGGAAAAGGGCATGAAGGCGGTGCTGTTGCGCACCGGTGATTATTATGTCGGCCTCAACCGTCGCTCTGAACTGGCCCGCCAACACGGTGCTGATCTGTTACTATCGATCCATGCTGATGCCTTTACTTCGCCACAGCCGCGGGGGGCCTCGGTGTGGTATTTGTCGAACCGTCGAGCCAAAACAGAGATCGGCCGTTGGCTGGAGAAGACCGAGAAACATTCAGAATTGCTCGGTGGCGCTGGCGAGGTGTTGTCTGATGCTCAGAGTGAAAAATACTTAACGCAAACCTTGCTTGATATGTCGATGGATAACAGCCGAGCGACAGGCTATGAGGCGAGTAAAGACATTCTTTACTACATGGGTAAAGTGACCAAGTTACATAAAAAAGAGCCGGTATCAGCCAGTTTAGCCGTGCTGAAATCACCAGATATCCCTTCTATATTGATTGAAACTGGCTTTATCTCTAATCCGGAAGAAGAGAAGCTACTTAATAGCAAATCCCATCAAGTAGGATTGGCGAAAGCGATCTTTAAGGGCGTTAGTCGGTATTTTCGCAGAGCGCCACCTGAAGGTAGCCTTTACGCCAGCTTACATCCGCGCACGCATACGGTTCGAAGCGGTGAATCTTTATCTGTGCTAGCTCAGCGCTACAATACGTCGGTCACGCAACTGAAGAAGACCAATCAGTTAAAAAGCGATATGCTCAGAATAGGTCAAGTGCTGACAATACCGAGTTCCTGAGTCGATGCCCATTCAAATCCTACCCCCGCGTTTGGCTAATCAGATCGCGGCGGGTGAAGTTGTCGAACGCCCCGCATCTGTGGTTAAAGAGTTGTTGGAGAACAGCTTGGACGCAGGGGCAACGCGGATCCAGATCGATATCCTTCGCGGCGGTCATCAACTTATCCGTATTCGTGATAATGGCTGTGGTGTTGAAAAGGAGCAACTGACACTGGCACTGAGCCGCCACGCGACATCTAAGGTCAGCACATTGGATGATCTCGAAGCGATCACCAGTATGGGGTTTCGTGGCGAAGCACTCGCCAGTATCAGTTCCGTGTCCCGCCTTATTTTCACTTCCCGCAGTGCCGAACAGAGCGAAGCGTGGGCGGCAAAAGCCGAGGGGCGTGATATGGCGGTTGAATTACTCCCTGCCAGCCACCCTCAAGGCACTACCGTAGAGGTGGCCGATCTATTCTTCAATACGCCAGCCCGTCGCCGTTTTTTGCGTACCGAAAAAACCGAATTCAATCACATTGATGAAGTGGTTAAGCGGATTGGATTAGCGCGACAAGATGTGTCCATTACTCTGACCCACAACGGCAAACCGGTGCGCCAATTTCGTAGTGGTGATTCTGACGTTGCCTTAGGCAAACGTCTGCAGGTGGTATTTGGGCAAAAATTTTTGGCGCAAGCTATCCAAGTCAAAGCACAACACCATGATATGCAGATACGGGGTTGGTTGGCGCATCCGCAAGCCTGCAAACCGAGCCATGATTATCAGTACTGTTACGTTAACGGCCGTGTGATGCGCGATAAACTGATTAATCATGCGGTACGTCAGGCCTATGATGAGCTGCTGCCAGCTGATCTGCAGCCGGTATTTCTGCTCTATTTTGATATCGACCCACGGCAGGTGGATGTGAATGTTCATCCCGCCAAACATGAGGTGCGTTTTCATCAGTCCCGATTGGTGCATGACTATATCTATCAGGTTTTGCATCAGGCATTGAATGAAGGGCTTAATTGGGGAGAAATTGCCGCACCGGAAACTCTGCCGCAGAGTGTTGTTGCAGACAGCTCCGGGAGTTCGCCGAGCTTTGCTGCTGAGGCGAAAACTGAGACCAGCAACGATGCGGGCTACCAGCCACCGGCATTAAGGATTGCTGAACCACAATCGGCCAGCTATGACGGTCGCGCTCGCCATGCGCCATCCACTTATCGCGGGCAGGGTGCTGTTGAGCCCGCCGCCGCGGCAGCCTATAGCCAGTTGATGACGGTGCCGGCCGATGACTCAGCCGCTACACCTGTGTTATCAGGTGACCAAAGCACGGATCTTCAATGGTTGGCCATTCATCAACAGCATTACCTGCTGTTTCGTGATGATGGACAGTTGTATTTAGCGGCATTAATTCCGGCTTATCAACAGCGAATTCAATGTGCTCTGATAGCGGATGTCGCTGATGGTATCGTTGCGCAACCTCTGTTACTGCCGGTGAGCTTCTCTTTATCTGACGAACTTGTTCATGCCGCGCAACATCATGAGGCGTTGCTTACGCAGCTAGGATTGCAGATGGCGCAACCGAAGAGGGGCAAGCTAATTCTGAAAACGATCCCGGCAAGATTGCGGCAAGTAAGCTGGTCGACAATCATACCGCCGTTGTTAGAGTTCTTATCGCAAAATGCCGAAGTGACACTGTCACAGCTAGTGAAGTGGTTGGCCATGCCGCTCGCGACAGCTCAGCAGACGCAATCGCTTGCCCAGTTGCAACATTGGTTGCAAGAGGTGTTGCCGTCCAATGAGATAGATTCTCTACTAAGAAATAACAGTATTGAGATCGGCTTAAACAGTGCAATGGCCGAACTTAGCAATCGTTATCCGGAGCACCATGAACACTGATGCTAACGTAAGCAAACCTAAAGCGATATTTCTGATGGGGCCTACCGCTTCTGGTAAAACGGATCTGGCTATGGCGTTGAATGAGGCGTATCCCTGTGAGGTGATCAGTGTCGATTCTGCATTGGTTTATCGAGGGATGGATATCGGTACGGCGAAACCCTCTTCAGCAGAGCTGGCGCAATGTCCGCATCAGCTCATTGATGTGATTGATCCGGCGGAGGCCTATTCTGCAGCACGATTTCGCCAAGACGCTTTGCAACTTATGCACAATGCCGTGGCCGCGGGTAAATTACCTGTGCTGGTTGGTGGCACTATGCTGTATTTTAAGACCTTGCTGGAAGGGCTATCTGAGCTGCCGGAGGCTGATCCCGATCTGCGCAAACAGATTGAACTGGAAGCTGACAGCAAAGGCTGGCAAGCTTTGCATGACGAACTCGCCTCGTTCGATCCAGACTCAGCTGCCCGTATCCACCCCAATGATCCGCAACGGCTGTCCCGCGCGATAGAGGTTTATCGGAGTAGTGGTAAAAGCTTATCAGAATGGATCGCGCAACAATCTGCGGAGCCTTTGCCTTTTGATGTCGTGCAATTTGCGATTGCGCCGAATGACCGTCAGGTACTTCATCAGCGCATCGAATTGCGTTTTAAACAGATGGTCGAGCAGGGCTTGGTGGAAGAGGTGAGGCGCTTGTATGAGCGTGGCGATCTACACATAGATCTGCCGTCAATTCGCTGTGTTGGCTACCGCCAGGTTTGGGAATATCTCGAAGGCCGTTATGATGAAAAAGAGATGATCTTTCGTGGTGTTGTGGCGACAAGACAATTGGCCAAAAGGCAATTAACCTGGTTACGAAGTTGGCCAAATGTTACCTGGTTGCAAAGTGATGATAAAAATAACCTGAAAATCTTGCTTGCAGCCATTCGCTAGACAGGTCTGTGTTGTTTATACTACTGTCTTGTTTAGGGAAATCTCTTCACATAATAATTAGCAATAATAAAATAATAAGGATAAGGCGATGTCTAAGGGGCAATCTTTGCAGGATCCATTTTTAAACGCTTTGCGTAAGGAACGTGTGCCAGTTTCTATTTATCTGGTAAACGGGATTAAATTACAGGGACAGGTAGAGTCATTTGACCAGTTTGTGATCCTTTTGAAAAACACTGTGAGCCAGATGGTTTACAAGCATGCTATTTCAACCGTGGTTCCAGCACGTCCCATCTCACATGCAAGTCATACCGCAGGTAAGCCTGAAAATGGCGATCAAAGTGGTTAATGGACTGGAGGCGATAACGCTTGTTTGACCGTTATGACGTTGGTGAACAGGCGATCCTGGTTCATGTTGATTTCACAGACGAGGGTGAACGGGAAGATTTAACAGAGTTAAAGATGCTTGTTCATTCGGCGGGAGTTGATGCTGTTGATGTGGTCACTACCCGCCGTCCTTCTCCTAGTGCAAAATATTTTATTGGCGCAGGTAAGGCTGATGAAGTGGCTGCCTTGGTTCAGGCAACCTCGGCAGACCTTATTATCTTTAATCATGCGCTATCTCCCTCTCAAGAGCGCAATCTGGAACAGATATGTAAGTGTCGAGTGATCGACCGTACCGGCCTGATCCTGGATATCTTTGCGCAGCGGGCGCGTACTCACGAAGGTAAGCTGCAGGTTGAACTTGCCCAATTGCGCCATCTTTCTACGCGCTTGATCCGTGGCTGGACCCACTTGGAGCGGCAAAAAGGTGGTATTGGCTTGCGGGGACCGGGTGAAACCCAGCTGGAAACTGATCGTCGATTATTGCGTGGGCGTATCAATCACATTCTCAAGCGATTGGCCAAGGTCTCAAAGCAGCGAGAGCAGGGTCGCCGAGCCAGGCGCCGGGTGGAAATTCCAACGGTGTCATTAGTGGGTTATACCAACGCAGGTAAGTCGACGCTGTTTAACCGTATTACTGATGCTGGGGTGTATGCCGCAGATCAGCTATTTGCGACCCTAGATCCAACATTGAGAAAATTGGATATAGATGATGTTGGACCGACTATTTTAGCGGATACGGTTGGTTTTATTCGTCATCTCCCCCATGATCTGGTGGCGGCATTTAAAGCGACCCTGCAGGAAACGCAGGAAGCGCAATTGCTGTTGCATGTGGTTGATGTTGCAGACGAACGTTTGCAAGACAATACCTATCAGGTCAATTTGGTGCTGGATGAGATCGATGCGGGTGAAGTGCCCGTGCTCATGGTGTATAACAAGATTGATTTGGTCGAGGATATGTCGCCCCGTATTGAACGGGATGATGATGGCTTACCGGTCAGTGTCTGGTTGTCGGCGCAGCAGGATCTCGGTATTGAGTTGCTGTTTGAAGCGTTAAGTGAGCGTTTATCTGGCACGGTGGTTGAGCACTGTTTAAACCTTCCTCCGCAACTTGGTAGGGTGCGAGGGGTGCTGTATGGCTTGAATTGTGTGCAGCAAGATGAGTATACGGAACAAGGTGGCTGGTTAATGACGGTGCGCATGCCAAGTGCTGATTGGCAGAGATTAATTAAGCATTCACCGGAACCAATTGAGTCATATATCTGTCATTAGTTGGATGGCAGAAGAATAGATTAACGTAATTCTTTGATTAATAGAGCATCCATAAAACTGGAGTAGCATCGATGGCGTGGAATGAGCCGGGGAAAGGGGGTCAAGATAAAGACCCTTGGGGAAATAAAGGTGGCCGCGATCAGGGACCTCCTGATTTAGATGAAGCGATTCGAAATGTTTCACGCCGTTTAGGCGGGATCTTTGGTGGCAGCGGCGGTTCGGGTGCGAGCAGCGGCGGTTTTTCTGCCGGCATTATCGGCTTGGTATTGGTGGTTGCCGTCATTGTTTGGGCATTAAGTGGTTTTTATACCATTCGGGAAGCTGAGCGCGGTGTGGTTTTGCGTTTTGGTGCTTATCACGAAGAGGTACAGCCTGGTCTTCATTGGCGTCCAGTGTTTATTGACGATTATATCGCTGTCGATGTCAGCACCACGCAATCTATGCCGTCCCGTGGCAACATGTTAACCCGTGATGAAAATGTGGTGCGCGTGGAGATGGAAGTACAGTTCCGCGTCGTTGACCCGCGTGCCTTCCTATTTAGCGTGCCGGATCCTTATGACACCCTGAAGCAGGCAACGGACAGCGCATTGCGTTATGTCGTCGGTCATGCCCGCATGGATGACGTGCTTAGTGAAGGCCGCGAGCAGGTGCGTCAAGATACGTGGAAAGAGTTAGAAAAGATTATCGAGAACTACGGCATCGGTATCACCATTCGTGATGTTAACTTTCAGAATGCGCGTCCGCCTCAGCAAGTACGTGATGCATTTGATGATGCGGTTGCGGCACGAGAAGATGAAGAGCGGATCATCAACAAGGCACGCGCTTACGCTCGCGAGAAAGAGCCTCAGGCTCGAGGTCATGTAGAGCGTATGTTGGAAGAGGCTGAAGGTTATAAGCAGAAGGTAACGTTGGAAGCACAGGGTGAAGTGGCCCAGTTCGAACAAATGTTGCCTCAATACCAAGCGGCACCTGAAGTGACTCGTAGTCGTCTGTATATCGAAATGATGCAGTCTGTATTGAGCAATACCAGCAAGGTATTGGTCGATGTCGAAGGTGGTAACAACATCATGTACCTGCCGTTGGAAAAGATGATGCAGCAACGTGATAATGCGCGTAGCCCAAGTTCAGGTACGCCACCTATGGTGATCGACTCATCTGTTAGTGATAATGCTTATCCTGAGGTCAATGGACGTACTGTTCGTGACCAAGGTTTCCGTCAGGGGAGAAATTAATGATGCAACGTATTGGAGTCGTTTTAGTTGCCCTGATTGCGGTGCTGTTCTATTCCTCTGTCTTTGTCGTCAAAGAGGGCGAGCGCGGTATTGTTGAGCGGTTTAAAAAGGTCATCCGTGGAGCAGACGGGTTGGCAGTGGTTTATGAGCCAGGTATACAGTTTAAGATCCCTCTGATCGATGGGGTAAAGATTTTGGATGCGCGTCTGCAAACATTGAGCGCTCAGGAAAATCGTTTTATCACCAAAGAGAAGAAAGATTTGCTGGTTGATTCGTACGCTAAATGGCGGATCAAAGATTTTGCCAAGTATTATCTGGCTACCGGTGGTGATCGCTATCGTGCAGAAGGCTTGCTGGAACTGAAAATCACGAACGGTCTGCGTACTGAATTTGGTACCCGTACTATTCAGGAGATCGTTTCTGGTGAACGTGATGATTTGATGGCGGAAGCCTTAAGCGAAGGTGCGGAAAGTGCTAAAGACCTGGGCATCGAAGTGGTCGATGTGCGGGTGAAAACCATCAACCTACCGGAAGAGATCCGTGATGCGATCTTTAACCGAATGCGTACTGAACGTGAAGTTGTTGCCCGTGAGCACCGTTCGAAAGGGCGAGAGCAAGCGGAGATCATCATGGCGGAAGTGGATCGCCGAGTGACAGTCATGTTGGCGGATGCTGAACGTCAGTCGCGTACGTTACGAGGCGAAGGTGACGCGTCTGCGGCACAAGTTTTTGCTGATGCTTACAACAAAGATCCTGAGTTCTTTGCTTTCTTGCGCTCTTTACGGGCTTACCGCGAGAGTTTCGCTAACAAGGGGGATATTTTGGTTATCCGTCCTGACAGTGAATTCTTCCAGTACATGAAACAAGCTGAACTAAAATAGACGACAGGGGCCTTTCAGGCCCCTTTTTATTGCGTGTATTCTGAGTAGGGAATTTAGACAGCATGCTAACAACTGGTTTATTGATTGGATTTGCATTACTACTTGTTGTTGAGGGCGTTGGTCCACTCATGTTTCCTAACCGCTGGAGCCGTCTACTTCGGCGCATGTCAGCGCAGTCCCCAGAGTTGCTTCGCCAAATTGGATTGGTAATGGTTTCAGCAGGTTTGCTGTTGTTATGGCTGATCCTTAGGCAAAAAGGGTGATCTCTCCACCAGATCTGCTAGAATCCCGCTTTTCCTCGCAACCGTTAGAACAGTGGCGACCTGAGAAATGGGCAAAAACGTTGTAGTGCTAGGCACCCAATGGGGTGACGAAGGTAAAGGCAAGGTCGTAGACCTGCTAACAGATCAAGCCAGCTATGTTGTGCGCTATCAAGGCGGACACAATGCGGGTCACACCTTGGTGATAGACGGTGAAAAAACCGTTCTGCACCTTATCCCATCAGGAATTTTACGTGACAACGTGAAATGCCTTATCGGTAATGGCGTGGTTTTGGCTCCGGATGCTTTGTTTAAAGAGCTTAAGATGCTTGAGGAGCGTGGTATACCTGCGCGCGAGCGCTTGTTCATTTCAGAAGCATGTCCGCTTATCCTGCCGTATCACGTGGCATTAGATGTTGCCCGTGAAAAAGCGCGCGGTAAGAAAGCTATTGGTACCACTGGTCGTGGTATCGGTCCCGCTTATGAAGATAAGGTATCCCGTCGCGGTTTACGTGTCGGTGACCTGTTCAACGCTGAAGACTTTGCTGTGAAGCTGAAAGAGGTGATGGCATATCACAACTTTATGCTGACCGATTACTACAAAGTTGATGCAGTGGATTACGACACGGTATTGGCCGATTGCCTTGCCATCGCCGATACATTGAAAGCGATGACCGTTGATGTCACGGACGTATTGGATAAGGCTCGTAAGAACGGCGAATCCATTATGTTTGAAGGTGCTCAAGGTACCTTGCTGGATATCGACCACGGTACATACCCTTATGTGACCTCTTCCAATACCACGGTTGGTGGTGTCGCCACTGGTGCTGGTTTTGGTCCTTGTCATCTCGATTATGTGCTGGGTATCGTTAAGGCGTACACCACTCGTGTGGGTGCGGGTCCGTTCCCTACTGAACTTGGTTGTGAAGTGGGTAACCACCTGGGAACCAAAGGCCACGAGTTTGGCGCAACCACTGGGCGTCAGCGTCGTTGTGGCTGGTTTGATGCTGTAGTGATGCGTCGTGCTGTGCAGATCAACTCCATCACAGGTTTATGCCTGACTAAGTTGGATGTACTTGATGGTTTGGACGAACTGAAAATCTGTACGGGCTATAAGCTTAAAGATGGCTCTGTCGTTGACGTTCCGCCGATGGCTGCTGATGGCTACGAAGAGGTTGAAACCTTGTACGAGTCAATGCCTGGTTGGCAGAGTTCGACTTATGGAGTGACAGAGGTTGAGAAACTCCCAGTCGAAGCGCGTAACTACATCAAGCGCATTGAAGAGTTGCTGGAAGTGCCGGTCGATATTATCTCTACGGGTCCAGACCGAAATGAAACCATGATCCTGCGTCACCCTTTCGCCGAATAGCTTAAGTGTGTTACGGGAGCAAAAAAGCCGCATTGATGCGGCTTTTTTATTGTTTGTCGTTTAGTCGCGTTATTTTATCGTTGGTTTTCTTCTGGTTCTTCCTGCACTCTCAACCACTGGCCGTGTAACCATGGCTTGCGATGACCGGCTTCCACTTTTTCGATAACATATTCAAAACTGTTTGGGTTACCAAAGGTCCATGTTTCAACGCTGTCTAGCCATTGCCCTTGTTCACTGAGGGTACGGTTATGAAACACCAGTTTGCCTCCCTCCATTGCGCCTTTTACATAGAACAAGGAAATTCCCATGTTGATGCCAACGAAGGTGCCACGAATATTGCTGGTGACGGGATCCCAGTGGTATGAGCCTTCAGAGACCCGTTGCCAACCGTCACCTAATGGTATCTCCATATAACCGTGGATAATCCGCTCACCCACACCCCAGTAGAAATGTTGTCTGGCATTGCCCTCTTTAGTTGTCCAATGACCAATAACAGGAGAAAGCACCTTTAGTTGGTTATTGGCATGGGCGGGAAACAGAATAAATAACGAACAACATAACAACATCAGTCTCAACATTTAGGCTCTCCCTGCATAGGCTCTTGTTGATCTATGTTGAGTATAACGACTTCTCAGCCGCTGGTGGCTTCAGTGACACCTCAATGGATCAAGATCATACTGGCGAACATCTATTTGTTCAAAATTTGAGCGCTGCGTAGGCTCAACTAAGATGTAGTGGTTGGGTTACACTAAAGCTTGAGCCATCGATGCCGATAACGGGTTATCGCACCAAAGGTAGTAAAAGATGATTATTCGATTTAGTGCCCTATGCATTTTACTTGGGCTATCTGTCACGACGTTCGCCAACGAACCAGCCCCAGCACCAGGTGCTGACACCGCCCCAGTGTTGGCGGGTGAACCAGAGATAGAAACCGCGCCGCCTTTGCGTGCCATTCAGATCTACTCTCAGGATCAGTTAGGACAGTTGATTGTTGCAAATAAGCATCTGCAGCAGGTAAAGGATGACGATTGTCAGCTGGTCGCTGATATCGAAGCGCGCGCTAAAAAGATGGAAGTTCCCGTTTATCAATTCCTCTATGGCGACATGCTGGCTTGGGGAGTTTGTTATGACCGGGATGCGCCGTTAGGCATTCATTATATCGAGCGTGCCGCGAGTCAAGGCTTACCTGCAGCATTGGAACAACTTGGCCGCTACTATCATCGAGGCATCTTGGTGCAGAAGAATTTCGATAGGGCCATTGTTTACCTGCGGGAAGCGGCTTCATTAGGCAACCTTCGTGCACAACTGGAGCTGGTAGAGATTTTTGCTGCCGGGCAGGGGAGTCCCTATGACTACGCGGATGCTTATCGTTGGCTAAGTGAAGCAGTGATCGCCGACAAGGCAACCCACCAACGTGCTGCCAAATTACTTGCCCAATTGGCCACTCATATGCCACCAGAAGTGGTGGCCGAACTGAAGCAAGCGTCGATAAAGGGTTAATTTATAATACATAGTGGAACTGTGATTCGGCGCTTGTTCACAGATCCGGTATACTGTGGGTAACTCCACACAGTAGGCAGTTTAAGTGAATAAACCGCATCAAGATCCGGAATTGGCCTCGGAACAGGCTAAATACGAAAATCCTATCCCTAGCCGCACCTATCTTCTTTCTCTGTTTGAAGCCAGCTCGGCTCCCCTCTCTTATGATGAAGTGAAGGCACAGTTGGATTTGCAGGGCGAGGATCAGAGTATCGCTTTGAAACGCCGTCTTCGAGCAATGGAACGAGATGGTCAGCTGGTGTTTAATCGCAGTAAAAAATATGCGCTGCCAGAACGACTGAACTTGATTAAAGGTACAGTGATCGCTCACCGCGAGGGGTTTGGTTTTGTCCGGCCAGAAACGGCCAGTGGCAAAGGAGAAGACCTGTTCCTGCATGACCGCCAGATGGCCACAGTGCTGCACGGCGATAAGGTGCTGGTACAAGAGGTCGGCACTGACCGAAAGGGGCGCAAAGAAGCCCGTGTGGTTCGTGTGGTGGAGGAGCGCAATCCGGAGATTGTCGGGCGTTACTTTGTGGAAAATGGCATGGGCTTTGTGGTGGCCGATGATACCCGTATTAATCAAGATATTCTGATCCCACCGGAAGATAAATTAGGCGCTCGGCATGGTCAGATCGTCGTTTGTCAGATCACAACTCGACCGACGCAACGTTTCAATGCCATGGGTAAGGTGATCGAGGTGCTGGGCGAGCATATGGCGCCGGGCATGGAGATCGAGATCGCCCTGCGCAACTATGATATCCCCCATGAGTGGCCGAAAGATGTTAAGCGGCAGATAAAAAAAGTGGGTGAAGAGGTACCGGAAGAGGCCAAGGGCGACCGAGTAGATCTGCGTGACTTACCGCTTGTTACCATTGATGGTGAAGATGCTCGCGACTTTGACGACGCCGTCTATTGTGAGAAAAAACGCTCCGGCGGTTGGCGCCTGTGGGTAGCCATTGCCGATGTTAGCTATTACGTGCGACCCGATACCGCATTGGATAACGAAGCGCAGAATCGTGGCAACTCAGTCTACTTTCCGAATCAGGTGATCCCCATGTTGCCTGAGAAGCTCTCCAATGGGCTTTGCTCTTTGAATCCGCAAGTCGATCGCCTCTGTATGGTGTGCGAGATGACGGTGAGTGCGAAGGGGCAGCTATCCGGATATAAGTTTTATGAAGCGGTCATGAATAGCCATGCTCGTTTCACCTACAACAAAGTTGCTGCCATTCTTGATGGCGATGAGAAACTGAATGAGCAGTACGCGACTCAGGTTCCTCACTTGCAAGAGTTGCATCGTCTGTATTGTGCTTTAAAAGGTGCGCGCCAGCAGCGTGGTGCCATCGAATTTGAAACAGTAGAAAGCCGTTTCATTTTTAATGCGCAGCGGAAAATTGAAGAGATAGTGCCGGTGGAGCGCAATGACGCCCACAAGATGATCGAAGAGTGCATGATCTTGGCAAATGTTGCCTCTGCCCGCTTTGTCGGTAAGCACAAAGAGCCAGCACTGTATCGCGTGCATCAATCTCCGGGGCAAGAACGGCTGCAGAACTTCCGGCGCTTTATTGGTGAGTTAGGTCTTAACTTGAGCGGTGATGATAAGCCTACACCGTCTGATTTCGGTGCCCTGGTCAGTCAGATTGAGGGGCGACCAGATCAGGAGTTGATCCAAACCATGTTGCTGCGCTCGATGCAGCAGGCTATCTATGATGCTGATAATGAAGGTCATTTTGGCCTAGCGTTGGCTGCATACAGTCACTTTACCTCGCCGATCCGCCGCTATCCGGATCTTCTACTCCATCGGGCGTTGAAGTATCTGGTGGCGAAAGAAACTCATGGCGATCAAAAGCAGCGCTGGACACCCACCGGCGGCTATCACTATCAGACCGAAGAGATGGATCTGTTTGGCCCTCAGTGCTCGATGACCGAGCGCCGTGCCGATGATGCGACCCGTGATGTTGATGCGTTTCTGAAATGTGAGTATATGCAGGATCACGTTGGTGACGAGTTGTTCGGTGTGATCTCGTCGGTGAACAGTTTTGGCTTCTTTGTGCGTTTGAATGATCTGTTGATCGATGGTTTGGTTCATGTCTCTACGTTGAAGAATGACTACTATCAGTTTGATCAGGTGCACCATCAGCTGATTGGTGAAAACAGCCATACACGTTATCGCCTCGGAGATACTGTTTGCGTCAAAGTGGTGGGGGTCAACCTTGAAGATCGTAAGATCGACTTTGAACTGGCGGGTGAAAACGCCACGGCGAATAAAGGACGTAGCGGCAGTGGTCGTAACTCCAGTGGTAAAGGGCGTGGCAAGAGTGGTGGCGCTGGACGGAATAAAGCGGGTGCCTCTCGTGGCAAAAGCGGCGGAAAAGCGGTCAGTGAGCGAGACAAGATGAAAGCCGGTATTGTTGCGCCATCGAAGAAAGGTAAAGCCGGAGGCCGCGGTAAGAAGGGTAAGAACTCTGGTATGTCTGCGGCGCAGCGCTCAGCCGCTGCTGCGCTTGGTGGCGGTAAAGCGAAGAAAAAACCAGCCAAGAAAAAGCGTAAATAGCTAACAACCAGATAATTAGAAGGTAATTTGGGTGAATCAGTCTGATCTTATATTTGGCATTCATGCCGTTGCGGCGGCGTTGAAGAAATCGCCAGAACAGTTTATTGAGCTTTACCTGTTAAAAGGTCGGCTAGATGAAAAACTGACTGAGATAGTTAATCTCGGTCAGCGCAACGGTATCTCGGTGCAACAGATGTCCCGTAAAGCGTTGGATGATAAAACGGCTGGTGCTACTCACCAAGGGGTCGTGGCACGTATTAAGCCCGCGCCTGCCCTCAATGAGCATGATCTGGATAAGATCCTTGAACGCACTGAACAGCCGTTTTTGTTGATCTTGGATGGCGTGACCGATCCGCACAATCTTGGCGCGTGTCTACGATGTGCAGATGCCGCCGGTGTGGATGCCGTGGTGGTGCCTCGGGATAAATCCGCCTCACTTAACGCTACCGTGCGTAAAGTCGCCTGTGGCGCTGCTGAGTCAGTACCGTTGGTGGCTGTCACCAACCTGGCTCGTACCATGCGACATCTGCAAGATGCGGGCGTGTGGATCGTAGGGACCGCTGGAGAAACGGACACCAACCTTTATCAAACCAAGTTGGTTGGGCCAATGGCGATTGCCATGGGCGCAGAAGGCAAAGGCTTGCGCCGTTTGACCAGGGAGCATTGCGATGAGCTGGTTAAGTTGCCGATGGCGGGGACAGTCAGCAGCCTAAATGTATCAGTGGCTGCGGGTATCTGTTTGTATGAGGTGGTGCGTCAGCGTCAATCTTAAGCTGTGCCTTAGGGCGCGGATAAGTTTAATTGATGTAAGAGCGCGGCGATAAACTCGTCGCGCTCTTTTTCGTTCCAGGGCTGTGCTTCGCCAGCGCCCCACACAGGTCCAGGCCAGGCTGCATCGGATTCAAAACGCGCCACCACATGCCAATGCAGTTGGGCCACGACGTTACCTAAACTGGCCACATTTATCTTTTTGCAACCGGTGAGTTTCTTCAGCGCGTTAGAGACCCGACAGCTCTCTTGTATGAGCTGTTGTTGTTGCGCTGCTGACAACTCGGTGACTTCGACCAGGCCTTGTTGACGGGGGATCAGTAGCAGCCAGGGAAAGCGTTGATCATTTTCCATGCGTAGCTGACAAAGCGGCAGGTCGATAATGAAAACAGAATCTTGCTCTAAGCATGGATCTAACTCAAACATGGTGGCTCTCTCATGATCAACTAACGGCACAATCGATTATGGGTCATCTCACCTCCTTGTTACAGCCGCTTTGTCTGAAAGCGCCATTTCATGCTCAAACATACCGTGAACTAACGGTTTTTCTGGCTGAGGGATGTTCACTTTTTCCGGTTTAAACCACTTTTACGCAGTAGCCATGGCATGCTGGGGGCTTGAACCAGCAAGGTAAAGATCACCACACCGTAAGCAATTGATTGGATGGTCCACCAGCCTTCAATCGAGGTGGGTAGTGAGAGAGCCAACACCAACGTTATGGCGCCGCGGAGGCCCCCCCAGTGCATAATGCGTTGCTCTTGTAGTGTTATTTTGGGGCCGCGTATCAGTCTGGCAATCGCCAGGCTGAATGGAATGCTCAATCCGCGAGCCAGCAAAATAGCGAAGATGCCAATCATCATCGCCAGGTAGCGTTCAGTGAACATATTTAGGGTGATCGTAATACCCATCAACAAAAACAGCAGGCCGTTGGCCAAGTAGCCAAGTAGCCCCCACAATTGGTGCAGGCGTTCATGGAGTGATGGCTGCTGCGTGCGGAAAGAGGCACCCTCGGTTTGTCGTTGGCTTAGATTCCCCACCAGCAGGCCACAGATCAGTACCGCCATCACGCCGGACACGTGCAACCACATCTCAGCTGCACTAAAGCTGCCGTATGCCAGCAGCAGGGTTAGCTGTGCCCGTTGCGGAAAACTGACTAGCTTGTGCATAATCCACACGCCAACAAGACCAATGACAGCGCCGATGGCTGCCCCACCGAGAAACACGCGGAGAAACTCAAGCAAGGCATCGCTTGCATTCATCTGGCTACCGCCACTGGCGATCAGCAATAGTACGGAGAACAAGACGATGGCGGTGGCATCATTAAATAGGCTTTCACCCTCAAGCATGATCGCTAAGCGCTCGGGCGCGCCCAATGACTTTAGTTGTGTGACGACAGCGACAGGATCTGTAGCGGCGAGTAGTACCCCTGCCAACAGTGCTGAGCTCCAGGGAAAGCCTTGCGGATGACCGATGGCGTAATACAGTGCAGCACCGATGACCGCGGTGGTCAGCAGTACCCCAATGATTGCCAGACTCATGATGGGTAGGAGTAGCCTTATCAGTGCCTGAGCATTGATGGCAAATGCTGCTTCAAAAATCAAAATCGGTAGAAAGACAAACACCACTAGGTGTTGAAAAGTGTCGGCACGAAGCCCCGTATCATAGCCAGCAAGCAATACTAACTCTGAGCCAATGAATCCAATAAATACTAACAGCAGAGTATGGGGCAGGCGTAACCATTGAGCGACAGGTTCTGAAAACAGGCTAGCAGCTAACAACATGATTAAGGCGATGATCATCTGCTCAATTGCCATAGCTGTTCCTTATTTCCTTCGGTTGTCTGCAAGTGACATAGAAGTAGACCTGTTAAGGCGGGATTTTTATTCGTTCTGCTACTAAAGATAGTCCTTGAGCGTGGCGATGAATTTCTGTACTATTCGCGTCCCTGAAATCAGCCATTTCATAAGTTCCTTGCCTCTATATCGGTGTGGCTGAGCCGAGGCCCAGAGGCTGTTAACCCGTAAGGAGCGTTTAAATGCGTCATTACGAAATCGTTTTTATGGTTCATCCGGACCAAAGCGAGCAAGTACCAGGCATGATCGAGCGTTATACTGGCGTGATCACTGCTGCAGGCGGTCAAGTACACCGTCTTGAAGATTGGGGTCGTCGTCAACTGGCTTACCCAATCGACAAGTTGCACAAAGCACACTACGTCCTGATGAACGTAGAAGCGACTGCTGAAAGCGTAGACGAGCTGGAAACAGCTTTCCGCTTCAACGACGCTGTGCTGCGCAACATGGTTATGAAAACCAAAAGCGCTGTTACTGAGCAGTCACCAATGGCTAAAGCACGTGACGAGCGTCCAGCCCGTCGTGACGACCGTGACGAACGTCCGGCTCGCCGCGAAGAAGCTGCGCCAGCTCCAGCTGCTGCACCAGCTCCGGCTGCTGAAGCCCCTGCGGCTGAAGAAGCGCCAAAAGCTGAGTAATGGACGCTGATAATCGTTTGGTGTTGACCGGAACGGTCGTAACGACACCGGCGATGAGCAGAAGTCCGGCTGGCGTTCCCCACTGCGAATTCGCACTGGAACATCAGTCTCAGCAGATGGAAGCGGATTTTCCACGTCGTGCTTGGTGTTACGTAACCGTTATCGCCAGCGGGCATGGAATTCAGCCCCAGACTGTAAATTTAACTAAGGGTAGTGTGGCTAATGTGACTGGCTTTATCAGCCATCATCGAACACCAAATGGTGTAGGAAAATTAGTATTACATGCCCAACAGATTGAAATGATTGCTTAGGAGATCGTGCCATGGCTCGTTTTTTCCGCCGCCGTAAATTCTGCCGCTTTAGCGCAGATGGCGTCACAGAAATTGATTACAAAGATATCCAGACACTCAAAGGTTACATCACTGAGAGTGGCAAAATCGTGCCTAGCCGTATTACCGGCACTAGCGCAAAGTACCAGCGTCAGCTGGCACGCGCTATTAAACGTGCACGTTACCTGGCTCTGCTGCCTTACAGCGATACGCATAAGTAAGGCCGGGCCTAACTCGGACCAATTGAAGAGGAAAGGTAATGCAAATTATTCTTCTTGATAAAATTGCTAACCTGGGTGGCTTGGGCGACCAAGTAACCGTTAAGGCTGGCTACGCACGTAACTACCTGATCCCTACCGGTAAGGCAGTTCCTGCAACTAAAGCTAACGTGGCTGTATTCGAAGAGCGTCGTAGTGAGTTGGAAGCTAAATTGGCTTCACAACAAGCGACTGCGCAGGCTCGTGCAGACAAGCTGAGCGCCTTGGAAGATGTGGTTATCGCATCTAAAGCTGGTGACGAAGGCAAACTGTTCGGTTCTATCGGTACTCGCGACATCGCTGACGCCATCTCCGCCGCTGGCGTTGATGTTGTTAAGAGCGAAGTTCGTCTGCCGCTGGGCACTATTCGCAACACTGGCGAATACGACATCGACGTTCAGGTTCACAGTGAAATCACTGCGACCGTTAAACTGAGTGTTGTTGCTGAAGCCTAAGTGCTGACTAGCAAGTTGTAGAAAGCACCGCCTCCGGGCGGTGTTTTTTTATCTCCGCCATCCTCATCGATCTTCATTCGCTCTAGTTTCTTGCTTTGATATTCATTTTTTCCCCTCTGTAATTTGAAACCGCTCCTCAGACAGTGTTGAATAGAGCTCATTCAGTTAGCAGGAAATCACTTTCGCTGAGACACGCGAAACAGCGCGTTTCCTGCATGGCTTTTAATTGTTGGGAGTATTAATCATGAAACGGATCCTTGTCGCTATATGTGCCTTATGGAGCAGTTGGGTAGCCGCTGGTGAAATTCAGCTTATTTCGCAACAGGAATGGTTAGCGTTAGCTGAGAATAACCCTCAGCAGATCCTGTTGGATGTACGTAGCGCGGAAGAGTATGCCGCCGGTCATATTCCTGGGGCGATAAATATCTCTTATGATGAGTTAGATAAGCGCTGGCAGGAGCTCGACGGTGAGCAACAAGAGTTGATTGTGGTTTATTGCCGCAGTGGCCGCCGGGCAGGGATCGCTGAAGCCTTATTGCAAGCCAAGGGGTTTACTCAACTGCGTCATCTGGAGGGCGACTTAATTGGCTGGAAAGCCGCTAACTTGCCTTTGGCCACGACAGAGCTGGCACAGGCTGAGTAGTGCTGTTTGGTGTTAGATGAACGGTTTCAGCTGGCCTATAAGCTATGTTTTATTGGTGGTTCGTGAGCTGAACGGCCAGAGTATTGGCCATTTAGCACGTTTGTTTTATTTCGTTAAGCAGCGGGCTGAAACAGATCGCACTGGATCGCTTGCATGCTCGCTCCTTTCAAAAAGCAGAGCTTCCGCAGCTTGTTGACGCGCTGCGGCGAGCCACAGAGAAAAACACGATAACCATTTAACGCATCATGCTGGCTGGCAATTAGCTGGTCGATAGTCTTCGCGTCGCTGGGGGTGTCTGTTTCAAGCAGGCTGACCTGGTAATGCAGGTTGTCATGGGCAGCCGCTAACGCTGCTATCTCCTCATGCAGGTAGAGGTTGTCGGCATTGCGGGCACCGGTATAGAGATGGATCGGGCCGCTATGCCCCTGTTTTAAAGCATCACGAGCAATTCCCCACAATGGCGCTAAGCCCGTGCCAATGCCTGCCAACAGCATAGGTTGAGCGGGGTCGCCAGCAGTGTAAAAGCAAAGGCCATTCGGGCCTTGTAGTTGTAGCTCATCGCCAACCTGAAGAGATTCCTGCATCCAGCCGCTAAAACGCCCTTCAGGTTGCACTCTAATATGAAATTCCAGGTGTTCTTCGAGAGCGGGAACACTGGCTAAGGAGTAACTCCTGATCGTTGATTCATCGCGCCAAAGGTTAACGTATTGCCCCGGTTTATAGTCGAGTTTGGCATGGAGCCGAAGGCGGATGACTTGGCCGGGAAGTTGGGTTTTTTCTACTACGGTGGCGGCAATCTTGCGGTCACCACTGTCCGGGAGCTGCACCGTCATATCGGTACTGGGATAGCACTGACAGGCAAGCAAGTGTTTGGTTTCAATTTCAGCTGTCGATAGACCTTTCTGAGCAGGGTGGGGAATGTGGCCGTCAGTGCACTGGACTAAGCAGCTTTGGCAAAGACCGGAGCGGCAGCTGTTGGGGATGTTTTTGTCAGCGGACAGCAGGGCTTCGAGTAGCGATTGGTCTGGGTTTATCTCTATTGTGGCGTCTTGAAATTGCACTTTAGCCATGGTGTCACCTGGGGTTATTCGTTGTATCAAAGGGCGTAATGTCGCTGACTCGGGAAGCCCTTCTCAATATACCGAGAAGGGGCTGCCCCGTGGTCACATGGTATAGCAACTAAGGTGCTTAACGATTGAGAACGTCATCGCGCACACTTTCAGCAATCGCCGCAACTTCTGCAATATCGCTGTCAGGTACGCCGAGCTCTTTTAGTGTTGCCCCCAGGTTTTCAACCACGGCATCGACATGGATGTCGCTGAGACCTTTCATACCAGCGTGAGCTGTACGTAAATCTTTGCCGTTGTAGTTCGCTGGTCCACCAAAAACCATGGTTAAAAATGCTTTTTGCTTTTTCGCCTGAGCATCCATATCGATACCGTCAAAATACTCACTGATGCGGTCATCCATCAGCACTTTGCGGTAAAAAATATCAACGGCAGCGTCAACGGCAGCTTCGCCACCTAAACGCTCATATAAACTCAGTTTTACTTCGGTTTCAGCTTCCATTTTTGGCTCCTTCTTGCCAAACAGGCTAGAAAATATTCCCATGATCTATCCCTTATTGAGATTGACTAATCATATAGTTAACGGCCTCTGCCACCTGAGTGTCGGTCAGGGACGTATTGCCACCGCGGGCAGGCATGGTGCCTTCCTCTCCTTCAAAGCCGTTTTGGGCGTGGCCGACCAGGGTATCTAGCCCTTTGGCGATCCGCGGTGCCCACGCAGCTTGATTACCTATAGGGGGCGCGCCTGCTATGCCATTTAGGTGACATACGGCGCAGGTTTGCTCCCATACCTGCTGGCCCGGCTCCGGACCCGATGGCTGACAGCCCATAACCAGCAGGGCTGGCAGCCAGATCAAATATCTGGCTGTTTGCATGGCGAACTCCTTAAATAGGTACGCGGATCACAACACCACCCATGACGTCACCCACCTTAAAGTCAGTGCGAGGGCTATCTTTGTGTTCGTTGTGGCAACTGGCGCATACCGGCGCCACTGCTACATCTGGATATACCGCAGTGAAATAGGTCACCCCACCCAGTGTCTCTTCGCCATAGTAGTTCTGTCCGGGATTATCGATGATGAACTGCAGTCCCGCTTTTTCGGCTTCTGTGACAGGCGAATTCTGGCTGTTGATGGGCCAAAGTGATTGCAATGAATAGCTAAACTTGTCGGTTTTGCCAGCCACGGTTTCTGCGCCAAATCGGAACATCTGAGCGGGCAGCGGTAGTGCTTTGTCATCCATAAAGTGTTCAGAGGCTTTAATCACCTGCTCTTGCTTGGCGAGGCGGCCCACTACTTTTTTAGTGTATACGGCACGATCTGAATCCATCACCAGATGCAGAGCATCGGTAAACTGCTGGGGTGAAATGCCGGCGCTTTTCTCTTCACCACAACCAGACAGCATGAGTGCTGCGGCAGTTGCTGATATTGCGAGTAGTTTGGTAGTCATTGTGCTTCTCTCCCGATGGTAGGTCTTATTTTTCAAGCCTGCCGACAGCCATATCGACGCTTTCGATATGAACTGCTGGTTGGCCGTTGAAATTGTTTTTAATCAGCTGCGGGTCGGCCAAGGCATCGAGCGAGAAGCTCAAACTATGGCAGCTCATGCAAACTGAACGGAGCATCTTTTCATTGGGTCTCAAATTATCGTTTTGGTTATGGTTGGCGATGACTTCATCGCCGATGGTAATTCTGGGTAAATGGCAGCTGGCGCAGCTCACGCCCGTTCCCTCGGCTGCGGTTCCGGCTTGTTCTGCTAACCAGGATTGAGCATGGGGAGATCCTTCATAGCTCTGGCTATGCTCGTCTGCGTGGCATCCTAAGCAGGACTCAACAGCGGCCTGCTGGATATTGAACTGATGGGGAGAGTGGCAGCTGTTACAGGTCAGCGTCAGGTGTCCTGCATCCTCTTGCATCGGCTGACGGGCCATGTTGGGCTGCATTGGTGTCAGCGAGGCGTTTAACCTTGGATCCATGCGCATGCCATGTTTTCCCTGAGTAAAAGCGGTTGTTTGCGCCTCATGGCAGCTCGCGCATTGCGCCATGCCGGGTTGCTCAATCCAGTTTTCCTGGCTGTCCTGATGGCAGCCTGCGCAATTTACCTGGCCGTTGCCATGGGCGCTGCCGTGCCAGTCGGCGATCAACTGCCCCTCTACTTGCCATTCTTGAGGGAAGTCCGGCGTCGGTGGTGTTACAGCTAAGCTTTGGTGTGCCTCTGGCGTAGCGTCGTCATCTGTTGCTTGTTGCATATCTAGAGCGGCGAGGGCTGCGATTTTCGCGTCGCCGCTGAGTAGAGGCAGTGAAGCACCTTGCTCTAGCCAGGGTGCTGCTGCATGTTTGACTAAGAAATCTTCGTACAGAGCCTTGTTGTCGTGATAGTTGTGGCAGCCAGCACTGGCACAGGTATCAAACCCCATCCCTTGGTGAGTTGGTCGCTCTTCGGCAATATCCTGATGGCACTCGTAGCAGAAGTCGCCGGGGAGCGTAACGCCCATCTCGCCGGTTCTTTCTTGTTGATGCTCGACATGGCAGGTGACACAGAAACGGGCATCGAGTTTCTCCAGCCGATCAGCGTTGCGTGGATCGGTAAATTTGCTGACCGGATGGCTGTCATTGGCGACTTCTAGCTCTTCGCCATGGCAGCTAATGCAGGCGTTCTGCAGATCTTTTTCGCTGCTGAAGCCATCGCCATGGCAGCTGCTACAGGCTAATTCGATTTGGTAGTGACCATGGCTGGCTTCGCCTATCAGCAACAGCTCTTTGTCGGCACTGGCGAACATCACGTAGCCCAGATAGGCTGCGGCCGCAATGCTCATTGCTATCCAACTACTCCAAGCGAGCTTCTTTACTGCCATCACTGCGCCCCTAGAAGTAATAAACCGATAACACGTGGAAGGTCAGCAGCACTGGCAAAGGCCAGAACGCAAGAATGTGGCCCCATAGCCAAATCTTCTGCCAGCGGCGACTGCCGCTGAGCGAGAGCTTGTGGCTGATTGCGCTATGGATCGCTGCACCGCAACCAATGGTTAGTAGTGCTAAAAAGCTGATCATTAGCCATCGATTCAGGTTGCTACCCAAACTTAATCCGGTGTGAATAAGCAACGTACTGACTGTTAATGCGCCTACCACTGTATGTACTAGGCGCCAGTGTTCGAAATTCATCAGGGTGAATTTTTTAATTCGTTTTCGCAGGCTTAATAGGGCGGCAGCGACTGACAACCCCAAAATGGTGAAGCCACTGACTTGTTTCCAGGTGCCATCGCGCCACAGTTGCTCCAACCACCACCCCTGTTGCACCGACTCGCTAATTGGTGATGGGAACAGGGTAAACAGACTAGCGCCAATGATGCACAACAAGCTGAGCAGTGCCAGTGACCTTGACCAGCGCACAGGCTCTAAAGGTTGTTGACTGCCACAGACTTCTTGTAACAGCGGTTTACAGCTGCCACACACAGTACCGGCACCGGTCTTATTCGACAGCGCTTGTATGTTTTGGCAGCCGGTATTCACACAATCAACCAGCTGGCCTTTGCTGATATTCATGCAGTTGCAAACGATCGCTTCCGCTGGCCAAGCTTGAATGCTGAGATCGTCGTTGTCTGGCCAGATGTTGCCGTAACGTTTGAAACGCCATTGTTGCCAGATGGAGAGCGGTCGCTTCTGTCTGACATGCTCCTGTATTCGCCTAACTTCGGACCAGGGGCCGACACTGATGGCGCCGACTAAGCGACCTTTGTGTACCACTATCTTGCGATAATGCTCATTGTCCTGAAATACCAGTTCCTGTTGCGCAATACGTTTCGGTAGTTGGGTGACCTCACCCATACTGAAAACCTCTTCGCCAACCACCTTAAGGGCGGTGACATTGAGGGAGCCGACGTACTGCCCACGCTGATGTGCGATATGTTCCGCCGCGACAGCAGCTTGTTCGTAGCCAGGTGCGACTAAGCCATAGGTGACACCGCCATGCTCCGCACACTCACCGACGGCGTAGATGTTGGGATCTTCAGTCTGCAGTTGATCGTTGACGCGGATACCGTGACCGACCGGCAGATGTGCGGCAAGCGCGAGCTCCCTGTTCGGCGTGATCCCTGCGGCCACAATCACTGTGTCAGCTGTTAACTCTGTGCCATCGCGCAGTACTATCTGTTCAACTCGTTCTACGCCGCGGATCTCGCGCACGCCATTTCCGGTAAGTACGTCGATCCCGGATTGTTCTATCGACTGCTGCAGGTAGCTTCCACCCAGCTTATCCAGTTGCCGGTTCATCAAGGTTTCACCCTGTTGAACAACGGTGACGCGGGTATTGCCCCATTGCATCGCTTTGGCAGCCTCTAAGCCGAGCAAACCGCCGCCGATGACGACGACATGACGAGCACGGGCTGTGCGTGCCATCAATGCTTGGGCATCATTGAGGTTCCGAAAGGTATAGACACCTTTCAGTTCGGTGCCAGCAATTTTCGGTATATGGGGGTGAGAGCCCACCGCAAGTATGAGCTTGCTGTAATGATGCCATTGTCCGTGAACGTCTTTGACCTGTTGGTTCGTTCGGTCTATTTCGAGGATCGGACAATTGAGGTGTTGGGTCTGATGATGATCATTGCCCTGGCGACGAAATCGCTCCAAAGAGATTTCGTCGAGGCCTAGCTCACCAGCGAGTAAAGAGGAGAGCTTAATTCGGTCGTATGGTTGCCATGGTTCACCACCAAACAGTGTCAGCGGTTGTGTCGGCATGCGTTGGCGAAGCTCTTGGGCAGCACGAATTCCCACCGGGCCGGTTCCCACGACGATAATGGGGTGGCTGTTGGGAATCGCTTCTTTTGCTGTCTGTACGCACATCGCAGATGTCATTTGTTTACTCTGAACCGATAGTTTTCAGGTCTACCTGCGCGTTCCAATATCTATGCCAGCTTGATTTTTTCGTTTTAACTGTATGATATATATTGATTTGTTCTTATAAGGTGTATCTATGTTGCATCTTCTGTTTTGCTGGCAATTTCACCAAAAAGATTCTCTTTTGCATGGCGAGTGTTCAAAACTGTGCAAATCAAGAGTACCCCTTAGGGGGTATTTTTGTTTGTTGGCTGATGTTTTATCTGTAAATAATAAGTGACACTTGCCTTCACAGTTTGCCGCTGTAGTCGTTGTTTTGAATTCTTTACTGTTGGCATCTATCTGCTACTGGCTCCGATATAATGCCGTTCGCATTTCGGGCTCTACCTACAACCATCATAAAAGCGCCCCTGTTTCTGTATTACCTGTTATTTGTGCCCAATCAGGGCCGATGCATCTTTATATGGAGTCGTGATGAAGTTTCACGCGTTACGCTGGTATGCCTTGCTCGAAGGCTGCTTCCTTGTCGCTATCGGTGTCATCATTCTGGGCAATGCCGATCTCATCGTCGGTGGTAGCCCGGGTTTGGCGTTGATTGCTCACCATTATTTGCCGCTTACCATGGGAAGCTGGTTGCTATTGGCTAACCTGCCGTTTTTTGTGTTGGCTTTTCTGCGTTTGCGCCGCGAGTTTGCGCTGATCAGTTTAGCTTGTAGCTTTATTGTTTCTTTATTGGTCGACCTGCTGGGGCCACTGCTGGCGGAAGTGCATATGCCACAGCCATTGGCAGCGTTACTGGCGGGTTTGTTGATCGGTTTTGGTTTGGTGGTGCTGTTTCGTCAGCGCGGCTCTATTGGTGGGGTGAATATTTTAGCGCTCTATCTGGAACAGAGATGGGGTTGGCACTCGGCAAAAGTGATATTGGCTTGGGATATCTCCATCGGTTTGCTGTCGCTATTAATTTTTGATTGGCAAACAGTCGTTAGCTCATTGATTGCATTTGCCGTATTGGCATCTGTGATTGGTCGTTATCATCCACGACAGGTGAAGCAGCCAATCCAGCCGCTCCCATCAGCGATGACGGCTAAGGGTTCGTTATGAATACATTACAACAGGCCGGATTCTGGCAAAGGTTTTCTAATATGGCGGCGTTGAAAAAGTTTGGGCATGAATGGTTTGCGCGCTTGGAAGGCTGCTTTCTGGTTTCTCTCGGAATATGCTTTCTTTCCGCTGCCGGGTTGCTGGTGAGCGGTACTGCCGGGCTATCGATCGTCACGAATGAGCTGCTCCCGGTAACCTTTGGTTTCTGGTTCTTTGTTATCAATTTGCCGTTCTTTGCATTGGCAATTAAGCAACTGGGTATGGCGTTTGCCTGGCGCAGCTTGATCTGTATTGTTTGTGTTTCTGCAACCAGTGATTTGATGATCTACTTGATCCGTTTTGAAGAGATCCCACCGTTAATGAGTGCCTTGATTGGTGGTGGCTTGATCGGTATCGGATTGATCTTATTGTTTCGTCACGGAACTTCGTTGGGTGGTGTGAATATTCTTGCGCTGTATATGGAAAAACGTACCGGTATTCACGCAGGCAAAGTGATCTTGATGATGGATCTGATTGTTGTTGCCGCCGGATTAATGTTGTTTCCGTTGGTGCAGGTGGCTTATTCAGCCTTTAGCTTTGTGGTGCTGAGCTCGGTGTTGGGGCGCTATCATAAGAAAGCGCCCATCAGCCAGCAGGCAGAAGAGCAAGCGCAGAGCTAGTTAACTTGCTCTACTGTCTCTTTGCCTACTGAATTTTGGTATAGTGCGCTTTTAAGCTTGTTTGCCCAATAGGTAAGTGCGGGCTTAAGATCATCCATTGACAATAATGCTCCTCGTGCCACTGTTCTGCCCTGATGCCCTTCAACCAAGGCGCCAACACGCATGCCGGTTGCTCCGTCAATGAACTCTCCTTCAAAAAATACCACGGTCACCTGATCTGCCGTTTGTCCCATTTCATCGAGGCTACGAACCACAAATCCAATCGGTAAATAGTCTGTACCGGCCATATCTGGACGGGCGAGTGCGACGCCCGAGATTGCGGGCTTAATCACTAGGGTTTTAGGGCCGGGTTTATCCACTAAGGTAAAGCGTCCATCCACTGCCGCTATCAACTTTTTTGAAAATAATCGGCCAATCTCCTGTTTCTGCTCATCGGTTAAGCTGGTCATTTTTGCCAAATCTGTGCGTAGGTAAAATTTGACCGGTTCGATCATGATGTGATCGTAAGCGTCTAGCGTAAAAGAGGGGTGTCGATAGCGCATTGCTGTGACATGACCATCTTTATCTGTGACAGGTTTCAGTAATGCGTAGTCGCTACCGCCTCCTAAAAAACCTGAGTAGGTTGCAGCTACATCTGGCTTAGCAATGCACCCAGACAGGACACTAACTAGAACTATGATGACGAGATGGGATGAAGAGATGTTGTACATGTATTTATTCCAAATCTACTGTTGAATGGCTTGCGAGAACAATACTGCGTTAGCTACGAAACGGCAGAGGGGGCACATACTTCGTACGCACCCCTTGCCGTCTCGTTCAGTTAATAATTATTCTTTTTCTGCGGGTTGTTCGATAGCTGTGGCTTGCGAGCTGCTTTCTTGATTATCACTCAGCCAGGCGCTAAACAACTCATATCCCAACACCATAATCACCGCACCGACAAATAGCCCGACGAACCCCATGGTGATAAAGCCTCCAACGGCACCAAGAAATATCACCATCATAGGTACCTGTGAGCCTTTACCCATGATCAACGGTTTCAATACGTTGTCCATCAGTCCGACAGCGATGCTCCATATCATATAGATAACCGCAACCACGGGTGAGGCGAAGGAGAATACATAAATGGCTAAAGGCACCATCAGTAGCAGTGGATTAATCTGGATGATGCTCATAACCAGCACCAATAGTGCCAGTAGCGGCGCTGCAGGCAGGTCGATCAGATAGAAGCCTAGGCCTGCTAATAGGGCTTGCAGGATGGCAACGCCGAGAATACCGCGGGTCACGTTTCTCACCGTCACGCTCGCAAGGTTGGCGAACTTGGCCCCTTTTTCCCCAGCTAAGCGTTTCGATAAGCGTGTGACAAAGCGTTCCGAGCCGTCAGCCCCAGCAAGAAAAACACCAGCAATGATGATTGAAAACACCATGACAAGCAGTGAAACAGTAATGCCAGCGGCTTTACTAAAGACTACCCGACCCGCTTCCTTGACTTGCGTGTCATGCTTTTTCAAAAAGCCTTCTAAATTATTGGCGGCATCATCCCAGGCTGCGTGGACTTTCTCGCCAATGAGTGGCCACTCTTTCACTTTTTCCTCTGGGTTAGGCAGGTCGAACTCCCCTTTTTCGACTTGCGCTGACACGGTCTGAATATTTTCAGTGATCTTATCCGCGACAATACTTGCCGGAGCAATGAGGGCGGCGAGTAGGCTCACAGTTACCAGAGTGGCGGTTAACTTTCTGCTTAAGCCGGTTTTTACTTCGATCCAGTCACTGACGGGTTTTACCGCAACGGCAATAATGGCGGCCCAGATGATGGGAGCCAAGAAGGGTTTGATGATGTCGTAACACCATGACGCTATAAAGAATACGGCAGCGATACGTATTGCTGCTTCTAAGGCGCGCTTTGTGAACTGACGATCAGCTTGCAGATCCGTTTGTGACATAACAGGTTACCTTATTGTTTTTCCGATCAAATAAGCAGTTTTGGTGTGACAATTAAGAGTTTAATCAGTTTCCACAGCTTAGGGGGATTTTTATTAACCCAGATGACAGATTTATCAGTCATTTAATCGATACCTTATCTTGAGTACTATGATGGGATAGGACTAATTGGTCATTAATTAGTTGCGTAATTACTTAACTATCTACTCCGAATATGGTTTACTGACGCCCATGAATGATATCGAACAGATGAAAGCAAATGCCCAGCAAGCGGCCGACTTTCTCAAACAGCTTGCTCACCCTCAGCGTTTGCTGATCTTGTGCCGGTTGATTGAAAAAGAGCACTCTGTCGCTGAGCTACAACAGGGCAGTGGTATGTCTGCGCCAGCTTTTTCTCAGCACTTGGCTCAATTGCGCCATGCTGGACTGGTCTCTTCCCGGAAGGAGGGGCAGTCAGTTTACTATTGTATTGCCCAGCCCTCAGTGGCAACGGTGATCAATGCGCTGCACGATGTCTTCTGCCCAAGCGCCGATTAATCGGCAGTAAATAATCGATGCGATCATGGTGAATAAGATCGCAATCAGTGAGGTTGAGATGAAACGTATTGTGATTGTGGGTGGTGTGGCTGGTGGTGCGTCTGCGGCGGCAAGGGCGCGTAGAATGTCGGAAGATGCTGAGATCATCATGCTGGATCGGGGTGCCTATATCTCCTTTGCTAATTGTGGTCTGCCATATCATATCGGTGGTGATATTCAGTCGCGTGATGCTCTGCTGTTGCAAACCCCTGAAAGCTTTAAGCGCCGTTTTAATGTAGAGGTGCGGCTGCACTCAGATGTGATTGCTATCGATCGCGAACAAAAGCAGATCACGGTGCAAGATGCGCAACAGAACACTAGCTATCTTGTTGACTATGACACTCTGATTCTGAGTCCTGGTGCCGCTCCATTTATCCCTGACGTTGAAGGGATCAGTGATGGCCGTATTCAGACCATGCGCAATATTCCGGATATGGACCGCATTATGCGGATATTGGAGCAACAACGGCCAACCCATGCCACCGTGGTTGGCGGCGGCTTTATTGGACTAGAGGCAGCTGAAGCGTTACGGCAGCGTGGTTTAGAGGCCACTTTGGTCGAGCTCTCCGGTCAGGTAATGGCGCCAGTTGATATCGAAATGGCGACACCACTGCACAGTGAGCTGGAGGCACATGGTGTCGATCTGCGTTTGCACGCTGGATTAACCAAGGTGACGGCGACGGATACCGGCTTAACTTTATCGCTCTCTGACGGCAGTGATTTGGAGACCGGAATCGTGATCCTCGCGATCGGCGTGCGCCCGGAAACCGCATTGGCGAAAGCGGCAGGGCTTGCGTTGGGTGAGCGTGGCGGCATTCAGGTCGATGAGCAAATGCGTACCTCTGATCCCGATATTCTGGCGGTGGGGGATGCGGTAGAGATCACCGAGTGGGTCAGTGGCAAGCCTGCGCTTATTCCTTTGGCAGGGCCAGCTAACAGGCAAGGGCGGATCGCTGCTGACAATGCGTTGGGCGCCAAGCGTGCATTTACCAAGACCCAGGGCACGGCGGTATGTCGGGTATTTGATCTGACGGTTGCTGCCACGGGCATGAACGAAAAATCTCTGCGCCGCGCAGGGATCGACTACCGCAAGGTGTATGTGCACCCGATGGATCATGCCTCCTATTTTCCGGGGGCTGAGCAGATCAGTCTCAAACTGCTATTTACCCCTGATGAAGGCAAAATTCTTGGCGCCCAAGCGTTAGGTAAAAAAGGCGTTGATAAGCGCATCGACGTACTAGCGGTGGCGCAGCGTGCTGGCATGACGGTGTTTGATCTCGAAGAACTTGAGCTGTGTTATGCGCCGCCCTACGGTTCGGCCAAAGATCCTGTCAATCTGGCCGGATTTGTCGCGGCGAACTGGCTGCGGGGTGACACAGATCTTTGTTTTGCCGAAGAACTCGCTGCAATAACTGCAGAGCAGAAATTACTGGATGTGCGCACACCTGCTGAATTAGAGCGCGTGGGGGCATTCGACGGTGCCATTAATATTCCGGTGGACGAACTGCGTGATCGTCTGACTGAACTGGACCCGACGGTCGAATATCTGGTGGCGTGTCAGGTCGGCTTGCGCGGGCATGTGGCTTATCGCATGTTGGTAAACCGTGGCTTTAAAGCGAAAAATCTGACCGGTGGCTTTAAAACCTGGCAGATGTTTAAAGGCTGTCGTCAAGCGACACCGCTGGTGGTTGAAGGGGAGTAGCCTGATGATCGATATGGCAAACTTTACTCCGGTGAGTGCACTCTTGGGGGGCATGCTAATTGGGACGGCAGCGCTTTGGTTGCTACTCGCCAATGGGCGAATAGCCGGTATCAGTGGCATCTTCAGTGGCTTGTTTTCACTGTCGATGGCTGACAAACGCTGGCGCCTGATGTTTTTGGCTGGCTTGTTACTTGGTCCGCAGCTGTGGCAATTGGCCGGCGGTGAATTGCCGATTTTTCCAAAGCATAGCGTCCTTTGGCTCATGGCTGCCGGTTTGCTGGTGGGTTTGGGCACGGGCGTGGGTTCTGGTTGCACATCGGGTCATGGCATCTGTGGGATTGGCCGCTTATCACCGCGTTCGCTGGTGGCCACGGTCACCTTCATGGTCAGCGCCATCGTCACGGTCGTGATTATCAACCAGTTCAATGTGATTGCTGGAGGCCTCTGATGAAGTCATGTTTATCGGCGCTGTTGGCGGGGTTGCTATTTGGTGTCGGTCTCGCATTTTCGCAGATGTTGGATCCAACGAAAGTGCTTGGTTTTCTCGATCTGTTTGGCTACTGGGATCCCTCACTGATGTTGGTGATGGGCGGTGCACTGTTAGTGTATCTGCCTGGGTATTTTCTGCTGGTTAAACCGAGAGTGGAGCGTTCTGCGGATGATTCGTCTGGCACCGCTAAGCCACTGTTCAGTGATAGCTTTAAGCTGCCCGCGTTCAAACAGATTGATCGTCGCCTTGTGTCTGGTGCTGCCCTGTTTGGTGTCGGTTGGGGTATGGTTGGGCTTTGTCCTGGCCCGGCATTAGCCTCCCTCAGTTTTGCCGGAACTCAGCTGCTGCTGTTTGTCGTAGCGATGACAATCGGACTGTGGTTGGCGAAACGCTTCACTTAGACCTATTCGGGGATGAGTTCGCAGGCAGATGCCTGCTGACTCATCTGTTTTTCCCGAAATGACACCTCCCTAAATGTTATTAACGACAACCCCGTTCTTTGCCTATCGAATAAACGGCTGTTAACCAAGTCACATTCGAAATAAATTAATTAAGAAAATACGCAATTCACTATTTATATTGATCTCAACCCGCCTTTCCTTTGTAACCCCCATGTTAATTTTCCGATCGTTATCTGCTGAGTAGCGATCCTAGCCACCGCAGAAACAGCATATCGACATCGTGAGTGGTGAGGTGGGATGAAAATTAAAGGGTTGTTGCTGTTTGCCAGCGTATTGCTTTTGGTTTTAACCAATGTATTGGCCAATGAACAAGCTGATGGTACGCCAAAACCTCGTGCGGCAATGACTGCCGATCACAGCAAATTTGAACAACTGGATCAGGCGTTTGATTACGCTCCGGACGTCACCGAAGCCTGCTTGGAATGCCATACCGAAGCCGCTGAACAGGTACATGACTCATTTCATTGGCGTTGGGCTGCGAAAGTAGACGGCAAAATGGTAGGCAAAGGCGAGAACGGTTTTAACAATTATTGTGTCGCTGCCCGCGGTAATGAGAGCTGTACTCAGTGTCACGCTGGCTATGGTTGGCGTAATGATAAATTCGACTTTGAAGCGGAAGAGAATGTCGATTGCCTGGTGTGTCATGACACTACGGGCACCTATAAAAAATCCGCGGCCATGTCTGGCCACCCTTACTACGAAGATACCTTGATTGGTGGTCAACTGATCCCCGCCGTGGATCTGCGCCGTGTGGCACAGAATGTCGGCCAACCACAGCGAGAAAATTGCCTCTCTTGCCATGCCAACGGGGGCGGAGGTAACGGTGTAAAACATGGCGACACCGACATGTCATTGGTTGACCCAGTGCATGAACTTGATGTGCACATGAGCAGTGACAAGCTCAATTTCAGTTGCCAAACCTGTCATAAAACTAGTGGCCATGAGATCGCCGGACGTTACAACGGCAAGGTGGCATTTGTTGATCACCAATTAGATATGGGACGCGCCGAGCGTGATGGCAAAAACCTCTCCTGCGAGTCCTGTCACGGCAACAAGCCCCACGATCAAAGGCAACTCGACAACCACACCGCCAAGGTAGCGTGTGCCTCCTGCCATATTCCGGAGATGGCCCGAGGCCCTTACCTGACCAAATTGAGTTGGGATTGGTCCACCGCGGGTCAGCTGAAAGATGGCAAGCCATTCTCTGAAGATGCGCTGTTCGACGGTGTGGAAGCCCATCGCTATATGTCGAAGAAAGGCACCTTTACTTGGGGTAAAAATGTGGTGCCAGAGTATCGCTGGTACAAAGGTGAACTGCAGCAGAAAACTCTACAGGACGTCATCGATCCGATGGCTGCCCCTATTGATATTAACCCGCCGACCGGTGACTACCGTGATCAGGATGCCCGCATCTGGCCATTTAAGATCCATCGCGGCAAACAACCCTATGACACTGAATTTAATCGCATCCTGCCGATCAAGCTCTATGGCAAAAAAAGCTCCGGTGCATTTTGGACTGAATTTGATTGGCAAAGAGCATTGCAGGTAGGGGCTGACAATAACCATGTTGAATTCAGTGGCAGTTACGGGTTTATCGAGACCAATGGCTACTGGCCTATCAAACATATGGTGGCGCCCGGTGAGCAAGCGGTGGACTGCATTGAATGTCACCAGCAACAGGGGCGCTTGGCGGGGTTGAACGATTTCTACCTGCTGGGACGAGATTCCCATTCGCTGGTCGACGCCTTCGGTGCCCTGGCTATTTTTGGCGGCCTTTTCGGTGTGGCTGGCCATAGTGGCTATCGCTATCTGTCGGCACGGCGTCGTGCCGTTAATAATGCCAAAACTTCTTGAGTCAGGAAAACAACATGAGTGCTGTGGTTGTCATTTTTAAGAGATTTGAACGTTTCTGGCATTGGGCGCAGGCGGCGATGGTGTTGCTGCTGATCGTGACCGGATTTGAGCTGCACGGTTTTTTCCGCTTGTTTGGTTTTGCTGATGCCGTGTCATTGCATGATTGGGCTGGCTTCTCGTGGGCGGTGTTACTTGTGTTGGCATTCACCTGGATTTTCACTTCCGGGGAGTGGCGTCAGTATCTGCCGCGACTGGAGGGACTTGGCGCCACCGTGCGTTTCTACCTGCTTGGCGTATTCAAGGGTGAGTCACATCCCCATCACATGACACCGGCACAGAAGTTCAATCCGCTGCAGGGAGCTGGTTATCTGGGGATCGTGTTCGGGTTGTTGCCGTTACAAGTTGCCACCGGCTGCCTTTACTTCTTCTTCCCTGAATTACGCGCGGCCGGTTGGTTGCAGAGCATTGATTGGGTGGCATGGCTACACACCTTTAATGCCTATTCCTTGCTCAGTTTTCTGGTGATCCACCTGTACATGATCACCTTCGGTAAAAGGATCTCCTCCCATCTGCGGGCGATGATCACCGGTAAGGAAGAGGTTTAGCAGTGTTTGAGAACCGGAAATAGAACATACATTTGTGATTGGTTAAGAGGTTAAAGAGATGAAAAAAATAGTCTTAGTAATGATTGCCGTGATGCTGTCGTTCAGTGCCCACGCTGATGCTGATAAAGGTAAAAAGTATTACCTCAAGTATTTGCGTCCCTATTTTGAAATCAATGGTCAGGAGTTTGCGTCAGAACATCTGAAAGTCGAGTGGAAGCGCTTCTTTAAAAATGACGGTAAGAAGTTCATCAAGAAATTCTCCAAGCAGTACCCGCAAGCACAAGAGTTTTTGGAAAGTGACACCTTTCAAAAGATCGCCCCGGATGTCGCTGATTTTGCCATCAAGTATGCGGCTGACAGTGGTGAATTAGCTGACTGCAACTAGCCGGCCTATAAAAACAATAAGAGAGTTTTCCAATGAAGAGATTAACTGGTGTGGCTGCCGCCGTGCTGTTAGGGCTTTCTATGCCCGCGATGGCGGATCTGAACGATGATGTTGAAGCACTCAAGCAACAGGTGCGCGAGTTACAGAAAAAAACTGGCGGAAATCATCTTAACTTCAGTGTCGATTATCGTGTGTCGATGGACAACATTGAGTATGAGTTGGCGGATGGTTCGACCGCCTCAAACGATGACTTACTGGCTAATCGTTTGTGGTTGAATATGGGCTATCAGTATAACGAAAAGCTGCTGTTTCGTGGACAGTTGGCTTACAACAAAGCCTTTGGCGATACCGCCATGCATAACCAACGTAACGAATCAGGCTATGCGGATTTTGATTGGGTGGTGAGTGAAAACTTAGACGACAACACCATTAAGGTGAAACAAGCCTATTTCCTCTATTTGGGGGATGCCTTCTTCGGTAATGAGCAGCTGCCATGGACATTCAGTTTGGGTCGGCGTCCTTCGACCACTGGCTTTCTCGCTAATCACCGCGAAGGGTTCGACAAAGCCAACTCACCGCTGGGTCACTCAATCAACGTCGAGTTTGATGGCCTGAGCTTGAATCTGCGGTTGGAAGAGCTGACTGGACTCACAGGTAATGCTCTGAAATTTTGTGCGGGACGGGGATTGAGCAATGCTACTTCCCGTTTCAGTCCAGCGGGAACCGATTACGCCAAAGATCCAGACAAAACCGACGACATTGATATGGTGGGCATTATCTTTACCCCCTATAACGACGGTCAATACGATGTGAAACTGCAGGCATATCATGCCAACAACATGATTGGTCTCGATATGAATGACATCATGATGACAGGTGAGCAGACCTTCTATGATTTCGGTGATCTGAATAACGTTACCTTGTCAGCCGAGATGAACGGGGTGGGGGAGTTTATTAATGATTTCCTCGACGGCACCCGTCTGTTTGCCTCTGTTTCTATGTCGCAGACCGATCCCAACAGTGATATGGCGATGTTGGGATCAACAGAAGATGAGCGTGGCTATTCCTATTGGTTAGGGGTCAATGTACCGGGCTTCTTCGACGATGACTCGTTTGGTTTTGAGTTCAATCACGGTTCCAAATACTGGCGCTCGTTCACCTATGGTGAAGACACCATGATAGGCTCCAAGATCGCCGCACGTGGCGATGCCTACGAGGCCTACTACAATCTACCGCTGGTGGATAAGGCGCTGACACTGCAACTGCGTTATACCTACATCGATTACGACTATACCGGCAGTAACGGTTTCTTTGGCAATGCCACCGGCACGCCAATGCGTATTGACGATGCTTGGCAGATGGCCCAGATGATGGGGATGCCGCCACCGGTAAAAAATGCGCAAGATATTCGCGCAGTGATCCGTTATCAGTTCTAGTTGAACGGCTGCGAAGATGACAAGGCAGGGAGCTCTTCCCTGCCTTTTTTGCTTGCAGGACTTATAACCAATGACTGATCTAAATCAACAAAATGGCATTGATAACGATTCGCATTTAGATTACATTTGCCTTCATCGAAGTTTGGAGGCGTTTATGTTTGTTTGCATCTGTCATGGCATTACTGATACTCAGCTGAAAGAAGCCGTGGCAAACGGTGCTCAACGTTTGGCTGATGTGAAACGTTCGATGGGCGTTGCCAGTCAATGTGGCAACTGTGCTTGTAAAGCCAAGCAGGTGATCCAAGTGGCTTTGGCTGAAATCGATGACTCCTTGTTTGTCAGTGCGGCTTAATATCGTTTTATCACTCCCGCTCCTGCGCTCCGCTGAATGCTTTATCTTTTCCTCCGCCATACTGAAAGCCCTCTTTTGTTCTCAGTGCACTTGCACCTCGAGCTTGCTCAAGGGGTGAGACCTTTGCCCCATCTTCTTGGCTAACTCATTGTGACGACTTGGGTCGCTCGCTATAGTGGTTTTACTTATCTGATTCCTCACAGGGATGTTGCTGTGACAAACCTATTTGAAGGGCGCTCTAATCGCTTGGTGCTGTTGATATTTTTAGCGGTTGCCTTGTATGCGAGTTATGCGCTGATCCAACCCTATATACAGCCGATTATTTTGGCTTTATTGATCGGTATGCTGACCGTTCCTGCCCATGATTGGCTGGTCGTAAAGTTCAATGGTCGCAAGAACAGTGCAGCCATTGTCAGTTGTCTGTTGCTCTCTTTAGTGCTGCTTATTCCGTCGATTTTGGTGATGATAGCGATCCTTAAACAGGGCGTCAGTTATTCCAGTACCGTGCGAGAGTGGGCTGACGGTGGCAATGTCCATCAGCTATTGGGTCATCCTTGGGTGATCAAGATAAAGCAACTACTTGGCCAACTGCTGCCTGAAGACGCCCTGCATCCCGAAACCATTAAAGCTAAAGTATTGGATGTTGGCAGCGGCATGGGCAAACAGTTTGTCGGCATCTCTACCGCCATGCTGGGCAGTATCACCACCTTTTTTCTGAACTTTACCCTGATGCTGTTCGTACTGTTTTTTGTACTGCGGGATCATGAAAAGTTGATCCGGTTTTTCCGCCACGCATTACCTTTGTCGCGTAGTCAGGAAGATGCATTGTTGGCTGATATTAAAAAGGTCAGCAAGTCAGCCTTACTGGGCTCATTGTTGACTGCCATCACTCAAGGCTTTGTTGGTGGCATAGGTCTATGGATGGCAGGCTTTCCGGCGCTGTTCTGGGGTACGATGATGGCGTTTGCATCGTTGATCCCCTTTGTCGGTACCGCCTTAATATGGGTACCCGCCGCGATTTACCTGTTTGTCACAGGGGAGACTGGCTGGGGCATCTTTATGGTGGTGTGGGGCGTTGTCGTCGTTGGTTCTATTGACAACTTCCTGCGGCCTTTGTTTATGCAAGGGGCATCGATGAGTACCGTAGTGGTGTTCTTTTCCTTGCTCGGTGGCTTACAGGTATTTGGTTTGATTGGGCTATTATATGGGCCACTGATCTTTTCTATTACCCTGGTGCTGTTTCATCTATACGAAAAAGAGTTCTCTAATTTTCTCGATGATCAGGACGGCCGTTAATATTTTGCCGACAGGGGGTTGCGGTCATTGGATATATATTGGTTAATTGCGAGGAACGATTATGTTTGTGGTGATTTTTGGACGTTCAGGCTGTCCTTTCTGTGTGCGGGCAAAAGAGTTAGCGGAGAAGTTAACTGAGGATCGTGACGACTTTAAGTTCCGTTACATCGATATTCATGAAGAGGGGATCAGTAAGGCCGATCTAGAAAAAACGGTTGGTAAGCCGGTAGAAACGGTGCCGCAGATCTTTATCGATCAGGAACATGTTGGTGGCTTTACCGAGTTTGATGCCTATGCCAAAGAGCATTTGCAGTAGGCTTTCCCGCCATACCTATCTTGCAGAGGGAGTTTTCTCCCTCTATTTATCGCACTTGCCAGTTCTCTTGCTAGAAAAGCAGGCTTAAAACACCCACTTCTTATCTTTAATCAGATTAATTAGCATGTTCTTGCGGTAAATTTAACCTGTTTTGCGCTGCATAAACGACTGCAGGTGGCTAATTGTCATCGCTTTTTGTTTAGTCAGAACATCCACTTAAGGGTTTAGGCACCCTATTTCTGTCTCGCTGTTTTAAAAAGGAATTGAAAATGAGATTGATACCCGCCCTCTGTTTTATTGCATCTGTTTTACCCTGCACTTTGCTTGCTCAAGATGAGATGTTGAGTGCTGAAGATCAGGCTTATCTGGCATGGTCTTCGGAGTTCTTATCATCGCTGGATCCGCAAACCGGCGAGATCCTGTTGCCGGGCAGTATGGCTCGACTTCATGTGTCGGATGATTTCTATTATCTCGACCCGCAAGATGCCGAGCGTGTGCTCAGCGAGGCTTGGGGAAACCCGCCAGGCACTGGCGCTTTAGGGATGTTATTGCCTGCTGGGCAGACTCCGCTGGACGAGGATTCCTGGGCGGTTGTCATCTCATTTGAAGAAGATGGTTATGTTTCTGATGAAGATGCCTACAACATTGATTATGACGAACTGTTAGAAGAGATGCAGGCGGATACCCGGTCAGAGAGCGGTGAGCGCGAAGCAGCAGGTTATGGCTCAATTGATTTAGTCGGTTGGGCAGCTCGACCTTACTACGACAAAAGTCGTCATCAACTCTATTGGGCGAAAGAGCTGGAGTTTGACCACGATCCCAATCATACCCTGAACTACAGCATCCGCAGCTTAGGTCGCAAAGGCGTGCTGGAGATGAATTTTGTTGCTGGTATGAACCAACTTGATCAGATCAATGGCAGTTTAGATAGCGTACTGGCGATGGTGAACTTCGTTGATGGTCATCGTTACGAAGATTTTGACCCCACCTATGATGAGGTAGCAGCTTATGGCTTAGGTGCGCTTGTTGCCGGCAAACTGGCGGCGAAAACGGGTGCTATTGCCGGTTTTTTGCTGCTGTTGAAAAAGTTTTGGTGGCTGGCTTTAGTTGCCATTGGTGGCATATTCCGCGCTATCACGGGTAAGAAAAATTAGTTTTTGAAGGTTACCCTGTAAACCTTGCGTCGCCGACGGGGATATTGGGGTCAACACCTAGCGTGAGTTGATGCTCTCCGAATGGAGAGCATTGAGCAAATCTAATTTTTGCATTTGTAATGCTCATTTTTTATTTAACTTCTGTATATCAAATCACCTTTTAAACACTATATGTTGACGTAAATCAATTCTTGAACCACTATATGTGCCGAACGGTTCCCAAGGGCTTCTTCAATAGAATGTCCACGGATTAATAGGGAATGCGGTGAATTAGTGGTGTTTTTTTCGCTAATAATTCCGCAGCTGCCCCCGCAACTGTAAGTGCAGAGCCACGCTCAATAGCCACTGGAATGAGATTCCGGGAAGGCGAGTCAAGGCGAAGACGCACAAGCCAGGAGACCTGCCGTCGCGGTGTGTTTTTCGCACCAACTAACTGATTCGTCAAACATCGGGCGGGGTGATCCGGTGTGTGGCTCGACCATGCCCGGCTGTTCGCCTGAACGCTAGCATGGCTGGCGTCATACCTTCCCCTGCCTTGTCGCTACGGAGTTCGACAAGGTGAATAACAAAAATATCTCAATTGCCAAACGTGATGGCCGCCATGAACCGCTCGATCTGGATAAGATCCATAAGGTACTCACCTGGGCGGCAGAAGGGCTTGATACTGTCTCTGTATCTCAAGTCGAGCTTAGAGCACATCTGCAATTTCACGACGGAATTACCACGTCAGATATTCATGAAACATTGATTAAGTCTGCGGCGGATCTGATCTCGGAAGAGACACCTGATTATCAATATCTGGCTGCCCGGCTGAACATCTTTCATCTGCGTAAAAAAGCCTATGGCCAATACACGCCGCCTTCGCTATACCAGCACGTGGGTCGGTTGGTGGATCTGCAACGTTACGATGCCCAGCTACTAACGGATTACAGCATGGAAGAGTTCGCCCTGATGGATGGTTTTATCGACCACCAACGGGACTTGGACTTTGCTTACGCTGCCGTGAAGCAGCTGGAAGGTAAATACCTGGTTCAAGACAGGGTGAAAGGAGAGTTCTACGAAAGCCCGCAGTTTCTCTATCTGCTGATCGGTGCGTGTTTGTTTGCTAACTACGACAGGTCCATTCGTCTGGATTATGTACGTCGCTTTTATGATGCGGTGTCTACGTTCAAAATCTCTTTGCCAACGCCGATTATGGCGGGCGTGCGTACGCCAACTCGCCAGTTCAGCTCTTGCGTGTTGATTGAATGCGGTGATTCGCTGGATTCTATTAACGCCACCACCTCTGCGATTGTGCGCTATGTCAGTCAGCGTGCGGGTATTGGTATTAATGCCGGACGTATTCGCGCGCTTGGTTCATCTATCCGAGGGGGTGAGGCCAATCATACCGGTTGTATTCCATTCTTTAAGCACTTCCAAACGGCGGTGAAATGCTGCTCTCAGGGCGGTGTTCGTGGCGGTGCTGCGACGCTGTTTTACCCGCTTTGGCATTTAGAAGCAGAAGAGTTGCTGGTACTTAAAAACAACCGCGGTGTGGAAGAGAATCGGGTTCGGCATCTGGATTATGGTGTACAGCTTAATCGGCTGATGTACCAACGTCTGCTAAAAAATGCGGACATTTCACTGTTCAGTCCGTCAGATGTACCGGGGCTATACGAGGCGTTTTTTGCTGATCAGGATGAGTTCGAAAAGCTCTATCAGCAATACGAGCAAGACACCAACGTTCGCAAGAAAACCATTAAAGCCGTTGAGCTGTTTTCTCGCTTATTACAAGAGCGAGCGTCAACGGGCCGTATCTACATTCAGAATGTTGACCACTGTAATACCCATAGTCCGTTTGACCCGGCTAAAGCGCCGATACGTCAATCTAACCTGTGTCTTGAGATCGCGCTACCTACAACGCCACTGCAGGATATTAATGACAAAGAGGGCGAAATCGCGCTTTGTACGTTGGCGGCATTTAATCTCGGTGCGCTTAAGTCGTTAGACGAATTAGCCCCACTTGCCGATCTATTGGTGCGTGCATTAGACAGCTTATTGACCTATCAGAACTACCCCGTGCCTGCGGCGCAGCAAGGCTCGCTGAAACGACGCACTCTGGGTGTGGGTGTGATCAACTATGCCTACTATTTGGCCAAAAACGGCGTGAAGTATTCTGATGGTTCAGCGCTGGGTTTGACCCACCGTACCTTTGAAGCGATCCAGTATCATCTGCTGCAAGCATCTAACCAATTAGCGCGTGAACAGGGCGCTTGTGATGCCTTTGCTGATACCACCTATGCCCGAGGCGAATTGCCGATAGATCACTACAAAAAAGATGTGGATGGTTACTGCGATGAACCGCTGCATTGTGATTGGGAAGGGCTACGCGCTGACATTCTGCGTGATGGGCTACGCAACTCCACCCTCACTGCATTGATGCCCTCTGAAACCTCTTCTCAGATCAGTAATGCCACCAACGGTATTGAACCCCCGCGAGGCTTTGTCAGTGTTAAAGCATCGAAAGATGGGATCTTGAAGCAGGTGGTTCCTGAGTTAGAAACACTCCGTGATAGCTACGAACTGCTATGGAATATCCCGAGTAACACGGGCTATTTGCAGTTGGTCGGAGTGATGCAAAAGTTCGTCGACCAAGCTATTTCTGCCAACACCAACTATGACCCCGCGCGATTTGGCGAAGGCAAAGTGCCGATGCAATTGCTGATGCAAGACCTACTTAGTGCTTATAAGTGCGGCCTGAAAACGCTTTATTACCACAACACTCGCGACGGTGCGACGGACAAGCATTTATCCAACGAGTCGCCAGTAATGGGAGAGGCTCGCCCAGCTGAAACGACCGTTGTAGAAAACGATGACGAGGGCTGTGAAGGCGGCGCTTGTAAGATTTAGCCTGAGCGGATTTTTTAAAGGATAAAAAGCCCCCTCATCCCGCCCTTCTCCCCAAGGGAGAAGGAGACAAGAAAAGCGGACGGGAGTGCGCTTGTGCTGTTGCCCCCTCTCCAAGGGGAGAGGGCTGGGGTGAGGGGTATTTAAATGAATCGCAAACAGAACAATAAAAGCGGAACAAACTAATGGCTTATAAAAGCTTTAATCAAAACAAATTTGAGACGTTCAAGCAGGATATGTTCTTTGGTGAGAACGTGAATGTCTCCCGTTATGACCGGCAAAAATATCCGGTATTCGAGCAGCTCATTGAAAAGCAGCTTTCATTTTTCTGGCGTCCGGAAGAGGTCGACCTTTCTACCGACCGTAAAGATTTTGCCGAGTTACCCGCCCATGAGCAGCATATTTTTCTTAGCAACCTGAAGTACCAAACTTTGCTTGATAGTGTGCAGGGGCGTTCACCTAATATGGCTCTGTTGCCACTGGTGTCACTGCCAGAAATCGAAACCTGGATCGAAACCTGGGCATTCAGTGAAACCATTCATTCACGTTCGTATACCCACATTATCCGCAATATTTTGGCAGAGCCGGGGGATGTGTTTGATGACATCATCAACAATGAACAGATCATTGCTCGTGCAGAAGCGGTTTCTCATTATTACGATGATTTGATCTTACATGCACAGCTATATGCTACTGGCGGCGAAGGTGAATATCGTATCAGTGGTAGTGATACCCCCGTACAAGTCAGCTTGCCAGCCCTGAAACGCAAACTGTATCTGACCTTAGTGTCGGTGAACGTGCTGGAAGCGATCCGCTTTTATGTCAGCTTTGCCTGCAGTTTTGCTTTTGCCGAACGTGCCACCATGGAAGGCAACGCCAAAATTATCAAGCTGATCGCCCGTGATGAAGCCCTACACCTGACAGGCACTCAGCATATGTTGAATATTCTGGCCAGTGGTCAGGATGATCCAGAGATGGCCGAGATTGCTGCAGAGCTTAAACCGGAAGTGATCCAAATATTTAAGGACGCCGCACAGCAGGAAAAAGAGTGGGCGGAATACCTGTTTAAAGATGGGTCGATGATCGGCTTGAACACCGACATTCTCAGTCAGTATGTTGACTACATTACCAATCAAAGATTGCAGGCGATAGGCTTCGAAACTTGTTTCCCGCAGCGTCCCAACCCGTTGCCATGGATGGATAGCTGGTTAGTGAGTGATAACGTACAGGTTGCGCCGCAAGAAGCTGAAATTAGTTCTTACCTAGTCGGTGCCATCGACAGTGACGTAGATACCAATGCGTTAGCGGGCTTTGAGCTATGAGCGAACTCACTGGTAATAAGCTTGTAGATAAAGGGCTGGTATCCTGCATGCCCAGTAACGCCCAGCGTGATGACGCTGTTCAGCTTGAAAGCCCAGAGATCTCCGTTACCCAAGCTGCTGAGGGTTATACCCTGTTAGAGCAGCTAGAAGCGGAGGGCATCGAGGTACCGTACCAATGTCGCGAAGGTTATTGTGGACGTTGCCGTACTAAAAGAGTCTCGGGTGAAGTGGCGTATACCTCCGCGCCACTGGCCTGGGTCAATCCAGGTGAAGTGTTGCCATGCTGCTGCGTGGCGATTTCCGAGGTGGTGCTGGAGGTTGGCTGATAAACTGTTAGAAAGTAAGTGCTAGCTAATTTGTGCCTTTAACGAGTAGCAGATATCATCTGTTATCGCCACATGGAGTGGCGTTTTTGAATTTAACAAGGAGGTTTAAGTGCTCACGTCAGCAGAAATTTTTATATCTGATTACACCGAATTATTTTTGGATCTGTATCGATTCGGTAACGCGTCCAGCCCGCGGTTCGATCATATTCGTCCCATGAAAGATGCGATCATTCAAAATAGAAATGGTATTAAGTACATTTTGGCTGATGGAAATGGGATCAGCGCTTTTTCATCCGTTCCTAGTGGCAAAAAGGGAACATGGAAGTTACCCAAAGGCACACCGCTACCTCAAGGGGTTAAGCTGGTCATAGATAAGCGTCCTGGGCGCGAAAACCACTATATGTTGGCACCGAATGTCACCATGAAACTAAGTGAGTTCCATGCGCTAATGGATCAGGTGCGTGAACATGCCCAACGAATTTCATAAGGAGTCGATAATGGAAACCCTGGATTTAAAGCTTCCCTGCTCAGATGTAACCCTTATTCTTGATGCACTGCGTCACTACATAGCCTATATCAACGACTTGGACGATGATGCAGTAGATGAAGATACACTCTCTGATCTGCTCAATGATAATGAAGTTTTGAAAGGCCTTGAGTCGTCTATTGCATTGCAGTTCGCTGAAAAATTTGGAGAGTATTAGGCGCTGCGGAATTTAGGGATTTTAAATCTATTTGAAATCAATTGTGCGTAACAGCTAAGACAATGTCGACATACCTCCTGTCGAGGTTGTCTTATGTATTTTAGATTACCGCACAAAAAAGCCTCTGGTGAAGTGTTGCCCTGCTGCTGTGTGGCGGTGTCGGAAGTGGTATTGGCGTTAGACACCTGATCTATCTTGGTACTTTTCTCCCTTTTAGGGGAAGAAGGGGGAGCGTTGAATTAACCGCTCCCCAATTTCTCGCGCACTTTTGATGTACGTATTGATACAACTTAACCCTTAACACTCCCCGAGGTTAGCCCACCGATCAGCCATTTTTGGCCAATTAAAAATACCAGCGTGATAGGTAGCGCGGCAAAGATAGCTGTTGCAGCAAAATCTCCCCAAAGCGGAGCCTCGGCTCTTAGCAGGAACCCCTGCATGCCCAGTGCTAAGGTATATTTTTCAGGATCAGAAAGCATCATATTGGCAAAGGCATATTCACCAAACGCTGCGATAAAGCTGAGAATAAAAGTGACCACCAGAATAGGCAAACACAGCGGTAATACGATATAGCGCAGGGTTTGCCAGCGGCGAGCGCCATCCATGGTGGCCGCTTCTTCCAGCGCCGGATCCAGTGATTGGATGTAACCCTTGATTAGCCAAATTTCGCCGAGTACGGCGCTCAGGTACAGCAAGATCAAGCCACCATGGGTATCAAAGCCGAGAGCCGGAATAAAGTAGCCTATCTTTTCTAGCATGATACGGATTGCCACCATGCCGGTTAGCGCTGGAAATAGCCCGATAATTAGCAGTGATGTCAGTAACCACTTACTGCCTATAAATTTCATTCGAGCAAAGGCATACGCCGCCATGGATGAAAATACAATACTGATGGCAGAGGTGATAAAAGCGATCTTAATTGAGTTCCACGTCCAAAGCAGTACGGGAAAATTCTTAAACCATTTTTGTTCTTCCTCCGAACCGATGCCGAATACCAGGCGCCAATGTTCCAGGCTGGGATTGTCCGGGATCAGCGAGCCATTCAGCAGGTTCCCTGTTCTAAAGGAGATGGAAATCATCGCCAGTAGCGGGTACATCATGCCGGCAATAAAGAGCGCCAGGAACAGGTAGGTAAGCCAGACGCGGTAACGTGTATTTTTTGCTTCAACTATCGCCATGATTAATGCTCCTGTAGCTCTGAACGGGGGGACTTTTCGCGGGTGAGCCAGAATTGCCACAGACTGATGCTGGCAATGACAAGAAATAGGAACCCTGAGAGTGCGCTGGCGAGGCCATAGGCCTGATAACCCAGCACCGAACCATTGGCGAGATCATAGATATAGTTGATCAGTAACTGGGTTTCACCGATGAGCACCGTGGCATCATCCATTCGCGGGCCACCTCTGGTGAGCAACGCGATGACAAGAAAGTTATTGAAATTAAAAGTGAAAGACATGATCAGCAGTGGCGTCAAGGGTTTAATGATCATTGGCAGGGTGATAAAGCGGAATTTATACCAGGTGCCGGCGCCATCCATATTGGCAGCTTCATAAAGATCGCTCGGGATAGATTTCAACATCCCCATTGCCAGCAGCATAAAGTAGGGGAACCCCAACCAGAGGTTCACTAGCAGTACCTGTAGTTTGGCTAACCAAGGATTGAAATACCACTCAAAGCGCATGCCGAACAGGAACTCTAGCAATGCATTTACATCGCCAAATTCACTATTGAACATGGCGCGAAAAATCATGATGGAGATAAATGCAGGCACGGCGAACGGAATTAACAACAAGGTGCGAAAGATACGTTGGCCTTTAACGCGATGCCAATTTAGCAATGAGGCCAAAAGCATACCTAGGCTGAACTGCATTAATACGGTCAATAGGGCAAAACTGACGGTCCACAATGCCACTTTGGCAAGGTTTTTTCTGTCCTCATCCATGGCAAAGATTGTGTGATAATTTTTCCAACCGACATGGGTAACAAAGCCAGGACTCAAGGTCTTTTCTGTCATTTCACCCGCGTCATTCAGGTAGGTATAGAAGCCATTATTGAAGTCTGCTTGCAGATAGCGCTTGTCCTGATTGTCATACAAAAATTCGTTGGGACGTTCAGCCATGGGTAAGTTGTCGGGCTGCTTGATTTCATAGCGTGGTAGCAGCGGCAGAAACTCGCGGAAACCATACATCATCAGATCAGGTTCATTGTCACGGGTGAGAGCTAACATTTTTAGCTGGGCTTTGAGCTTGATGACGTCACGCATAGCCAAAGGCTCGCCAGATGGCGCGGCGGATATAACGGCCAGCGGAATGGCTCGTTTAGGCCCTGCTTCTGTGGCTTTATCAAGGGGCTGATTAAGGGTTAGAAGTGGCGTTTGCAACCAAAGTCCGCTGCCATCATTGAGTGTGATTTGGTACTGGTTATCAGCTTGATAGAGCTGGAATTTGAATCGTTGCTTCTTCTCTGCGTAGGTTTGTTCTAAGTGGTAATTCACAACCCTTTCGTAAGTCAGTAGGTTTTTGCTGCTGTAGTTAGTAAAACCGATGGCCACGGAATAAACGATGGGGAATAGCATCATCAGAAAGATGAGCAGCAGTGCAGGGTATAGAAAGCGCCACGCCACTAGGCGTTTATTCAGGGTTACATAGCTGGCTGATAGGCCAATAATGAGACAAACGATTGCAACGGCGTATTCACCTAACGCATACAGCCGTACTAAGCCCATGCTGAATAGTGCAAATAAGATAACGAATAGAATGATAAAGGCGACACGAGCAAGCAGACTGGAAAGAGGCTTTGTAGGGGAGCGATAGCGACCGAGGGTCGACTCAATTGATGTCATAAATATCCTTATTTCTTTTATCTGTCAGCAGTTTAATTTGCTGATCTTTATTAGTTTTCAGTAGGGTCAAGCTAAAGGACTAATAAGTGAAATTGCCTCCGTTGGGTAAAAAGTGTGATCTAACATACGGTTAACATTTAGCCCTGTCTATAGCTAATTTAGCAGTAAAAATGTGAGACTGATCGAGATCATAGGGAGGCCGTGAATCTGGGTAGTCGGTTTAGCTGTTATTACTAATCGAAGCATACAAGTCGTTGGGTTCTTGCGTGTTGTTTATCTATTTTTTCACTGCAAAAAAAGCCCTGCACAGCTAAGTGCAGGGCCTTTGAATTACTATCTTTGGTGAGCTGTTTCTACTTTTGCTCTAACAGTTCCTCGACTGGCTCTAACATCTCCTCGATTTGCGCACCGCGTCGTTTCCAGCCTAGCTTCCTAAATATGCCGCGGAATATAGCCGCCAAATCATCCAGCATCAGGTACATGCAAGGTACCAGTATCAGGGTGATGATGGTGGCGAACATCACGGCGAAGCCCAGCGCTACCGCCATCGGAATAACGAAACGGGCTTGCAGGCTGGTTTCGAACATAATCGGTAATACACCGGCAAAAGTGGTGATAGAGGTCAGTGTGATGGCGCGGAAGCGCGCACACCCAGCTTCAATAACCGCTTCTCTGATTTTTGCGCCAGCTCGACGACGTTGATTGACGTAATCTGTCATCACCAGGCTGTCGTTGATCACGACACCTGCGGCAGCGATCAGGCCGAAGGTCGACATCATGCTCAGATCAATACCAAACCAGAAATGCCCCCAGATCGCCCCTGTTAAACTGAACGGGATCACCGACATAATGATCAGTGGCTGGGCATAGCTTTTCAGTGGCACAGCAAGTAGCACATACACCAGTAACATACCGGCGATAAAGAACAGGATCTGTTCACTTTGTTGTGCCTGCTGCTCTTCTACCGAGCCACCGAGTTCGGTTTTGATACTAGGGAAGTCGGCTTGCAGTTCCGGCATCAGGTTGTCGTCGATGGTAGCTACCACCTCGTTGGGTTCAACCACCTCTTCATCGATGTTGCCCCAGATATAAACACTGCGGAAACCCCCTTCTCGACGGATGTAGCTGATACCAGGTTTTTCCGTCAGTTCGACGACGTCACCTAGCATCACCTCTTCACCCGACGGCGTGGTGATCACTGCGTATTTCAGCTCGGCAAACTTTTCGCGGGTCAGTTTCGGATAGCGCACCATCACCTTGACCTCTTCACCGTGACGCAGTACGCGCTGAGCTTCACCACCATAGAAGCCGGCACCCACCTGACTGGCGATAGAGACCAGATCTAATCCTAAGTCGTAAGCGACTGGGCGCATACTAAGCTGCACCTCTTTACTTGCCGGATCGATGGTGGAGCTGATATCAAATAAGCCTTCTTGCAACTGCAACATGGCGATAAATTCACGGCCAGCAGCATTGAGTGTGGCGATATCGGAACCGTAGAGTAGGTAACCAAATTCGCCATCATCATTGCCGCCGTTAACGTCATCCTGCACGACGAAGGATTTCATTCCGGGGATCGACGGGATCGCATCGCGCCACTGTCGGGCCAGCTCAAAGGTGTCGTAAGGGCGTAGCTCCTCATCCACCAGAGGTACCACTATTCGTGCTTCTGAACGGCTTTCATTAAAGGCCAAAATATCGCGGATCATGCCTTGGCCGTAATCGGCTTCGGTTTGCGCTTCGATTGCCAGAATCGCAGATTCTATGGTGCGCAGGGCGTCAATTGTCTGTTGATCTGAGACGTTCTCATTCATCTCAATGGAGATGCTGGGAAAATCGTGAGGTACTTTCGGACTGGGCACAAAGCGCACGTGATTGGCTTGCACTAAGCCAAAGCTGATGACTAGCAGGGCGATAAAGCCGCAAAACACCGCCCAGCGCCACTCGGTACATTGCACTACAAAGCGGCGATAGGGGCCATTTACAAAACCAAAAAAGCGACGATTAAAGCGCGCACGCCAACTGTTCTCATCCACTGGCGCAAAATGGGTGTGGGCAATGTGTGCCGGTAGGATCAGCTTGGACTCGATTAAGCTAAATATCAGGCACAAGATCACCACGACGGCGATGTTGTAAAAGAATGCCCCTTCTGGACCACTCGCCATCACGAACGGCGCAAACACCGCGATGGTGGTCAGTACGCCAAAGGTGGCCGGAGTTGCTACCTTGCGTGCTCCGCGCACGACGTTCTCGACGCCGCCGCCATGTTTTTCTACTTCGGAGTAGGCGCTTTCTCCTATCACAATGGCATCGTCGACGACGATCCCTAACACCATGATAAAGGCGAACAGCGAAAGAATATTAATGCTGACGCCAAACACTGGCATCAGCATCATCGCGCCGAGAAAGCAGAGCGGTAAACCAACCATGACCCAGAACGCCAAACGAAAGCGCAGGAAGATGGTTAACATCAGCGCGACCAGCAGCGAACCTTGCAACAGGTTCTTCAACATCATATCGAGGCGGGCATTCAAGTAGTAAGTCATGTCGACCAATATCTTGATCTCCATACCTGGTGGTAGGGTTTTGTTGCGCGCTTCAATAAAGCTTTTGACTGACTCGGCGACCGGCACCATGTTCTGATCTTTGGTGGCATTGACCGACATAAATATCGCGTTTTCACCTGAGTACTTGAAGTAGCGCTCTCCTTCGGTGAACTGATCTTTAATGGTGGCGATATCCTTGAGTAACACTTTGGCACCGTTGGCGCCGATCTTAATTGGGATATTGCGGAACTCTTCACCACTGTAAAACTGGTTTTCGATACGTACCGATACAATGCCTGAATCTGTACGCAGTTGACCCGCGGAGAAGTTTGCCGAGTAACGGCTAATGGCATCACTGACCTGACGCAGGGTCAGATCGTATTTACGCAGTACTTCTGGTTGGATCTCGATGGCGATCTCATCTTCCGGTGCACTGAAATCAACCAGCGACACGTTACTTAGCTGCAGCAGTTCATTTTTAATTTCACGGGCCACCGGTTTCAACTCGGTGAGCGGGTAATCACCCACCAGTGACATTTCGATAATGTCCTGACGGAACTCGATCTGTGAAATGGTGACCGGCTCCATTTCGGCAGGAAAAGTGGCAATACTGTCTATCCGTAGTTTGACCTTATCCAGCACATCGGTTAGTTCTTCATCAGGATAGATCTCCAAGGTAACAGTGCCCTCATTGCGGTGGGCACGGGAGATACTGCGCTTGATCTCGGTGACATCCTTCAGCGATTCTTCGATCTTGATCAGGATGTTCTCTTCGATCTCCTGTGGTGAAGCCCCCAAATAGTCTGCCGTCACACGGATATAGTTGATCTCGATGTTGGGAAACATCTGCCGTTGAATCGTGAAATAGCTGATCACCCCCATGATGAGGATAAAAAACATCATCAGGTTGGCGGCGACAGAATTGTTGGCAAAATAGGCGATTAAGCCGGTTTGCTTGGGCTCTTGTTGTGTTGCAGACATCGCTTTCGCCCCTTTATTCCGCCTTGGCAACCGCAGCTACTGCGGTCTCGCTGAGCTTCACTTCCATCCCTTTTTGGGGATATTCGGGTAGTGTCAGTACCAGTTTGTCGCCATCGTTGAGTCCGGCGCTAACGAGGAAGGTTTCGCCTTCTTCTCTGAGTACATCGACCTGCACCGGCTGTAATTTATTCTCTGCGTCGAGTAGCCAAGCAGTACGATTGCTGATCAGATCTTGTGATACCTGATAAACCCCTGATAGCACGATGCCATCGAAGGCCACTTCAACATAGCTGCCAAACTTCAGCTTCGGAGCGTCACTGTTGAGGCTGTATGGATCATCGATACGGGCGACAAGGTGCCCCATGCGGGTGGCGTTATCGACAATGCCGAGGTCGCGATCAATGGTGGCTTGGCGAACGACCGGCATACGTCCTTTGGTCATCACTGTGGCGATGCGCCCTGTCAGTTCGTTAGGTAGGAAAGCACTGTCAAAACCAGGAATAGGGAACACCACTTCGGCGCTTTCGATGCTGCTTAACTCGCCAACCTTGTCGCCAACATTGACGAATTGGCCAGCACCCAGATCCCGTTCGATCACCAAGGCATCATAAGGTGCTCGAACTTCGCAGTTCTCCAGATCGCGGCGGGCTAGCTTTAGCGCAGCTTCGGCGGATTGTACATCGGCTTTGGCACTCATCACTTGCGGTTTACGCAGGTAAAGGTCGGAGACCTTACGGTCTTTCATCCGGTTCGCTTCGGTTTGTGCCACTTGAGACTTGGCTTGCTCTTCGATCAGTGCGGCGCGGGCACGGCTCAAATTAGCCTCGGCTTGCAGCACGGCTACCTCGTAGTTATCATTCTCAATACTGAACAGGATGTCGTTGCGTTTTACCAAGCCGCCAGCAGTGAAATTTGGATTCCAATTGACTACTTCGCCAGAAACCTGTGCAGCAAGCATGGTGCTTTCTAACGGCTTCACTTCACCGTAACTGGCTATTTTTACTTGGAAGTCGATAGCTTCTAGGGTTTGAATACTGACCGTGGGGCGAGTGTCTACGGCGGCTGTTTCTTCCGATTTCTGCGCTGTGGCACCGATCGCCATCATACCTGCTGCACCTGCACCAAGTACTGCCAGTGGAACCACCCATTTCAACCATTTCTTGTTCATAAGCCAGTATCGTCCAAATTAAGTCCTTTACATAATAACGCGACAAAACCGATAACAAGTTAACAAATTGTAAATGGTTGTTATTTTGTACTATCAGCGTGTTTTCTATTTCGCACTGAATGAAGTGTGAGCTTAACGCTTGGTGTATGGCTGCCGGTAAGGTTTAATGAACGGCATTCGAAATGCCCCAATGATAATTACAATGGATATTCAATGCGTTAGCTGGGAAGTCCAGGTGTAAACTAAGGAGTGGTAATGGGTGGTGAATTTCTGGCAGCGACATTTTTTAATCTGGCGATCAATCTGATCTACACCTTGGTCTCTTTGCTGGTGGGGGTGATGGCGCTGCGTTTTATCGACAGTAAGTTGCTCAAAAACATCGATATTGAGCAGGAGTTGAAGGAGGGTAATGTCGCGGTAGCTATTTTTGCTTCGACTATTCTGCTGTTTGTTGCTTTGATCATCTCATTTGGATTGAAATCGTAGGCTAATGGCACAGTTCGTTCGATGAAAGATTATTGGCCATTGCTAGCGCTGCTGTTGATCTGCTGCGGCATTGTCTGGTGGCAGCCAAACGGCGCAACTAGTCTGGATAGCCATTTCGCCCGTCAGTTAGGACAACAGATGGAGCTGGCTGTCAGCACTATCCCACCAGATCTGCTCGATAGCCGTCGTCAGCGCGGAGAGGTACAGGTGTTAAGCAATGGTCGGCGGATCTATGAGGACGATATCAGCGCACAAATGCGGCAAGCGGGAAATAGCGCAGAGGCCACTTATCTCTGGCGTTTTGAAGCTGACGGCTACAGCACCGCCACGGCGCAGGGATTAGACAATCGGCATCATTTTGTGAACAGCTATCTGGTGGGGTATGCGCCGTTTGTGACGGATAAGTTATGGGTGCCGTTGTATACCGTGGCCAGTCGTAAAACTTATCAGTTAGATAGCCAACAGTATCGTAAACAAGATCTATGGCAGAATTCGGCACAGTCCTATCTATATACCCGTGGTGATTGCGAAGATCATGCGTTGCTGTTGGCCGATTGGTTGATTGAAAGTGGTATCGATGCCCGCGTCGTGATGGGTAAATACCGCAATGAGGGACATGCTTGGGTGGTTGCTTTTAACGAGGGTGAGGCCTTTTTATTGGAAGCGACCGACAAACGTAAGCATGCAGCATGGCGCCACTACCCGAAAGCAATTTTAGCCAACCATTACGCACCCGATCTGATGTTTAATCGCCATACCTTGTGGATCAACCAAGGGGCGACCACCACCCGGGATTATGATGGCACCCACTGGCAGAAACGTTCGCTGTTTAAGCGGCATTCTGGCTGAGCGGCTGACTCACTGCGCTGATTTTTGTTTCCCCTTCCGATTCCTGCCAAACGAGTTTGGTTAAATTGATCCAGATGATCTCACTGTACGTTTAATTATCAGGTATGACAGCCATCGTGTTGTGTCAGCTTGAGCTAATATATGTAGGGGAGGATCTTTTGATGAACAGCTTTGACCCTGAAAAGTTACGTATGACCAAATGGACCGCGGTTGGCTCCGGACGGCGCCGAAATCATTACGTGGTGACAGATGTGGTGATGGATGAAGCGGGGGCCATTGAATTTTGCACCATGGAAGAGGTTGGTTCTCACCATGAGGTCAGCGTTGATTGGCAGGAGCTTTACGATAATCGCCGGTGGCAAAACGGCTGGAAGTAAGCGCGACCTGAAATATCTTTACGACTATCGCTAAAATTCTGCGTAACGCCTCAAATTCACATACACTATGCGGCATTAAAGGCGTGTATTTACACTCCTTCGCTCGTCGAAGTTGAATTGAGGTGTCAGATGAAAGTATGCGGTGTTGAGTTGAAGGGCAGCGAAGCCATTTTGTGTTTGATGTCTTTGGAGCAAGGGTTATTTGAGATCCCTGATTGCCGCACTACCCGTTTAGCTATCTCCAAATCCACCACCACCGAAGAGGTGCGAAAGTTTCAGTTTGCTTTTGCCAAGCTGATGGAAGACTACAAAGTCAGCCATGTGGTGATTAAGGAGCGCATCACTAAAGGTAAGTTCGCCGGTGGCGCAGTTAGTTTTAAATTGGAAGCGACCATCCAGTTAATTGAAAGCCTCGGCGTTGATCTGATCTCAGCAACCGAGATTAAAGAAACCATTAAGCGTCATCCGATGCCTGTCGATTTTAAAGCGACCGGATTGAAGCAGTTCCAAGAGCATGCCTTTGCTGCGGCTTACGCTTACCTGGTTCGCTAGTTAGCCGCTTTTGTCTCGCGTTGGAGTGGATTCTTGGTTATGAATTCGCTCCCGCGCTGTGACTTGCTCTCCCCCCTGAACATATCTGCAGCGTAACAAAAACGTCATCCTTCTGTATTAGGCTCATGTTTTGACCGCAATGAACCAGAACGGGTTTGCTTGCGTATATCAAGTCATGACCAAGCGAGGAGCCCGTTATGCTTAATTTTTTACGACCAGACCCCGTTAAACGAATGAAAAAGCGCTACAACAGCATGTTGGAGTCAGCAATGTTGGCACAGCGTCGCGGCGACATCATGAGCTATTCGATGATCAGTGCTGAGGCCGAGACTCTGTGGGGCGAAATAGAGGCGTTGCAACAGTCGCGAAAATAGGTGCGATAGAGCGCCTGTTCGCCTTGGTCAGTCTCAATCACTGATGTATGGCATACGACGAAAAAGCCACCGAAGACGGTGACTTTTGCTAATGCAATAATGACTACTTAGTGGCTAAGCATTCGCCAAACAGGTGATAGATCCGGCGATACTCATTCAGCCAGCTGGAAGGTTGACGGAAACCGTGTGGCTCTACCGGGTAGATGGCGGTTTCAAAATCCTCTTTCTCAAGCTCAATGAGTCGTTGCACTAACCTAACCACATCCTGAAAGAATACGTTGTCATCCACCATGGGTGCGTTAATCAATAAGGGTTTAGTCAGGCCTTCGGCGTAGTATATTGGGCTGCTGCGCTCGTATGCTAATGGATCAATCTGCGGCGTATTCAGGATGTTTGAGGTATAGCCGTAGTTGTAGTGAGCCCAGTCGCTGACGGGACGCAACGCTGAACCACACTGGAACAGATCCGGTTGAGTGAATAGCGCCATAAAGGTCATAAAGCCGCCGTAGCTGCCGCCATAAGTACCTACACGTTGCTTGTCGACATTGGCATGGGTTGTCATCCACGCCACCCCATCGGCCAGATCTTCAGTTTCTGGACGCCCCATATCGCGATAGATCGCCGTACGCCAGTCGCGGCCATAACCGGCAGAAGCGCGATAATCCATATCCATCACCACGTAGCCCTGTTGCGCTAACATGCTGTGAAACATGAACTCTCGGAAGTAGCCGGAGAAGCCTAGATCGCTGTTTTGCAGGTAACCAGCGCCATGATTAAAGATCACCGCAGGGTACTTGTTCGCTTTACTGGCATCGTAGCCCTTGGGGTAATACACCTTGGCATAAATCGGCTGCTCAGTATGGCTGGAAGGCACTGCCACGACATCGGGGATGGTCCATGGATAGTCACTGAATGCTTTGCTGACCGTATGGGTGAGTCGTTTCGCTTTGGCACCCGCTTTTGCGGCTTGCAGATAAAGCTCATTAGGTTGCGACAACTTTGAATGAGTCAGTAATAACAGTGACTCGTCCGGGCTTAGCAAGTAGTGAGTATTGCCTGCCAAATTGGTCAGCGCCTCCACCTTGCCATTAGTCAGAGCGACGCGGTATATCTCGTAAATTCCTGGATGCTTAACGTTGGCTTGAAAGTAGATGTAGCCATCGTCTTTAGTGAGGGTGATTTCATCAACCTCAAATTCACCTTTGGTTAGTGCTTTTGCCCGCTTACCTGGGGTAACAAGATAGAGTTGTGAATAGCCACTCTGTTCCGACAAAAAGTAAAGATCGTCGCGGGTGTTGAGCCAGCCAAAGCTATTGAACTTATAATTAATCCAGGCTTCATCGCGGAGGTGATGAACACTGTCTAAGCGCTTGTTTTGCCAATCCAGACGGGTTAACCAACGGTCTTTGTTATCCCATGTGGTGAGCATCAGTGCCACTTCAGAACCTGAGTTATTCCACTGAATGGCAGACTGCGACCAGTACCAGTCGTCGATCAATGACAAGTTGCGTCCCTTATCTTCCTCTGGTGGCTGATAATCATCGCCATAGCGTTGCTGGTTTTCTTTGCGTACGGCAGCGAGTACGTCATCTCCCAATCCAGGTAGCAGGCTGGTATCCAGTTTTTCGATTTCGTTGTTGCTGAGGTCAAGCAACATAAACTGGTTTTGGGGAGCCACTTCGTCATGTACGCGGGCGCGCACCTTGACGCTCTCAATGCGACCATCGTCTGTGATGTAGTTAGGCATAATATTGCCTTCCATCGGTGACTGTACGGCTTGCAGCACCAGAATGATTTTGTCACCGCTGGGAGAGAGGCTGCTGGCAACGATACGTTGATCTTTACCCAGATAAACGGGTGACACATTGCTGGTTGGATCGGCTGCCTGCCGAGCTTTTTGGTGAGCTTCTTTTTCCGCGGCGCGCTGCTGCTTCAAAGCCACATAAGCGATCAGCTTGTGCTGTTCACGCGCTATATGATCGGCTGGCTCAGGCACCGCTTCGGGTTGTTCCTCTAAACGCAGATCAGTTAATTGGCGAATATGGCCAGTGTGAATATCTACAAAAAAGTAGTTACTACCACGTTGGAATGCTAACAAGCCACTGTTTAACCACTGTGGTGCTGCATCTTGTTCACTGCTCTGGGTTAGCACCGTTATCTTGCCATCGCTCAGTGTTTCCAGCAGTAGATTACCTTGCCAGATATAGGCGCGGTGGCTGTTATCTGCGTTGGTTACCCCGGTGCCATGACCCACCTTGTATTGCTCGCCTAGCGGAATCATCTGGCCATTGCCAGTCTCGGTTAGTGAGTGCTGCAACAGTTGGTACTGTTCGCTACCGGCGATCTTCTGTTGGTAATAGATCTGCTTGCTGTTGCTGTCCCAGTGTGGTGATACCGGGCTGTTTCCCATCCAGTCTGGATGCGCCATGATCTGCTCTAATGTCAGAGGTGCGCCGGGGGACAGTGTTGGCGGTGCCGCTTGGGTCACCTTGCTCGGTGGAGCGAGCGTATTGCTGCTATCTGACTCGGGGGTGGTAGATGCACAGGCTGACAGCACTATGCTCAAACCGATAATCACGCCCTTATTCATCTTGGATCCTATCTTTTTTTTAGTTTTCTCTCTGGAGTGGCTAAGTCACAGCCTGACGGGAAGTATACCGCAGTTGATAAGGTGAATAATCGGCTTTTAAAACCTCGCGTGATCCAGATTAGATATACCTGCTTTATCTCGCCCCCCACTATGGGTGATAATAGCCGACCCCATAAAAGCAGGTTGTAAAGCACATGGCGATGAAACCGACGTCGGCGATGAAAGGCGACTTTCGTAAAGACTTCAAACGTGATCGGCAAGTAGAGGCACTGAAAGTGCCGCCGCACTCGCTGGAAGCAGAGCAGTCTGTCCTCGGCGGCCTGATGCTGGACAATGAAGCGTGGGATCGTGTTTCCGAGCGCGTTGGCTCTGCTGACTTTTATCAGCGTTCGCACCGTCTTATCTTTGAAGCGATGGCGCGTCTGGTGGAAACCGGCCAGCCCATTGACCTGTTGACCATCTCCGAAACGCTGGAAAATGAAACCCTGCTGGAAGAAGCGGGTGGTTTTGCCTATCTGGGAGAGATGGCCAAGAACACTCCCAGTGCCGCCAATATTAACGCCTACGCCGAGATTGTTCGCGAGCGTGCTGTGGTCCGCGAAATGATCAGCGTGGCGAATGAGATCGCAGAAGCGGGTTTTGACACCGAAGGTCGCGATAGCGCCGAACTGTTGAACTTGGCAGAGTCGAAGGTGTTTGCCATTGCTGAACGTCGTGCCAATAAGGGTGACGAGGGCCCGCAGGATCTGAACTCGATTTTGGGCAAAACTGTCTCCAAAATCGAAGAGCTGTTTAATAACCCCCACGACGGTATTACCGGCGTGTCATCGGGCTTCTCTGATCTGGATAAAATGACCAGTGGCTTCCAAGGTTCGGATCTGATTATTGTTGCTGCCCGTCCTTCCATGGGTAAAACCACGTTTGCGATGAACCTGTGTGAAAACGCCTCATTGATGAATGATAAGCCGGTGCTGATTTTCTCGTTAGAGATGCCCTCAGATCAGATCATGATGCGTATGTTAGCCTCCCTTAGCCGCGTCGATCAGACCCGAGTGCGTACGGGTCAGTTGGAAGATGAAGATTGGGCGCGCATCTCCTCGACCATGGGGATGATGATGGAACAGGGGAAGATGTATATCGATGACTCTTCCGGTTTATCGCCCACCGAAGTGCGCTCCCGAGCGCGGCGTATTGCCCGCGAGCACGGTGGTTTAAGTATGATCATGATCGATTACCTGCAGCTTATGCAGGTGCCGGGCATGAGTGAAAACCGAACCTTGGAGATCGCGGAGATCTCGCGCTCTTTGAAGGCGCTGGCGAAAGAGTTGAACGTGCCAGTGATCGCGCTGTCTCAGTTAAACCGTTCATTGGAGCAACGGGCCGACAAACGGCCGGTGAACTCCGACTTGCGTGAATCGGGTGCGATTGAGCAGGATGCCGATCTGATTATGTTTATCTATCGTGATGAAGTGTACAACGATGACAGTCCTGATAAAGGGACCGCAGAGATCATCATTGGTAAGCAGCGTAATGGCCCTATTGGTCGTGTGCGGCTTACTTTCCAAGGCCACTTTTCGCGCTTCGACAATTACGCAGGCCCTCAGCCAGAGGAGCTGTAACACTTGCTCACCGCCCACGCTGTTATTGATCTCGATGCCTTGCGCCACAATATGGCGCAGGTGCGTAGGTATGCTCCCCATAGTCAGGTATTGGCGGTCATCAAGGCCAATGGTTACGGCCACGGTGCATTGGCTGTGGCGGAAGCCTTGGCGGAACAGGCCGACGCCTTTGCTGTGGCACGATTAGAAGAAGCGTTGAAACTGCGCAAGGGCGGTATTGAACTGCCTATTGTGTTGCTTGAAGGAGTGTTTGATCCCGGTGAATTGGGGGTGGCTGCTGCCCACGGCTGTCAGCTCGGTGTCCATAGTTTGTCACAACTTGAAACCTTGGAACGGGCGCATCTGCATCAGCCGGTCACTGTTTGGCTGAAAGTTGATACCGGGATGCATCGCTTAGGTGTGGAGCCGGAGCAGTTTCAGCATTTTTATCAGCGTCTGCTGCAAACGCCATCGGTCAACGAGATCGTTTTGATGAGCCATTTCGCCAGTGCCGATGAGCCTGAAACCGGTCAAACCCAAGCACAGCTAGCTGAGTTTCAACGGTGTTGCCAAGGCCTATCTAAACAACCTTTATGCTCTCTGGCTAATTCCGCTGCCATTATCAATGAACCGCTAGCGCAACGTGACTGGGTACGCCCCGGCATCATGTTGTATGGTGCCAGCCCCTTTGCAGGGCGCAGTGCTGCCTCGTTAGGTCTAAAACCGGCAATGACCCTTAAATCACGGGTGATCGCTGTGCGAGATCTAAAAGCCGGTGGTGCGGTCGGCTATGGTGCCAGCTGGACAGCAGAGCAAGACACGCGCTTGGCCGTTGTCGCCATGGGTTATGGTGATGGTTATCCCCGCCATGTCCCTAACCAAACTCCGGTATTAATTAACGGCGTGCGTTACCCGATCGTGGGTCGAGTCTCTATGGATATGATCACCGTTGATATCGGTGATGCAGAGATTAGCGAAGGTGATGAAGTGGTATTGTGGGGCAGCGAACTGTCAGTAGATGAGATCGCCGCGCTGTCTGGCACCCTAGGCTATGAGCTGCTGTGCAATGTTACCTCGCGGGTGGTGTATCACTATCAGAATGGCGCTGCATAGAACGGGCTGAGCGACTTGCTGGGGGTTATCGCCGGTTCGCTTTAGCGGATGATGAGTGTGGCACCCCAAGCCAATGACTCCTGTGTAGCGCTCTCTTGTTCATACCGAGTAAATGTCGTGTAATTGCCGTTGCGCCCCAGCTACCAGTCAACTCTTTTGCGCTTACCATCCTCCTTTGGGCGGCTCAATTTCGTAAGATTGTGTTCAATAGCGTACTTTAGTAAAGGTGACTCATTAGCCCCATCTAGCGGTTTGCTGCGTTACTACTGAGTATCGCCGGGCTGTCGAGCCTGAAATTTTTAACTGCTTGCAAGGAGAGCAGCCGTTGTTGTCTTATCTTGGTGAAGGTATACGCCTGCAACTCGTTTTGTTACTCACACTGTTTATTGGTGGCTGTACCGCTAACTCGTGGCGCTATCTGCCGGAACACGATGAGATCCCCACATCGATTTATGTGGTTGGCCATGGTTGGCATACTGGGATTGTTGTGCCTAGCCATCTGCTTGGTGCTAAATTCGACTTTCTGCAACAACAATTGCCCAATGCGAATTATTTTGAATTTGGCTGGGGTGATAAAGGTTTCTATCAGGCGGAGGAGATCACTTCCGGCCTTACTGTGCAGGCCATTTTCTGGCCTACCGAGAGCGTGATGCATGTGGTGTCGTTGCCAACCGAGCCAGCGAGTTATTTTCCCCAGAGTGAAGTGATTGAACTGAAACTCTCGCACCAGGCTATTGAGCATCTGCTGGATGGTATCGCTGCCAGCTTTGCTAAAAATAAGCATGGAGCTCCAACTAAAACCCGCCCAGGCCTCTATGGCCGCAGTTGGTTTTATATCGGCGAAGGCAATTACTACATGACTAACACTTGCAATAGCTGGGTGGCGAGAATGCTTGATCAGGCGGGGGTGCCGATCCGTACGACGCTGACATTGACCGCAAGTAGCGTGTTATCGCAAACGCAAGACGCATTGGATGAATATCTTTGTTGCTTGTCGCAAAGTACAACAGTAACGAGCGCCATTTGAGCCGAAGTCACAATCGCTGATGGTTGGCGTTTTGGCTGGGGTAAGATGGATAATCTTCAGATTGGCTTTGCCTGTTTTACCATCGGCAGCGCAAGAGTGACGCGCGTGAAGGCAGATATAAGTCATCTGGCCAAGGAGCATCGAATGAAGCGTTGGTCGTGAAGTTGTTCTTTGGGGGATGCGAATTACTGAGCGAATAAGCGAGAGGCGTAAAAAAAACGTATCAGATAAGCAGAAGACGCGACCTATTCGGCGGGTGAATGTATTATGTCGAGATTAGCGACTTTTTCCGAGAGCCAACATGAGCGATAACGTCAACTACACCAATAACCCTCTCCATGGCGTCGGTTTAAAAACCCTGTTGACGGAGATCGTTGACCAGTATGGCTTTCAGCTCATCAATGCCTACCTCAACATCAACTGTTTTAAGACTAATCCCAGCATTGAATCCTGCGAAAAATTTTTAAAGAAGACAGAGTGGGCGCGGCACAAAGTTGAAGCCTTTTATCTGTATGAATTTAAGAATCTACCTCGGGCATCAGATGAGCAGTTTGCCTTGCCGCCGCGCGAGCGGGTCGTGCCAGAAGGACAAACACCAAGAGAGCCGAAAGCTCTTAGCTTTGAGGACGCCCAGCGTATGCACGAACGGCGAGCAAAAAGGGCCGAAGAGCGGCGCATGGAGCGAGGCAGCCGAGCTGGTGGCGGCAGAGGCCGTGCACAAGGGCGTGGCGGGAATACCCGACACTCTCGAGGTCGCGATACTGAGGGCAGATCATCTGCGAACGAAAGCACAACCGCCGACGGTAAATACGATCCTTGGGCGAATTGGAAAAATAAGCAAAAATAGTTAGTTCAGTACCTTTAGCTGGGCGAACGAACGCTTGGCTCTCACTTAAACTTATGATTAAACCAAGGGACTTTTTTTTATGTCGATACGGATGTTATTCATCGCATTTTTCAGTTTTTTAGTCGTTGCTTGTGGCGGCAGTGGCAGTTCGCTTAACTCAACCAGAGAAGAGATCACTATCGCTTCCTACCAATCCCCCTGTTATGGCGAGTCGCAGCGACTCTGCCTGGTGCGGTTGGAATTTGGTGGCGAAGAGTTGTTTTACGAAGAGATTGAAGATTTTAATCATGTGTGGGGTCATACCTACGAGCTATCTGTTTTGGTAACAAAGCTAGATGAGCCCGCCGAGGATGGTTCTGATGTCAGTTACTCGCTGGATGAGGTGTTGAGTCGTGTTGAAGATGAAATAGCCACTGAATATGCATATGAAGAGGTGGAGTTGTTAGAGTCCACCTTTACTGTCGACAATGATATTTACTACTTTCTTGGTCAGCCATTTGAGTGCGCTACCGATGTGGACTGCGATGGACTGGTCGATATGAACAATAGTGGTGGCTTGGTGAATGTTACTTTCGAATACCTTGGTGCTGGCGAAATCGCATTGATCGCTTGGGATTAAGGTCGTCGTCATAGACGGGTCAGCAGCGAAGGTGTAGCCATGAATTTAAATCAGGTGACCTTGCCTGTGTCTGATATGGATATGGCGACACAGTTTTACCGTACTTTGGGGTTTACCCAGATTGTCGACACGCCGCACTACGCTCGATTTGAGTGCCCACAGGGCGGCGCAACTTTTTCATTGGCTGTGGAGTCAGCAGAGTTTAACAGTGGCGCTGTTATCTACTTTGAGCATGAAGCGTTAGATGAGTGGGTGGCAAGGTTGCAGGCCAAAGGGATTGAGTTTGAACAGCTGCCCACCGACCAGCGTTATCTCTGGCGTGAGGCGATCCTGCATGATCCTTCCGGCAACAAAATCAAACTGTATTGGGCCGGTGAAAATCGCCTAAATCCGCCTTGGCGGGTGGAAAGGCGAGACTAGCCTAAACTGCTGACCTTGAGCAACTACGGCACTTTAAAGAATGCACGACTAAGCGCCGCAGTGATTATTGCAGCGCTTTTTTTCGGCTTATTCGCTAAAACGCGGGTAATCGGTAAAGCCTTTGGCACCGCCACCAAACAGGGTGTCGGGGTTGTGCTTATTCCATGGTTGACCAAGCCTAATGCGGTTTGGCAGGTCAGGGTTGGCGACAAATGGTCGACCAAAAGCAATCATATCGGCAAGGCCATTCTCTATCGCATCCTCTGCCCGCTCCGCTGAGTATTTGCCGGCATAGATAAGTACCCCGCTAAAGGCATCGCGTAGTGCTTGTTTGAAGCCGGATGACATCTCTGGTGCATCCTCCCAATCGGCTTCTGCAATGTGCAGATAGACGATGCCATGTTCGTTCAATAGCTTGGCTGCCGCCGTGTAAGTCTGTTCTGGATCAGCGTCAACGGTGCCATTGAGTGTCGTCAGCGGTGCCAGTCGCACACCGACCTTGTCGGCGCCAATGGCATCCACCATCGCCACGACCACTTCGTCGAGGAAGCGTAGGCGATTCTCCAAACTGCCACCATATTGGTCGCTGCGCTGGTTAGATTCAGAATCGATAAATTGATTGATCAAATAACCATTGGCTGCATGCAACTCAATGCCATCGAAGCCCGCAGCTATTGCGTTCAGTGCTGCTTGTTTGAACTGAGCGATAACCTGTTGGATCTCATCGATACTCATTGCTCGGGGTTCAACGACATCAACAAAGCCTGGTTCATCGGTACCATTGTCGATAAACACTTTCACGTTTTCCGCTTTCATTGCCGATGATGAGATCGGCTGTTGTCCGGCGATATTATCTGGATGGGTGACACGGCCTACATGCCACAATTGAGCAAAGATAACCCCGTTGGCCTGATGCACGGCATCGGTGACCTTGTGCCAACCGGCGATCTGTTCCTGGCAATAAATACCGGGAGTCCAGGCATAGCCTTTGCCCATTTCCGATACCTGGGTACCCTCACTGATAATCAGTCCGGCCGTGGCGCGCTGGCCGTAGTACTGCGCCATTAAATCATTGGCGACGTCACCGGGTTGGGATGCGCGAGAGCGAGTCATTGGCGGCATCACTATGCGATTGCTGAGGCTGTGTTTTCCCAGCGAAATAGCGTTAAAAAGGGCGGTGGTCATCGGCGTCACTCCAGCGGAATAGGAAGCTGACAGTGTAGAGACTAATTTCTGTTGATTAAGAGCGATAGTCACAACTCATTTTTGCCATTACAGCAATAAACTTTCTGGCTAACGAGGGGCAAAAGTTGAACAAGTGAAAAACTCCGCTAACTTCAAATAAATAGTGATATCGATTTGATTTCGCAAAGGAGCTGCATGATGGCTGAAATACTCGCCTCTCTCTCTTCAACACCGCTCCCCACCATCCTCGTGGTGGCGGGGATCATCTTTCTGTTTATTAGTGTTGGTGGCCAACTCGGCGCGCACCTGTCGGCGATAAAGGTGAAACGTGCGGTGGCAGGTGGTTTGGGCGGTGTATTACTAATCTGTGGTATTGGGCTCTATTTTGCCGATAGACCTGAGCCGTTAACCGCAGCCGTGGACAAAACTAAGCACGGTGAGCCGTCGTCAGTAAGCCCGACGACGGCGCAAGAAAAGTACCGCCTACGTGCGGATCGTGTTGAAGAGGGGCTGCTGATCCCAACAGAAAGCCGAGTGCACCTAGCCGGTGGCCAGCTGAAGTTGCATGTGGATGGCCAATATCTGAATGGCTTGGCAACGATAAAATCGGTTGAGATCGCACAGTTGGAGGTATTGGCCGAAGAGAAAGGACGGCCTACGGTGCTAAAGCTCAGCGTCGAAAAAGATATGGTGGAAACAGAGATATCTTTGGGTGAAGAGCTGGAAATAACAACAGAGTACGGCGTGTTTCATGGCCACAGCCTGTTAATCCAATACAAACAGGGGAGATGGCATAAGCAACTGCTGGGCGCGGAGCCGAATGAAGCGCAAAGTAAAGAGTTAGCGCTGCCCTATACCGATGGTTTTGGCAGCTATCCTGAGGGGTTGCTAGCTATTGGTGACAGTTGGCAGTTTGCGGGCGGAGAACTGGCAGAGTTAATGGGATTCGGTAGCTATCTCTCTGCTAACGGCAGTGCCACGATGAAGTTTTTAGATGTGGTGGATTATCAAAATGAGCAAGCTGCTTTAATTGCGCTGCAGCGACTGGAGATGACGGGTACGACGCTCGATGCCGACGGCAATGAGATGCAGTTAAGTTTCGGCGGTGAAGGGCGGGTATTTCGTTCTCTGTCTCGCTATGTTGATCTGATGGTTGAATTTTCCGGTACCATGAAGCTGGAAACCTCTGCTGTGATGGAGGGGCAGAAGGTCGACTTAAGTATTATTGGTCCTGTGACTATTAAGATTGAGCTGAAGTAGCTTAAGTCTTATAGGATGATTGCTGATGGCTAATTAAAAAAGGCACCGTTAAGGTGCCTTTTTTGCTGTTGGCGCTGGTTAGCCTAGCGGCGACGAGCTGACAGCAATCCGATACCTGCTAGCATGGCCAGAAAAATGGCTGCTGGCGCTGGTACATCTTTAGAAACGAACTCATTTACCTTGATGTTGTCCAGTGCCCAATGCTGGCCACTGCCAGATGCTTTTGCTGTATGTACATAACCATTAGGATCGATGTTGATTCGGAACTGATCGATACCGCTCCAGTTAAAGATCGCTTCAAATGCTTCACGGGTAACATCCAAAAGCTCAGAGTAGAGTAGCGCTCCATCATTGAAACCTTCGATGGTCAGAGTTTGGTTGCCCCAAGCGCCAGCGATGACAAACGAACCTAAATCAAAGCTGCCATCTACATCGGACCAGATAAAATCAGACGGCGAGGCTGCGTAGCCATTGTAAACGTGGGCTTTACTCCCGGTGAAATCGATCACTGAGTTATAGCCGGTATCATCTTCGCCAGCGTAACCATAGTAGTCAGACGAGTAGGTTATATCTGAGTAGGTAAACAATGGTGATAAACCATCTTCGAAGCCGATAAGCTCCGCTTGGCAGCTAAGTGATGCCAACAAAAGGGCTGGTGCTACAAAGAACTTCTTCATCTTTATCAAATCCTTATGTTCTATTTTGGAGTTTTATTGTTTTGCATTTTTTTATGCAAAAAGTTGGCTGCTAATAGTGCAAAAAACAAGCCGACTTATTTTTTTCTATTTTTTACAAAGGGATATAAAAGCAGAGGTGGGAGTGTTTTGGTTTTTTGTAAATATAACTGACATTTATGATTTGGTAATTTATTGATAGAAAACAAGTTTGGCTAAAAAACGCTCACTTTATTTGAGCGAGGGCTGGTTATTGGTTTTATGCCCTGTTTTATACAAAATTCATAGCTCTGAGTGATTGAGCTACAAAGTCAATCTAGGCTGAATATAATCGAGAAATACAGAGATCCGTCTCGACACGGCTGACGTCTTATAAAACACGGCGTTAATAGGCTCACGGTTGTGATCCTTGATCCGTTCATTCTCCAGCAGAGACACTAGTCGCCCCGCGGCAATATCTTCCCCTACCATAAATCGTGACAGGCAGGCTATACCGTTGCTGGCTAACACCAGTTGCCGGACGATCTCGCCATTGCTTGCGGTAATGCTTGGGGAGATATCGACGCCAACTCCTAGTGGCCAGTGGTTCAGCACTTTAGGCGCAACAAAGCCAAGAGTTTGGTGTTCGCTCAGCTCGGCAATGGTTTTGGGTGTGCCATGACTGGCAAGGTAGCCTGGCGAAGCAACGATAAACAGGGGACTGTCACCTAAGTGTCGGGCATGGAGGCTTGAATCTTTCAATTTACCTACGCGGATCGCTAAATCAGTGCGATTTTCTAACAGATCGATGTAGCCCTCATGGGAGGTCAGCTCCAGTTCAATCTCCGGATAGGCGAGGCTAAAGGCGCCAATTAAAGGCACCAGTTGATGAAGGGTAAACGGACTGGCAGCGTCTACCCGCAGTTTACCTTTCGGGGTTTGTTCGCCGGTGACCAACTCCTCTTCAGCCATCTGCAGTTGCTCCAACCCTTTGCGCACAATCGCGATATAGCGTCGCCCCTCCTCCGTGAGTTCGACACGACGGGTGGTGCGATTGAGTAACGTCACGTTTAGCTGCTTTTCCAGCCGGCTGATCGCTCGGGAGACTTTGGCAACCTGCAGATCCAGAGCTTCTGCGGCGGCAGAGAAACCACCGCAATCAACCACACTAAGCAGCAGTTGTAGATCATCGGAGCGTGCTTTCATTGCAATACCTGCAAAAATAGATTTGGAAAAGGAGTATTTGGTGAAATAGTGTAATCGCGATGCGAAGCAGGTCAATGTTGCTGCCATAACAATATTCTGCGAACAGTTGATCTGAGATCTCCACTCTCATTGACCGGATCGGCAGCGCTGACGTTTAATTCTGACTATCAAATCGAATTACTGGGACGAGTATGCAAAATCTACTGTTTATCCTTAATGATGCACCTTACGGATCGGAAAAGTGTTTTAACGCGTTGCGTTTGGCACTGAATCTAAAAGAGCAGTTCGATGAAGATGTGATGGTTCGTCTGTTTATGATGTCTGATGCGGTGACCGCGGCTTTGCCCAAACAGCAACCGGTAGAAGGTTATGATATACAACAGATGTTGGAGATCCTGGTGCAGCAAGGTGCAGAGGTGAAATTGTGCAAAACCTGCACCGATGCCCGTGGTATTAGCGAGTTGCCACTGATCAAAGGGGTCGCTATCGGCACCTTGATTGAGCTATCTCAATGGACAATGCAAGCCGATAAAGTACTGACCTTCTAAATGGCAGTTGCCTTGCTCGCTGACACTGTTAATTTTGGGGAAGATTAGACGATTCAGTCTTGCTTATTTATGGAGCATGGAATGCTTAGATTGTTACTCTTGGTTAGTTGCCTGAGCGCTTCTGCTGCGCAGGGAGCTGAGAGCGTTTGCTTCGGTACCACTGCAAATGGCTATCTAGAAAACGGTGTGGAGCTTCCGGCTGAAGGAAGTAACTATGTTACTTATAGCAACATTGCGAGGCTGGCAGGGCGGAGCTACGTTCATTCTGCGGTTCGGGATATTGTCGTTGCTGCTTATCGTATGTTGGAGACAGAGCAACCAAGTAAGGTTTACAAATATGCTGAGACAGGTTTTGCATCGGGGGGACGTTTTCGACCACATAAGACCCATATGAACGGCCTCTCGGTTGACTTTATGACACCGGTGCGAGATAGCGAAGGACGTTCGGTGCATCTACCAACCAATCTGTTTAATAAATTTGGCTACAATATCGAGTTCGACCAGCTGGGAGTCTATGACGGTATGGTTATCGATTATGAGGCGCTGGCGGCACATATCGTGGCTTTAGATAAAGCAGCAAACGCACTTGGATATGGGTTGTGGCGCGTCATTTTTGCTCCCGAACTGCAACCTCATCTATTCCAGACTGCCTACGGCGCCTATTTATCAAGCCATATTGAATTTTCCAAGAAACGCTCATGGGTCAGGCATGATGAGCACTACCATGTTGATTTTGATATTCCTTGTACCGCAGTTTAATAGCGATAATGGCCACTGATTGGGTAGTCAAACAACATATCTTCAACTTCGGGGCCGCGGCCGATGTTGTGGATGATGAGAGGGTGGCCATTGGCGCTGCGCTGATCACTGACGATACCAATATGGGGCAGGTTGCCGGGCAGCATCCAGGTGACCAGATCGCCGGTGTTATAATCGCCAGCATCGGCTGTGACGCTCAGAACTTCGCCGTGACGGCTGAAAAAGGTTTGTAGATTGGGCACCCGTCGATGGTCGATATTACTGTCCGGTTTGTTCAGCCCCCAGATCCGTTTCGATGGATACGCAGAGAACTCTGCCTGCATATCTTCATGAACCCGCTGTTGTAGGTCGATATCCAGCGCCCGATAGGCGCGTATCACCACATCCGTACACACGCCAATGTTGTCTGGTACATCGCCGTTGGGGTAGTCGATGGCGATATAGCTGCCATCGTAGCGTACTTGATGTTGCGTGCGTTCCAGCGCCGCATACACCAAAGCTAGTTGTGGTGTCGCCGCATGTTGTGGCGAAATCAGACTGGCCAGCAGTAGCGAGGTCACAATCATGAGTTAAGTTCCTGTCCGTGGGATCGCTTTTCCACTATAAAGCCTCTGTTAGCAACTGCAAAGGAACTGCCTTAACAATCAATAAGTTTTAGTTAACAGGCCGGGAGAAAACGGTGGGCGGGGAACAGCAAAACGACAGATTAGAGCGTGAGGTTGAGCAGCAGTTAGGGTTGGCTTTTCAACATCTGCCGATGCGCTCGATGGAGCTGACTCATGGGCGCTACACGCTGGATAATTTGCTTCAACATGCTGACTACCAGTTGCTGGCCTGGAAAGATCTTGAGCATGGACTGCACTCCTGGGCTCGTCTGTTTACCCTGCTAGCCAGTGGCATCATTATCTCTATTCGCCCCCATGGTAGCGGCATGGTGATGCGGCTGGAAAGTGATAGTCCTTTACCGCTGTGGTTACTGCATATGTTGCGGGCAGTCGATCTGCGACTGCAGCGCTTCGCTGCCACCCTTCCATCGTCTGAGCAACATCCTTGGCACTGGGATTGGGTCTTGAGAAACTGTTGGCAGGAGGCGCAAGGTTTGGGGATCACTCGCTGTGAACGAGGCGTTCACAATCAGTTGGTGATCTGCCATCAATTAAAACTGCAAGCGTACCCCGATGTGCTGCCTCGCGTACCTAACCTACTGGATTACTACCGTCGCCAATTACTGAAAGATCCGGGCCCTTCGCTAAACTTGGTTGAGCGCTGTAAGCGCCTGATGTCTCGAGCATTACCTAGCGTATTGCAGGTGGACAGTTTGGCTAGCGAGTTGGGGATCTCCGGGCGTAGTTTACAGCGCCAGCTTAAGCTGGCAGGGGTCTCTTATAGCAGCTTGTTGACCGAGGTACGGCAAAGCCAAGCGCGAGCCAAGCTAGCCGATACCAACATCTCGGTACGGCGGCTGGCACTGGAACTAGGTTTCTCCGAGCCGAGTAACTTTATTCGTGCGTTTCGCCAGTTTGAAGGCTGTTCGCCCAGTGATTATCGCCAGCAGGTCAAGCAGCATCAGGTGGCGCCAGATCATCTGCCGATCCGTTTTCTCTATGCGGAAAACCTGTTGCAGACCGACTGGCGTAATAGTCGTCGGGGGGCGCGGGTGTGGATGGAGGTACGTAATATCACCTTTACTAAAGATGTCTCGGTGATGTGTGAAGATCTTGATGGCATCTGGCGTGGTTATCCAGCCAGTTTTGAGCGTTGGCTAGGGCCTGGGCGCGAACTTTGGAGCAGTGTGAATATTTCGGTATTTGACCCGCTGCGGTTTCGCTTGCAGTTTCGCTCTGGCAACCGGCTTTATATCGATGATAACGATGGCAGTGGTTACACCGTGAGCGCCACTCAGCGGTACCTGCTGGGTGACCATGAACTGGCAGTATTGTCGTTGGAGCTGTTTACTTTGGCCGATGGTCAGCAGCTATTAACCGGACGGGCATTAACACCACGCTATGGTGACGATGAATTGCATCTTGTGGTCAGTAGTCATGATTGGATCAGCGGTCATACCCAGCGTGCAGATACCTTTCCCCTTGAAGCATCGGATGCGATTGGCTGGCAATTTACCCTATCACTGCCAACGGGGGCGGCACCTTGGGTGCGCTTTGAACACCATAGCCAGTTGGGGGTTGAGGTGGATGACAATGCTGGCGAGGGCTACCGTCCACGAAATTGTTAACTTCATCACGCGCGATTTCATGTTGCGCAAAAAGACAGCAGCTTTGTCGCAATATGACAACGTTTTGACCCATATTTGCTTTACTCTCCATCCTGCTAATAAATACTTCCTTGTGCGCTAGTCGGCCGGTACGGACAAGGAGTCTATCAATAACTTTGCTAGGATGAGCATAATGATTATCAATAGACGCTGGTTGAAGCCCAGTTTGATTGCACTCTCCGTGTCGGCAGTTTTGCTGTCTGGTTGTTCCGACGACGATGATGATACGCCGCTGGTATGTGATTGGCCTATGGTGGCTAACGCTGACGAAAGTGAATGTGTAGAAGGGCGTAATCTGCATGTGGCTTCACCTGACTGGCGTGATCAGATTATCTATTTTTTGATGATTGACCGCTTCAATGACGGTGATAGTACCAATAACGATCAGGCTGGCTATTATAATCCGGCCCTGGAAAGTCACTATAGTGGGGGCGATCTGGAGGGGATCCAGGCGCAACTGGATTATGTTCAAGCCCTAGGCATGACCTCTATCTGGATCACTCCGCCAGTCGCCAACCAGTGGTGGGACCCGTTCAATCAGTTCTCCGGTTATCACGGCTATTGGGCGCGGGACTTTATGGCTGTCGATGAGCATTACGGTGATCTCGAACACTATAAAAACCTCTCCCATGCGCTGCATGAAAATGGCATGTATTTGATCCAGGATATCGTGGCGAACCATACCGGTAACTTCTTCCGTTATGACGGTGCTTACAATCCTGACGATACGGCGGAGAACTTTCTTATTGTTCCGGACAATGTGCCGGTGACTGCGCCGATTCAAGCCCCTTTTGACCAGAATGATCGTAACAATGCCGATCATGTGGCTGCGGACATTTACCACTGGACACCGGATATTAATGACTATCAGGATCCCGCTCAGGAGTTGGGTTACCAACTGTCTGGTCTGGATGACTTAAACACCGAAAATCCTGCCGTCCTGGCTGCGCTCAAACAGAGTTACAACTACTGGATCTCTGAAGTGGGCGTTGATGCATTCCGCGTCGATACTGCCAAGTTTGTTGATCATGATTTCTGGAACAAGTTCTTTCATGATGCCGACGGCATTGAAGCGGCTGCAATGGCGACTGGGCGTAGTGACTTTCTCTACTTCGGAGAAGTGTTTGAAGCCTCTGATCCATTGATGAACAATGGCGAGCAGAAGCTTGCAAGTTATGAAGGCACGCCTGACAAGCCAGAGTTCAAATCACTCATTGGTTTCCCGCTTTACTCTGAACTGAGTCGCGTTTTTGCTGAAGGTCAGCCTAGCCAATATCTAAGCTATCGCTTGCAGCAACATATGAGTCAGTACCAGAACCCGTGGATCGTGCCGAACTTCGTTGACAACCATGATGTGGCGCGTTTTCTCTCGAAAGGATCGTTACCTGGCTTGAAGCAGGCGTTAACGACGATCCTGACTATCCCCGGTATACCGGTGATTTGGCAAGGTACAGAGCAGGCTTTGACTGAGCCGCGCCAGGCGATGTTTGCTGGTGGTTATCTCAGTGAAGAAGATCAGTTCAATACCGAATCGGAGATGTTTACCTTTATCGCCGAACTGTCGCAGATCCGTACCAGCAATCCAATTTTTACCCGTGGTGATATGACCCTGTTGGCAGACAACATTGCCGCTCCTGGCGTTTTGGCGTTCCAGCGGAGCTACGAAGGCAACAATGCATTTGTCATCTTTAACTCTGCAGACAATGAGACCCTGCTTAATGGTTTAGACACCGGCTTGCCTAACGGTACTGTGCTGACCCTGCTGATGGGCGAAGAATACAGTGAAGATGTCACCGTCGGCTTTGAGGGCAAGCTGACCATGCCGTTGGCCCCCCGAGCAACACTAGTCCTGATGCAATCGCCAGAAACCGGCGATATTGATGCCGGTGATGAACAGATCCTGATTAATGAGGATATTCAGGGGCAAACGCTGAGTGAAAACATCCTGCTGACGGGCTCAGTAACGGAAGCCTTTGCGCCGTTGCAGCTGGTGATAGATGGTAATCTCACCGCCGCTATCAGCTTTACTGCGGACAGCGAGGGTGGTTGGCAAACGGTATTGCCAGTGGAGAGCTTTGCCGCCGGAGAGAGTCAGCACAGCGTTGAAGTGTTTGCGGTTGCTCTTAATGTGGCCAGTAGTCAGTTGAGCTTCACTGCTGATGTCGCTCCGACCGGTGTTGAAATCACCCAAGATGATGTGCTGGATGATGATAATGGACCGAGTGGTAACTATGGCTACCCGCAGGATGCCAGTTTTAGCCGCCAACAAGACATTGAGAGCGTCAAGTTGCTCGCTTCCGGCAGCAATCTGGCGGTAACTCTGACCATGCGCGAAATTACCCAAACTTGGAATCCGACCAACGGGTTTGATCATGCGTCCCTGCATCTGTTCTTCGATCTACCGGGCGAAGAGGGCTTGACCGTATTGCCGGAGTTGAATTCGGCGACACCGACAGACTTCGATTGGAACCTTGCTCATCGCGTCTTTGGTTGGAACAACCTGATGTACTCCACCACGGGTGCCGATGCCGATACCCGCGGTGAGAATTTAGGTTTTGCGCCAACCGTGGAAGTGGATGCCGATGCCCGGACTATCACCTTTAATTATGATGGCCAGGCACTGGGGGTCTCTGATTGGACTGACACTAAAGTCTATGCGTCGACCTGGGATATCGATGGTTTATCAGATGCGCCGCGGGCACTGAGCGCTGACGGAGGTCAGTGGGAATATAGTGGTGGCGACACGACAGAGGCGAAAATCATGGATGACATTACCCCTATCACAGTGCCGTTTGCTGGTGTGCGTGTTGATGACGCCGCCAATGACGAGGCCTACGCTTATCCGCTGGATGAAAGTTTTGGCTCGCAACAAGATATTTTGCAAGCCAGTGCCACTGCCAATGGTAGCAATATCAGCCTAACTTTGAAGATGGCTGAAGTGACTGACACCTGGAATCCAAGCAACGGCTTTGATCACGTGGGTTTCACTATCTTTATCGATTTAGGTGAAGGTGAGGGCGCCACTGTGATGCCGAAGATGAATGGCAGCGTGCCGGCAGATATGCAATGGCAAGTGATGACCCGTACTTATGGCTGGAACAATGCGGCGTACAGTGCCAATGGTGCTAGCGCTGATGAGTGGGGCGATCCGGTGACGCCTGCGCCAGCGGTTGTTACCGACCTAGATGCGGGCACTGTTACCTTCCAGTTCAGCAGTCAGTTGCTTGGCAACCCGCTGAGCCTTGCAGGGGTGAAGATTTATGTCACCACTTGGGATATCGATGGCTTATCCGATGGCTATCGCGCTATCTCTGTTGACGGCAGTCAATGGGAGTATGGTGGGGGAGAGCCGAGTGATCCCAAAGTACAGGATGAGGTGCTGATCACCTTGCCCTAAGGATCCGCTTTTAAGTGGCTAGACGCCGACAGTTGTCGGCAACCTTCAAGGTCTGCATTCTTTCATAGCAAGAATGCAGACCTTTTTTATACCCACTACGCTACGCGGAGTGAGCTTTGCCGCGGGTGCATGGCACCCAATACACTTCGTGGGGTGTGCTAATGCACAAGAGCGGCGATACCCAAAACGCTGCGCGGGGCACGCTGTGTACAGGATGTAGGGTCGAAAATTGCTTCCTGCATTTTCGACATTCCCGCCATCCCTGACGGTCGTACACCCACTACGCTACGCGGGGTGAGCTTTGCCGCAGGTGCATGGCACCCAATACACTTCGCGGGGTGTGTTAATGCACAAGAGCGGCGATACCCAAAACGCTGCGCGGGCACGCTGTGTGCAGGACGTAGGGTCGAGAATTGCGCCACCCGTTTCCGACATTTCCCGCCATCCCTGGTGGTCATTCGGTTCAAGCTTTAACGCTTTTAAAAAGCCCTCTTCAAGTTGAGAGGGTTGGGTGAGGGGTATCTTGAACCATTCCTATACTAGGTTTATTTCGTGTGCAGCTTTTGTAATGCGCTTGTTACGCCTAGCCCCCCTTTACACTCTTGGTTGAATGGAGATCAAGTTAGTACTCCTTAACACTGGACACAGTTAGTTAAGAGTTGCTAAAACCTGCACCTTGAAAATTTACGTTGCCACATGTTGGCCGCAGCAAGGTGTTTATGACAACTCAGCCCTCACTTATTAAGCGACTGACTAGTGGCAGTCTGGTTTTGCAGATCCTGATCGGGATTATCGCTGGGGTCGTGTTGGCCAGCGTGTCACCGTCAACGGCAAAAAGCATTGCTTTTTTGGGCTCGCTATTTGTTTCGGCGTTAAAAGCGGTGGCTCCTGTACTGGTATTTATTTTGGTGGCGTCCTCTATCGCCAATCAGAAGAAAGGTGAACATACCCATGTGCGTCCGATTCTCCTGCTCTATGTGATCGGTACATTGGCGTCGGCGCTGGTGGCCGTCAGTATGAGCTTTTTATTCCCCACGACGCTGGTATTAACGGCACCGGAAGCTGCGATGGCACCGCCGGGCGGCATTGGCGAGGTACTCAATACCTTGCTGTTTAAGGTGGTGGACAATCCGGTTAATGCGCTGATGACGGGTAACTTTATCGGCATTCTGGCTTGGGGTGTAGCGTTAGGTTTAGCGCTGCATAAGGCCTCTAAATCGACCAAGCAGATGTTCCATGATGTATCAGAGAGCGTCACTTTGATCGTAAGAATGGTGATCCGCTTTGCTCCGATCGGTATTTTTGGCTTGGTGGCGCAAACCGTCGCTGAAACCGGCTTTGTTGCGTTGGCGGGCTACGGCAAGCTACTCGCCGTGCTGTTGGGCTCAATGTTGTTTATCGCTTTAGTGGTTAATCCATTGGTTGTGTTTGTCAGAACGCGCAAGAACCCTTATCCGCTGGTGTTGCTCTGTTTACGGGAAAGTGGCGTCACCGCCTTCTTCACCCGCAGTTCGGCGGCCAACGTACCAGTGAATCTGGCATTGTGTGAGCGTCTTAAACTCCATGAAGATACCTATTCAGTTTCTATTCCCTTGGGAGCGACCATCAATATGGCGGGTGCGGCGATCACCATCACCGTGTTGACGCTGGCTGCAGTACACACTGTTGGTGTTGAAGTGGATATCGCAACAGCGCTGTTGCTGAGTGTTGTCGCTGCCGTTTCGGCTTGTGGTGCATCGGGAGTGGCAGGAGGGTCGTTGCTGCTGATCCCATTGGCCTGTAGCTTATTCGGTATCTCTAACGATGTGGCCATGCAAGTGGTTGCGGTGGGCTTTATTATTGGTGTGGTACAGGATTCAGCTGAGACCGCCCTTAATAGCTCAACTGATGTGGTGTTTAGTGCTGCCGCTTGTGGACAAACCGAGTTACCGAAACAGTAAAAGCTGCTTGCATCGTCAATCAGAAGCCGCTTATTTGAGCGGCTTTTTTCTGCGACGAGATTGTCAGTCGTTAGTGATCAGAGATTAAGTTGTCGTTTGTTTTTATGATGGCGATAAATGCCTATGTATGCTCACTTTTGCGCTTGGCAATCCGATTGCTGCAGACAGTTACTGCTCTAATTCATCAATCGCTTCGGTTACTAATTCCAATCTATCAGCAACCACCGCCTGCGCATCCCGTAGCCCCTGATTATAGAAATGAGGCCCCAGGTTATCGCCGATAAAGTCCAACATGAATTCGGCTTCAAATTGGCCTAACTCGTAGTCCAGTTCCTCAGCGATATAGCGTTGCAGTTTGTCCAGCAGTGGGGTGCGCTGGTCATTAGGCAACTTGATCTTTGCCATTAGGGCTCCTTAGAAGCGGTCGATAAGCGTTTATAGAAGTACACGGTTGCATCATAAGTCCCTTCGCCATTGAGGGCGAAACCGGGGATCTGTCCCGCTTCTTGGTAGCCGACTCGGCGGTACAGCGCTGAAGCGACATCGCCGAGACGGGTATCGAGTACCATTAGATGGCGGCCATGTTTAACTGCCAGAGGTTCTGCTGCCAAGATCAAAGCTTTGCCTATGCCTTGCCCTCTGGTACGGGTATGTACCATTAGCTTTTCCACTTCTGCACGATGGTGGCCATTGGGCTTGGCAGTCATCGACAGCTGTATTGTGCCGAGTAGCTGCTGTTGGTCGTCTAAGGCGATTAGCATCACGCGTTCAGGCGTTGCCAAAGATTGCTCAACAGCTTGCCAATACTGTAGCGCCTCATCGCGGGCAAGGGGAGGAATAAAGCCAATGGATGCACCGTCATCCACACAGTCAATTAACAGTGCGACTAAGTCCTGCAGGTACGGAGTGAGTTCGTTGACTTGCAGCTGTTGCATTACGCATTCCTTTGGAAAATCATCCGAGATCATAGCGGCAGTAGGCCGTTTATTGGTACATACTAGCGTTTTGCTTATTCCCTGGTAACTGTTTGTTGCATACGTTGGCGAAGCCACTATCAGGGCTGTTTGAGCTTATCTCATTGGTTTTAATTATTGATGATGGAGAGTCGTCGCTATGTCGAGCAAGATCTACTGTATCGCGCTGTTTAAACCTAAACCTGGCAAGTTGAATGAACTATTTAAGGTACTACAGGCGTTAGAGCCCAACACCCAGCGAGAAGATGGTTGTATTCAGTATTTGGTGACTCGCCATATTGAAAACCCATTTGCCACGGGAAGCAGTTTCCCTATTGCGTTTCAAGAAATATGGCGGGACCGCGCCAGTTTTGAAGCGCACTGTCAGCGTAAAGAGATCAGTGAATTTTTTGAGGCGCAGTGTGTTGCCGAAACCGGGTTAGTGGAAGATTACAACGTCTGTGTTTACAGCGATGAGCCTGAGGGGTATGACGCGCCAGTATTTGCTTAGTTTGTTAGCAGCGGCCTTGCTGTTTTAGCAAAGCCGCTGAAATCATTCTCTTATTACCAGCCAATTAGATAGCGACTGCGTTTATCCAGTAGCTTTTTAATCCCCATCGCGATCAGCATGCTAATCAGGGTGATGGCTAGGGTCATGATAATCGCGGTAAACCAATTACCGTATTCCTGCATACCGAACAGATCCGGTTCGCCAAAAATCATCCACCAAGGGGTGGTGATCCATGGATGGATAAAATAGATGGCAAAACTGGTATCCGCCAATTGCGGCATCAACGGTATTTGGCGATCGCCTAGTTTGTTGAACAACGCCATAAACATCAGTGCCAGCGCTAATTTTTGCAATAACATCAAGTCAGGTGCGCCTGGTTCAAAGGGGGCTTTGTTCATTGGACCCGCTTCAAAGAAGTAGGTTTGGAGCATCGCCAATGACACGGCGATAACCAGTAGTAACCACCAATATTTGTCCATCCACGGGAAAGCGATATCACGGTGGGCAGAGACCCAGATACCGATCAGGTAGATAGGGATAAAATAGACCAGTGATTGCAGTGCATTTAGGTTGCCAATAGGGCGATGGACATAAACGGCAATCAGCAGCAGTGGGATCGCCATGTACATGACCCAGCCTTTATTGGTCAGCCACTTAAATACCGGACACAAAGCGAACAGCATCATACCCATGGGGATATACCAGTATGCGGTGAGCGTACGCCCAGTGATCACATACCAGCTAGCCGCCAGCGCTGGGTTATCGATACCCGCCTCAAGGTGGAACTGTGGGCTGGCTGCGCTGGTTAGATGCCATGTGATCCACGGCAGAGATAGCAGCAGGTAAGGCAGCAGAACAAACTTACACTTGTTGCCAAAATACTTAGCGAAGCCGCGGCGATGATGGAAAACATGATGGAACAGAAAGCCGGAGATAAACACGAAAAACACGGTGCCGTTCATCATCAGGTTAAACAGGGTGCCATTGACAAACCCGTCTGTCTGCCAACCCGCCATGCGATAGACATGGGCAAATACGATAAACAGGATAGCCATGCCACGAAATTGGTTAATGCTATTGAGGAACATCTAAATACTTCTCTCTCATTGGAACTGTTTGGCTTGAATGAATAGGCCTACCGAATAGATTAAAGCACAGCTGATAATTGCCACACCATCAATGTGTTGGATTTCACTGGTTTCTGTGGGGATAGATCAGTTTTAATCGTCGCTGTTTGAACTTGGTCGCGGAGTCTGGCTCCAAGCGGCCCCCCATCAAGTCTAAGCCTAACCAGGTATATGCCTCCGTGAGATCGGGAAACACTGCTTGGTCGATGATCTCGCCATACAGGGTACTGAACACATCGCTTTCGCTGAGTTGGTCAAAGCGCAGGATCATCTCGGGGCCGTTCCACTCTTGTGGCAGCATTCGACAGCAAGCTTGAAAGCCTGCCATTACTGATGCCATAGAGTGCGGGCTGCCCAGCTTTTGCAGTCTGACATCTGCCAGAAGAAAGTAGGCGGCGCCAGACCAATACACCCGTTTGTAACTGCCGGTAGACCACATGCTGCCGCTGAGTTCTCTTAATGGTCTATCTTTCTGGATCGCATCTTTTTGACCCCGTAAGAATCCAGCGTGCATCTCTTGCCAAACTTGCTCTTCGGTCAGTATGCCTTGAGTGCCTCTAAGTATGTTCTGGTAGTAACTGGCAAGCCCTTCAGATAACCAGATATCTGCACTACCAGGGAAGGGGATCAGTAGGTGGCTGAATTCGTGAACCCCTGTCCAGTCTTGTTGGAATTGCCGTAGAGACTGTTCGGGATTGACATAAAAGGTGATGCCATTCGGTGTGCCACGGGTTATCTGCCCCCACGGTACGGGGCCTTGACCATAGCTGGCTACTTTAACTTCAATATGAGCGATGGGAATAGGAAATTGGCCGGAGATCTTACTGACGACAAGCGCTGTCTCTTGTAGCCAGCGTCGCACCTTTTCTTGTTGGCTAGGGCTCAATGCCGGATCTAACGCCAGTGAAAGCGTTCCTCCGGGGACCGTGATCGGCTGGCTGTTTGCTGCAGCGAATAAACTAAAAGATAAACCAACTATAGCCACTGCCAGTAATCGGCCGATGCGACTGCCGATGACGCTCGCTCTGCCTGTGTCGTTCATTACGCGTTAGCCGGCGCAGCCAAAACCACGCGATCGATAAACTTGCGTAGTAGTGCGTTCGATTCAGGGGTTTCTACCGCTGACGACAACACCGCGTGCAGTTGAGCCGAGTTTTGCGTGTATTTATGGGCATAGAGACTGAGTCGGTCGATAAGCACCTGACGATCCACCTCTGGGTGAAATTGAGTGGTCCAGAACGGCGCGTTGTTAACCTTGAAACTATGACTGCAAGGGGCGGTCTCTGCGAGCAGTGTGCAATTTTCTGGGATCTGGGGCGCCCTTTCTCGATGCACTGACACGGCATAAAACGGGTTCGTTGTGTCGTGAAAGAGTGGATCGGTTTGCGCGGCAGCGGTGAGGCTAATGGGTATCGTGCCCATTTCGTAATCTGTTTCATCTCTGATCACTTCACCACCGAGTGCGACTACGGCCAACTGATGACCGAAACAACTGCAAAAAGTGGGCATCTTGATATCGATACAGTAACGTAGCAGTGCAGCTGCATCAGGTACAAATGGGTAATCGATAGGCTCTAAAACAGAGGCGTCGGATGAGCCGCCAACTAACACGGCGTCAAATTTGTCGATAACTTCCGGTTCGAAATGTGGCTGATCAAAGACGTTAAGTACTGAAAATTGTTCCTCGTTCAGGCCACAAAACGTGGCGAAACTGGTGAGTTCCTCTAATCGCGTGACGCTGTCGTTGCGGATCTGCAATAGTAAAACTCTGAGGGCTTCACGAGGTTTATTGGATACACGGTGGGGCATTTTCTCTCCAACGTTTAAAGGTGATTAGAGGCTCTGACCTCTAGATACGCTATTTGCTCCCCAGAGCGATCATTTTGAACCCTGTAACGTGACCAGTATCTTGCGACTACCACCTTGATCCCTATGTTCACCTAAATAGATTCCCTGCCAGGTGCCCATCGCTAAATGTCCCTGACGAATGGGCAGCATAACACTACTACCCAGCAGGCTCGCCTTGATGTGGGCTGGCATATCATCATCCCCTTCATAGGTATGCTGATAGTAGCTGGCTCGCTCTGGTACGAAATGATTGAAGTGGGATTCCATATCGGAGCGTACCGTGGGATCGGCATTTTCATTGATGGTGAGAGAGGCGGAGGTGTGTTGAATAAACAGATGAGCTAAGCCGATCTGATATTGCTGCAGTTGTGGTAGTTGGCTAATCACTTCATCACTGATCAGATGAAAGCCGCGACAACGCGGCTTCAATCTAATTAATATTTGCTGCCACATGGTTACTTGTCGAAGCAGATTTCGATATTGGCATTGCCATATTCTGAGCCGAATGGGATCAGGATCTTCGGTCCATCGGATTTATGACTGATGGTGTGACCCATGCCTGAAACCACGACAGGGGTCGCCATATCGAAGTCGTAGCCTTTGTCACCCAAAATGTTCTTGGCGCCGCCGGTGACCATATTGGTAATTTCACCCACCATGTCGGTCACTTCTTCGTTAATTTCGGTGGGACGTTCACCCAACATCCGCTGCATGATTTCCAAGGCAAGGGTGCCCTCAAAGGTAATGGAGAGAGAGCCTTTGGTTTGTGGGCCTACCATACCGATTAATCCGCTGACATCGCCCTGCGCCTTTTCATCTTTTTTAAGTCTTGGCTTCCCAGCTTTAAGTTCAAGAGATGCCATGGTGCCGAGCACGTTATTTAGCGACTCGAGGAAAGGATTAATAAATTCTACATTCATAAGTGAGGCCTTGTTGCTCCTTAGCGTTCACTGAAGCTACTAAATAGCTGGCGATAGTTACTTTTATTCTATCTGCTAAATGCGTTGGCGCAACTTGGCAATAGCGGGAAAAGAGCTTATCGGGGAAGAATGTGCACTGGGTTGGCTTTGTTTCAGATATTTCTAAGCAAAATAATGGTGAGAGGACACTTTGTAGCCGATTTGCCACAAAGCGCCCCTGCCAGTTGTGCTGGTTTTAGATGCGTTGGCGGATCGCTTTAAGGATCGGTGAGGCTTCATAGCCGTTATGCTCACCCCAACTCAGCACCATGTAACCATCTGGGCCGGCATCATTGAGCATCTTATCCGGAAGCTGCTCCACCAAGTATTGGCCGACCTCGTTTGCACTGCGTTCCAAGGCAAACTTTAGCAAGCTTCTGCCATTGCACATCACATCTTGGTAGATGCGTTTGAGCTTCACCCTTTGCTTTCTCAGCGTTTTTTTCACCTTTACTGTGTCATCTTTGGCAATGGCATGACACAAGCTCTCGGCTGCCTTGATATCGAGAGCGATCGCCTTACTGGAGAGCAATAGACAAGTGATGGCTAATAAAATGGCTGAAATACGACCCTGAATCATCTGTTCTTCCTAATAACACCTATTCATTAGAGTGTTTACACTAACAAATAGGTGACATAGATCAATTTGATGACGCTGATATGAACTTTTTATAACCGCTTTTTGCGACTTCTGACCGTCAACTAATGATTCCACATCCCGTGCAGGAGTGTCAGAAGCGCTTGGTCGTAGCGCTTATTCGCTCTGATTACGTCTTGAGTTAGGAGGGTGATACAATGGCGGTTTATTCCAAACTGTGATCTTTTAGTGCCCGTGACTCTTAGTAAGCCATTCTCTCGTAAGTTCTCCGTTGCCCCGATGCTGGATTGGACCGATCGCCATTGTCGCCACTTTATGCGGTTGATCAGCAATAACACGCTGCTTTATACCGAGATGGTAACCACGGGAGCCATCCTGCATGGGCGCGGGGATTTTCTGGCATTTAATGAGTCTGAGCATCCCATAGCGTTGCAGCTGGGGGGGAGTGATCCAGAAGCGCTCGCTAAGTGCGCTAAGCTGGCGGCGGAGCGGGGCTATGATGAGGTGAACCTGAATGTCGGCTGCCCCTCGGATCGTGTGCAAAATGGTCGCTTTGGTGCCTGCTTGATGGCGGAGCCAGCGTTGGTCGCCCAATGTGTGGAACAGATGCGTGCAGCGTCTGATTTGCCGATCACGGTAAAAACGCGCATCGGTATTGATGAGCAGGACAGCTATGAATTTCTGACCCAGTTGATTGATACCGTGAAAAGTGCCGGTTGTGACAGCTTTACCATTCATGCGCGCAAAGCTTGGTTACAGGGGTTGAGTCCCAAAGAGAATCGCGAGATCCCGCCGCTGGATTATCCACGGGTCTACCAGCTAAAGCGTGACTATCCTGAGTTAGAGATCGTCATCAATGGCGGTATCAAGACTCTCGATGAGTGTCAGCAGCATCTGCAGCATGTGGATGGCGTAATGGTGGGGCGAGAGGCGTATCAGAATCCATATATGATGGCAGAGGTCGACCGCCTATTATTCGGTGATAGCGCACCAGCAAGAACCAGGCGTGAGGTCGTTGAAGCCATGTACCCCTATATTCAGGCCCATCTGGATGGGGGCGGCTATCTCAACCATATCAGTCGACATATGCTGGGGATATTTCAGGGAATGCCGGGTGCCCGTCGTTGGCGGCGCTATCTGAGCGAAAATGCTCACAAACCAGGCTCTGGTGTTGAAGTGGTTGAGGCGGCGTTACAACAGGTCAATTGTGATTAGCCTTTAAATAGCAGAGCACTCAGTTGATCACCTACTCATATTTACCAACTACATGGTGAGATTAACTATATCGCTGGTTAATTTCACCATTTCACTTTTCTCTCTTGTTATTTTTTCTTTCATTGCTCACCTCAACGTGCTGATATATAAAGAGATAGTTTTATTTCTTTGATCTGGCACGGCAATTGAAACAGTTAGTTCGTCACTTAATCAATTTTCAGGAAGACGATGATGAACATACTTAACACTGCCGCCGCTATCACTCTGGTATTTACTGGTTTCTCCGCTCAGGCTGATACCAGCAACGATGTGACCGACTACCTTGCTGTACAAGTTGCCGAACAAACCCAGCGTGTGGTTGTTGAGTTGGGTGATGAATTACAACAGTCAGCGGCTGCACTTGTCGCTGCATCTATGGCTGAGTTGGCACCTGCTGACATTGCGATTGCGAACCAAGCTGATTTGGCGGAGCGAGAAGCGCAAAACCCAGATGAGTCTGTGCTAATCGCGGGTCGCTAGGTTTCTCTATGTGGCTATTTGTAGATGTTGATGTAAGCCAGATGGATACCAGACCATGACGTATCTCAGTATCAGTGCCGCAAGGCTACGTAAGATTAAAGGGATTGAATGTGAATGATGACTGTTCCGCGACGGAATAGAGCGATTCACGCAGTATCATTCCCTTATTGATTATTCTCCCTCTTTTATCACCCACCTATCATGAGTGTGTTTCAGTTGCTTAGATAAACCTACCGTATTCTTTTTGCATTCTGGCTTGGCGAGGACTGCAGCTTCGCTGTGTGTGCTTTGGTTTGCTTGCGCTCACTCTTTGTTTAACGCTCGTCGCCTTGTTGGCCGCCTCTGTCGCGGTTGCGTCGAACCATCTTCAACTTAGTGTTCTATTTGCCATCTTCGCTTTAAAGCGAGCGTGAATAATTTTGTCAAAATAGAGTTGGCTAAATTAACCAATAATTAGTTTTTTTCCAATGTTGTCGGCCGGTCGCAGAAGCGTTGGAAATATCTAGGATTTAATGTAACCTGTTGAATTAAATGGTTTAAAAAATAATTTTTGAAGTTGGCACGTAGGTTGAATAGTTATGTAAGTATCAAAGCGAATTTTACTGATACTCAACACCAAAGGAACTGACATGACTATTTCAAACATCACTAAGACACTTTTCGTAGGCTCGGCGTTATTGGTTAGCAGTATGAGCGTCAGCGCTAATGAGATCGACACCGATGCGCTGCAACCTGTGGTTGAGCAATCGCTGGAAGCGCAAGTGGTCGCTCAAACCGAGCAGGTCGTGGCAGAGCTGCAGGTGCAGATAGCGGAATCGTTAGCAGCGTCACTGGCTTCATTGTTGCCAGAAGATCTCGCTAGTTTAGCGCGCGGAGAATAAGCCATGTTTCTGCCTCTGTTTTTAATGATGATGCTGCCGCTGCTGGGACTTGTCCTGACACTTGTAGTGTTTCAGTTGGCAGGCTGGTGAATCTAGATAGCGGATATCTTTGCATTGGGAGTCGTCGATGAACATGGTTAAGCAAAATGATGGTTGGGTGTTTGGTCTGTTTTCTGCGTTGGCTGATAAATATCAGCGTCCGGTGTGGGTGATGCGAGGACTGGCGGTACTACTGTTTGCCGCCAATCCAATTTTGGCAGGGAGCCTTTATATTGCTGCGTACGCTGCGATGCGTTGGGCTAATCCCCACTCACACGCTTCAAAGCGGCTTTAATCGCTCGTTTACTCTCTTTACTGCTTAACGCGTTAAAGAAGCAGGTGAGTTCAGCTTCCAGTGTACGGCGCAGCGCTTTACGACGGGGCTGGCGGAGCAGCTTACGGCTGGCGTCAATGGCTTCAGTGGGAAGAGCGGCAATTCGCTGTGCTTGTTGCTTGGCAAAAGGGAGCAGCTCTTTGCTCGTCAGAACCTGATTGATCATACCCATCTGTTTGGCGGTTTTGGCATCGAACGCGTCGCCTAACAGGAGCAGTTCTGCAGCACGAGGGTAGCCAACTAATTGTGGTAGCAGCAAACTGGAACCTGCTTCGGGTACCAAGCCAAGATGGGTAAAGGGTAATTGAAAGCGCGTATCTTCCCCAGCATAAACTAGATCGCAATGCAGCAGTAACGTGGTACCAATGCCTACCGCTGCGCCAGCGGCTGCCGCAATCAATGGCTTGTCAAAATCTAATAGGCAACGCAGAAACTGTACCACGGGCAGCTTCTCTGGTGGTTGATCGATCGACTGGAAATCCTTTAAGTCATTACCGGCAGTGAAACAACTGCTGCTTCCCTGGATAAGTACGGCTCTGACATCATCGTGTTTGCTGGCTTGTTCCAAGCCATCGGTTAACGCCTGATACATATCCTGAGTCAGCGCGTTACGTTTTTCAGGCCTATTTATTGTCAGGATGAGAACACCCTTAGTGACTTGTTGTGTAATATGTTTAGACATGATCACGTTTATCTATAATGGGTTACAGTGGTCTAACCAGATTAGGCTAAAATGAGACAACCTCAACTGCAGGGAGCTGAATTGTGATACGACCCTTTGTTTCAGTGATTATCGTGCTAAGCAGCATGATTTTTAATCTCGCCGTGGCAGCACAGCCAAATATTGTTAAGCCGTACATCAGGGCGCTACCGCCCGGGGTTCCGAACAGCGCCGCTTTCCTGGTGATCGAGAATCCGATGTCCGAATCGGTCGTTTTGCTGGGGGCGGAAACAGAGATCGCAGCGCGTGCAGAGTTGCACAATCATTTGAGTGAAGATGGGGTGATGAAGATGCGCCAGGTTGACTCGATTGAAGTGCCAGCGAAATCGAAAGTAACTTTGCAACCGGGGGGGTTACATATCATGTTGTTTGATATTAAAAACTCACCGCAAGTGGGCCAGCAGATCCCGATAACACTTATATTTGCTGATGAAACAAAAATAACAGTGATGGCCGAGGTGAGAGATCTCCGCGAACAACATCACCACCATGAGCATCATTGAGGGGAGTTTCACCAATGACGAGTTTTAAGCGTTGGATCTGGCCTGTAGTTTTTATTTTTCTCATCGTTAATTACGCCATTGCGGTGTATTGGAGCGTTGAGCCGGGGAGTATTGATCTCACCGAGCGGGTGACCATCGATGCCGAGGCTGCTGCAGAAAAGCCTGTGGTTGGCTATACCACAACGACAGCACTGATTGCTGTCAGTGAAACCATGCTCGACAAGAGTGGTGGCTATCTGGCCAATGATGTGATGCCTCCCTCTGTGTTGATGGATAATATGCCTGCTTGGGAGTTTGGTGTGCTGGAGCAGATCCGAGACTTGGCATTGGTGATGCGTCGTGACTTCAGTCGCTCACAGACTCAGTCTCAGGAAGATCAGGACCTGACCGTGGCTCAGCCGCAGTTTAATACTGACCATACCCGTTGGGCCTTCCCCAGCGCCGAGGGTGAGTATCGTAAAGGGATAGAAGCACTTTATCGCTACCGCAGCCGTTTGGCCGATCCAGCCGACTACAGTGCCCAGTTCTATACCCGGGCAGATAATCTGCAGGCGTGGTTACAGGAGGTGCAGAAACGTCTAGGTAGCATGTCACAACAGCTTTCAGCATCTGTTGGACGGGAACGGTTAAATATTGATCTTGCTGGCCAACCTGATGCCAAGAGTGCGACAGCGATCCCTGACTACCAACAGATCAAGACCAGTTGGTGGAAAATTGATGATGTGTTCTATGAGTCTCGTGGAGCTTGTTGGGCATTGCTGCAGTTTTTACATGCCGCAGAAGTTGATTTTGCCGACGTTTTGGCGAAAAAGAACGCAACCGTGAGCTTAAAACAGATAATTCGTGAACTAGAGGGTACCCAAGAGACCGTCTGGAGCCCTATTATCCTCAATGGCGGCGGATTTGGCGTGGTAGCTAACCATTCTTTAGTGATGGCGAACTATATTTCCCGAGCAAATGCCGCCGTGATTGACTTAAACAGACTGCTTTCGCAGGGGTAGGCACAACCAATGCACAGATATAATAAAATTTTCGCAACACTTTTGACTGGCGGGGCACTGATTGCTGCGCCGGCAGCGATGGCAGACACCATTGCCGGGCTCTATGTCGGTGCGCAGTATTGGCATATGAGTGCGGATGGCTCCGTTGGTTCAGATACAACGATGGAAGATTTCAATCTCTCCGATGACGACAAGGGCGCAGTTTGGCTGGCGCTGGAGCACCCGGTACCTTTGTTGCCAAATCTGAAACTTCGGTACAATCAGCTAGACACTGATGGTGAAGCCGATGTGACTGATTTTGAGTTTGGCGGTGAAACCTACAATGGTTTAGCGACCACCGATCTGGATCTGGATCATCTCGATATCATCATGTACTACGAGATCCTCGACAACGATACTGTATGGCTGGATCTGGGGTTAAACCTCAAATACGGTGATTACAAGGTTGCAGTGACTGGCGAGATTGATGATGGTGCTGGCGGGACGGTATCCACCTCAACCAGTGAAAAATACAACGGCGTGATCCCGATGTTGTATGGAGCTGGCGGTGTCGGATTCCCCTTTACTGGACTGGGGCTGTTTGGTGAAGCCAACTGGATCGGCTACGACTCTAACTACCTGTATGACGTGCAAGGCGGAGTGAGCTGGAAGTTTCTCGATAATCCGGCGATAGATGCTGAAATCCAACTGGGTTACCGCAAACTGCACTTTAACGTCGACGACCTTAGCGACATTTATGCTGATGTCGATTTTGATGGCGGCTTTATTGGTGTGCAAGCGCACTTCTAAAGTGAGTTGATATTGCGAACGGCACCTTTGTTGGTGCCGTTTTTGTTTGTTGCCCTTCCTTCCTACAGATAAGCCGCCTGAGCTGCTTAGAACCCCAATGTGTTAAAAATCGATTTGTTATTACATTTGGTTATAAAAAATCTGTTTTTATTATTTCGAGTTATCGTTGTGACTGCTTAAGCTATGCCCAATTGTTATTTTGGGAAAAATACCAGCGATGGCTTCTAAGGATAATTTGCTTTCTGCACTGCTCAGTACTGAGCAACAGCAACGCCTGCAACAAGCGGTAGGCGACTTCAATCCGGCACAACTGACCTGGGTCAGTGGCTACTTGGCTGGCTTAGCTAATGCGGGCGGCGTGCAAGCAACCGCAGGCACTGCGGTCACTGTTGATGCGCCTGCTGCCGGCGGCGCTCTCACCATTCTTTATGGCACCCAAAGTGGTAACGGCAAAGCGGTGGCGAGTCAGCTGCAGGCGCAAGCCGAAGCCAAGGGGTTACCCACAAAATTGGTCTCCATGGCTGACTTCCCAGTGAAACAGCTGAAGAAAGAGACCCACCTGGCCATCGTGGTGAGTACCCATGGCGAAGGCGATCCACCGGATGAAGCGGAAGAGCTGCACGCGTTGTTAGGCTCTAAACGTGCTCCGAAACTGGATGGCTTGAAGTTTTCTGTTTTGGCGCTGGGCGACTCCAGCTACGAGTTCTATTGCCAGACAGGTAAAGATTTTGACGAGCGCATCGCCAAGCAAGGCGGCTCTCGCTTACTTGACCGCGTAGACTGCGATGTTGATTTTGAGGCTGCAGCTGAGACTTGGCGTAATCAGCTGGTTGACGTGCTGGCGAAAGAGTTGAGTGCAGTGCATGCACCGGTTCAGGCGGGCGTGTCGGCGAATACCGCAGTGTCTGCCACCGCAAGTCAATATGACAAAAAGCATCCATTTACGGCCAACTTGTTGGCGAACCAGAAGATCACAGGCCGTGATTCTATTAAAGATATCCGTCATGTCGAGATCGATCTTGAAGGCTCCGGCTTGGCCTATCGTCCTGGTGATTCGCTGGGGATCTGGTTTGAGAATGACGTTGCGTTAGTCGATGAGCTACTTACTTTGCTTGGCCTTGATGGTTCGACCGAAGTGAAGTTGGATGACGAAACTTTCAGTTTGAAAGATGCGTTGATCAGTAAGTATGAACTTACGCAGTTGGTGCCTAGTTTTGTGAAAAGCTACGCCGAATCGGCTGACAACGCGACACTGAAAGCGTTGGCTGATGATGCCACTGCGTTGCGCGAATTTATCGGTGACCGACAGGTGATTGATGTCGTGCGTGAGCATCCGGCTAAGCTGACAGCTGAACAGTTGCAAAGCAGTCTCCGTCGCATTACACCGCGTTTGTATTCTATTGCATCCAGCCAGTCAGAGGTGGAAGAGGAAGTGCATCTGACGGTTGGTGTGGTGCGCTACGACGCATTTGGCTCTGAGCATTTGGGCGGCGCCTCTGGGTTCTTAGCAGAACGCCTGGAAGAGGGTGACGACGTAAAAGTGTTTATTGAAAACAATGACCACTTCCGTTTACCTGAAAACGGTGATACGCCAGTGGTTATGGTTGGCCCAGGAACCGGCATCGCGCCGTTCCGTGCGTTTCTTCAGGAACGGGAAGCAACTGATGCCGACGGCGATAACTGGTTGCTGTTCGGTAACCCGACCTTTACTCAAGATTTCCTCTATCAAACCGAGATCCAGCGCTACGTAAAAAGTGGTGTGTTGTCGAAAGTGGATCTGGCCTGGTCTCGGGATCAAGCGCACAAGATCTATGTGCAGGATAAGATCCGTGAACAGGGGGCAGAGCTGTATCAGTGGTTGGAAAGCGGCGCACATTTCTATGTGTGTGGCGATGCCAGTCGTATGGCTAAAGATGTGCATGAAGCATTAATCAGTGTAGTGGCAGAGCATGGTGGAAAGAGCCAGGAAGATGCTGAAGCCTATGTTACCGAGCTACGTCGCGCGAAGCGTTATCAACGGGATGTTTACTAATGAGCGATCTGAATGAATTGAAAGTGTCTGGCAAATTGGCAGACAACGAGCGAATCAAAGGTGAGAGTAACTTCCTGCGCGGCACCATTGCTGAAGATCTTAACGATGGTTTGACCGGTGGGTTTACCTCTGACAATTTCCAGCTGATCCGTTTTCACGGAATGTATCAGCAGGATGATCGCGATATCCGTGCTGAGCGTGCCAAGCAGAAGCTGGAACCGCTGCAAACCATGATGCTGCGCGCCCGGATGCCCGGCGGTGTGATCACGCCGCAGCAGTGGCTGGGGATCGATAAGTTCGCCGAAGAAAACACCATGTTCGGCAGTATTCGCCTGACCACGCGGCAGACGTTTCAGTTTCACGGTGTACTCAAACGCAACCTGAAGCTGATGCATCAAACGCTGGATGCCATGGGCATCGATTCGATAGCGACGGCGGGTGACGTTAACCGTAACGTACTGTGTACCTCAAATCCGGTTGAGTCTGAGCTACACGCAGAAGCGTATGCATGGGCGACTAAGATCTCAGAGCATCTGTTACCGCGAACCAAGGCGTACGCAGAGATCTGGTTGAACGGTGAAAAGCATTTATCGACCGAAGAACCGATCCTGGGGTCAACCTATCTGCCACGTAAGTTCAAAACAACCGTGGTGATCCCGCCGCACAACGACATCGATGTGCATGCCAATGATCTGAACTTTGTTGCTATCGCTGATAATGGCAAGTTGGTCGGTTTTAACGTGTTGGTTGGTGGTGGCTTAGCCATGACCCACGGTGATACGGCGACTTATCCACGCAAAGCGGATGATTTCGGCTTTATTCCGGTGGAGCACACGCTGGCGTTTGCTGAAGCTGTGGTCACGACGCAACGTGATTTGGGTAACCGGGTTAACCGTAAGAATGCAAAAACTAAGTACACCCTTGAGCGTGTTGGTGTTGACGTATTTAAAGCGGAAGTAGAAAAACGTGCTGGTGTGAAATTTGAGCCAAGCCGCCCGTATGAGTTCACTGAGCGTGGCGATCGCTTTGGCTGGGTTAAAGGGATCGATGGCAAGTGGCATTTGACGCTGTTTATTGAAAACGGCCGAATCCTCGACTTCCCTAACAAGCCGTTGAAAACAGGCATGGCAAAGATCGCTGCGATCCATCAGGGCGATTTCCGTATGACGGCGAACCAAAATCTAGTGGTTGCCGGTGTACCTGAAGCGCAAAAAAATGAGATTGAGCAGCTCGCAGTTAGTCACGGCCTGATGGACAGTTCCGTCTCCGAGCAACGTCAGAGCTCAATGGCTTGTGTGGCTTTACCGACTTGCCCATTGGCGATGGCGGAAGCCGAGCGCATGTTGCCGGAGTTTGTGACCGATATTGAGGGGATGCTGGCTAAGCACGGTATTGCCGAAGAATCGATTATTACTCGCGTCACCGGTTGCCCTAATGGTTGTGGTCGCGCCATGTTGGCGGAAGTTGGCTTAGTGGGTAAAGGTCCAAATAAGTATAACTTCTACCTGGGTGGTAACCATAACGGTACCCGTATTCCGCGGATGTACCGCGAAAACATCAGCGATACCGAAATTAAAGCAGAACTGGATAGTTTAATTGGCCGCTGGTCAAAAGAGCGCGATGGTAGCGAGCGTTTTGGTGACTTCGTTATCCGTGCTGGTGTGGTGCGTCCGGTTATCGACTCAGCGAGGGATTTCCATGATAACTCCTGATAGCTTGTTAACGCTGCCGACCGCGCAGCGGCGCATTGCATTGACCGAGGTGAATCAGAGTCTGGAGCAGAAAACTGCTGAACAGCGAGTTGCCTGGGCGCTGGAAAACCTGCCTGGGGAGATTGTGCTCTCCTCCAGCTTTGGTATTCAAGCCGCGGTGATGCTGCACATGGTGACACGTCAGCGGCCTGATATTCCCGTGATCTTGGTGGATACCGGTTATCTGTTCAAAGAGACTTATCAGTTTATTGATGGCCTCACAGAGCAGCTAGACCTCAATCTGCAAGTATACCGCTGCGCTGAAAGTGCGGCCTGGCAGGAGGCGCGTCATGGCCGTTTATGGGAACAAGGAATTGAGGGCATTGACCGTTACAACAAGATGAACAAAGTTGAGCCGATGCAGCGTGCTATGCGTGATTTAGGTGTTGGCACCTGGTTCTCTGGTTTACGGCGCAGTCAGTCATCTACTCGTGCAGAACTGCCTGTGGTTGATTTGATCGATACACGCTTTAAGGTGTTACCGATCATCGACTGGAGCAATAAAGACGTTCACTATTACTTAAAAGAGAATGGCTTGGATTATCATCCATTGTGGGATCAGGGCTATGTCTCAGTGGGAGATCACCACAGTAGCCGGCCACTTGAAGCGGGCATGACGGAAGAGGAAACTCGCTTCTTTGGTCTGAAACGAGAGTGTGGTCTGCACGATACCAATGTGATGGGTGACGGTATTTAATTTGTTCTTATGCTGAACGAATAAAAGGGCCGATAGGCCCTTTGCTATTTCTGGAGTATGAAGTAATGACTGAACGTATGGCCCCACTGCGTCAATTAGCGCCCAACCTTGCTGAAAAAATGGCGCAGGCGTGGCCGCCTGTGCCGGTATCGCTGATTGGTGCCGGGCCCGGCGATCCAGGATTGTTAACCATCAAAGCACTCATTCGCCTGCAACAAGCTGATGTTGTGATGTATGACTACCTGGTATCAGAAGAGATCATGTCACTGGTGCCTGCCCATGTTGAGAAGGTGTGTGTCGGCAAGCGCGCTGGAAATCACAGCGTGCCGCAGGGCGAGATTAACCTGCTAATGGCTGAGCGGGCTGTAAATGGCGACAAGGTGGTACGACTGAAAGGTGGCGATCCGTTTATCTATGGTCGGGGTGGCGAGGAGCTGGAGCTGTTAGTCGAAAAAGGGGTGCCGTTTGAAGTGGTGCCTGGGATCACAGCCGCTTCCGGTTGTGCAGCCTATGCTGGTATCCCGTTAACCCACAGAGACTATGCGCAGACTGCGATGTTTATTACGGGTCATCGGCAGCAGGGCGGTGCGGAGTTGGATTGGCAGATCCTGGCCAAGTCGTCTCACACTCTGGTCATCTATATGGGGGTACTGCGCTCGCAGGATATCCAACAGGCGTTGATCGCTCATGGCCGTGATGAGACGACCCCATTTGTGATTGTTGAGCGAGGAACAACCCCACGTCAGCGGGTGGTGAAAGGTCAGCTAAACCAGTTGGCTGAGATTGTCGCAGATGCAGAAGTGGGCTCGCCGGCATTGATTATTATTGGCGAAGTAGTGGCATTGGCTGATAAGTTGGCTTGGTTTTCTGAGAAGTAACTTTCTGAATTACTTAATTTCGAACGCTTCAGAAAGTAATTTATGCAGCGCATCAAGATAGCTTTGTCGTCCGTTCTCCGGCAGCAGCTGGCTTAGTTCGTCGCCAACCGGAGAAAAGCGAAGATAGACCAGCTTCAGTCCACTGCGCTTAGGCGTGATAATAAAACGCTGGCCGTTAATATTGAGCGCCAGTGGCTCAGCGCTTAACTCTCCAGATTCCAGCTCGGTTGGATAAAGCAGGCCGATATCGGCTAACGCCAGCTGCGCTGAGTAGCTGATACCATGGGCACCTAAAGAGACGGTTTTCGCCACTTCCCCTTTGATCACTTGCCACCAATGTTGGTGGTCGATCCATCCCAGCAATATCCTTCGCCCGCCGCTTCCCCAGCTGGCACGCAGTGCACACAAGCGTTGAAAGTAGTGGGCTTCTTTTATCGTCATACTGCGCAATGTGTCTAAGGCTTTCAGCGAAAAACTGCCGGGGCTACGCCCCTCTTCAGCCAAAATTTTTCCCCATAACTGCTGCATTTGCGGGTTGAGTGTCGCTTCGGCGAGTTCGACAAAATGTTGCAGCCAATCTGGATCCAGGACAGTGCCAGCGTCCGAGTCGGAACTGTGTTGCAGCGCAATCGCCACGACCTGTTCAATATTTTTTTGCTTTTGTTGTTGTAGCAGTTGCTCTCGGTAGCGGGTGCGCTCGCCAAGAGTTCGCTGTTCAAGTGTGTCGCCAGTCATGACGCCCAATTTGGCTAACGACTTTTGTGTCAGTGCGCGAACACTGGGCGGCTCGGTGGTGCGCTGATGACCTGACTTATCGCTCATTCTTCGGATCGATTTCGCTGTCTGATGCGGCGTTGGAGGTTTTACCTAACCGTTGCATTTTGTAATGGGTCTGTTTCTGGTCATACATCCGCTCATCGGCCAGTTTAAACAGACGATTGGGTGGGTACTCTTCTGTTGAGGCGAAACCTGTACTGAATGAGATGAGGTACTCGATCTTATCGCCATCCAGTGTGAGTGTGACAGAGTGTCGTCCTTGCTCTTGCACCAAGCGATCCGTAAGCAACTGGCACCCTTCTAGGGTGCCTTTCTGTACCAACAGTGCGAACTCATCGCCACCAAGTCGATAGACACTGTCGCTTTTACGGCAAATCTTAGACAGCAAGGCGGCTAAGGCTTTGAGTAAGGAATCACCTGCCTGGTGACCATACTTATCATTGGCAAGTTTGAGCCCGTTGGCATCAACCACAAACAGGCCGAAGTGGCGGTCTGAGTACCGCTCAAAAATACTGGCGTAGTTATCAAATGCCTCTTCAAAGGCTTTCCTGTTGGGTAGCCCTGTCAGCTCATCTGTTCTGGCGATGACGCCCAGCTCTTCGGTCAATAGGCGCGTTTCGACAATGGCACTGATCTGTTTAACAAACAGACGGAAGTTGTTTTGTTGCTCGTTCTCCAGCGTGTCGCTTTGTACTACCAGAGCCCCTAAAAACTGATTGCTCACCGAACCGAGATGGAACAGGTAACAATGAGCGTCATGTAAGTTGATGGTTTTTGGCAACTGGGCGAGTCTATTATCACTATATGTCTCCAGCTCATCGCGAAGCTGCGTCTGCACCGTCAGTGTCATCCCCTCGCTGCTGAAATGGGCTGGTTGATAGCGACTGGGGGCAAAGTAGAGCGCCAGTTTGACGTTGGGGAACAGGTCTGACATCAACTGCAAGCTCAATTCAATCACCGCGACATTGTTTTCACACTGTTGCAGCTCAATCGACAGCTTAAGCAGGCTCTGCATAAACTGCCGGCTAAGTTCTTCACGACTCAGCGAGTTACGCAGCTCGGCAGTCTTTTCGTCTACCCGTTGTTCCAATTGCTCATTGAGTGCTGTCAGTTTGCTTAGATAATCATCTTTCAACTCACTGAGATGCTGCAGTTCTCTGTTCTTATCCTTCAGGCTTGTCAGTTGGCGGGTAATCGTATCCCCCATCCCTGCAATTAGCTGTCTTACCTGTTCAAATTCCAAAAATTTGAACCTTAGTGTAGGGGCAATGTAGTTACCTGCTTTGTATTGTTCCAGCACCGATGAAAGGATTTTGAAAGGTTGTCCGATTAAACGGGCGAGAAGGAAAGCGATCACCATGGCGAGAATAATGGCGATGATGATGCTACTGCTCAGTGTTTGTTGTGCTTGCGCCATCTCTGCCATACGGGCGGACTTACGTACGTGCAGGAATATGGCGTATTCCAGAGTGTTCTCCGTTACGTTGGCACCTATTTTCAGGCTTTTAATCGCCATTTGGTGATCCAGCTCCTGCCGGAGCTTTTTCGCTTTGGGATGAGCGGCAATGGGAACCTGTCCCTGCACTATTTCGACCGCTTCCCCCTCCTGCAAGTGGGCACTGATGACTTTGTAAATAGCATCAAATGGCAGAACAGCCAGAATATAACCTTCTGCCTCCCTGCTGACACCCTCCTGCAGCACATGCAGGTAGAGTGGCATCAGCACGGCAACGCCGTAATCGCTTAGCTTTTGCTCACCTTCTGCACCGCTGGTCATTCTCTGATCTTTGAATTGGAACAGCAGTTGCCGTCCATCTTTGACATCATCTTCGTCGATGGCGGCTTGCATCCGCGTCAGCAGTTCACTCTCTTCCAGACCGATAATTGATCCCTGATACTCTTCAACTATCTGCAGGTCAGTATCAAGCAAGTAGATAGAGCTGACCAAGGTGGTTTGTTCGACAAAATCTTTCATCGACGTGAATGCGTGACTGCTGAAGAGAAAGCTATCTAATGCTTGGATCAGGTAGCGCTCGCGGGAAAATAGCTTGAAGTTAGTGGAAAAGATGGAAAATTTGAAATCCAGATCCTGGATGGTGTTGTCTAGAGCACGATTAAGGCTACGCTGCATCGAGGCATCGTTCGCTTTGTACTGCTCATCGAGTAGCAACAAGGAGATAGTGATTGATGGCACTATGGCCACCAATACAATCACCAACGCCAGTAAACTACGAACTTTAAACGCCACGGTTTACCTACTTACCTTGATACTTTTTAAGTTCGCGATCAGCTAAGGATTGCATATAAGCGGCGGCTTTCTCTGCCGAATAGCCGTGATCCATAAAGCGTTTGTAGCCTTTGGCTAAGGCCTCCCAAGTAATCGCCATTGCGGGTTCACTGGGCATCGCTTTGGTTAGCGCGAGCTGTTCAAGGATCACTTTCTCATCACCTTTAGCATTGTCTCTAATTTGTGAAAACACCGTGTCGTTGACTGGTAGTAAGCGATACTGCTCGTAGATATAGCGTTGGTTTTCAGCTTGTTGAAAGAAGCGAGCGAGAGTTTTTAACTTCTCAGCTGTCTCACTTTTCTCCTGCATGCGAGGAAACGCTAACACAAAACTAGAGGACATCGGCTTCAAGGGCTTGCCATCAATCGTCGGTAACAGAGCAACGCCTAAACTGTCTCCAAGCTCCTTTTTAAAATCACTGTAGGCCCAGTCACCGTTAATAGAGTAGGCGTACTCGCCCGAAAGGAACTGCCCCTGTGCGCAATCGTAATTGCAGCCTTTCGGCACTAAGCCTTGGTCGCTCAGGCTACGGTAAAAATTGAGCGCCTTAATCATGGCGGGTGTATTCAGTGTGACCTTGTCACTGTCCATTGGCCAGCCATCGAAAGCACCGAGAAAGGGAACGAACCAATACATTTCGCCATAATTCCAGCCGATCGCTTTGACTGCACGCTGCTTTAACTCTTTCTGCTGTGCTGCCAGTTGCTTCCAGCTTGCCGCGGGTTGTGGAATATATTTCTTGTTGTAGAACATCATCAGGTGATTACCCTGAATAATCGGCACGCCGTATTGTCTGCCTGCGATCACCGTGGTCTGGCGGGCTGATTCGTCGAGAGCGGGATCGTTCCACTCACTGTTTAGCGCCGTCAGCTTTAGCTCGTTATGGAGGCCGAGAAAGTCGGAGGGCACCAACACAACGTCGGGGGTAAGGCCACTGGCCGCACCAAGCAGTAATTCCCCTTTCACCTTGGCTGGCGCAAATGGTGTGATATTGACGGTTACGCCAGTTTCCTTGGTGAAGTTTTCAACAACTTGCTCGATAAATGCACGAGCCTGATGTGCATGCCATAATTCTAGTTCTGCCGCGTGCAAGGAGCCTGACATAAAGCTCAAGAGAACCAGTAGGCGTGTGAACAGTCGCATGGGGTCACTCCAAAGTCGGGGGATTGCGTTAAGTCTAGTTCAATCAGATAGTTTCAAGCTTACAGTGAACCAGAAAATGAGACTGTGGTCTGATTCATAATTAGCCAATCATAATGTATACAAAGCGATAAATTTTGCTTGGCTAAACAAGGGAGGTGCTAACCATGATTAAACCGATGAAAAGCTTACTGAGCTTGGCTGTGGCGTTTTTTCTACTGCCGGTATTCATAGCCGAAGCTGTCTCGTTAGAAGATAAAGTGGTGGTGAGAAAGAGCTCGGAGCCCCGAGAAACCAGCATATGGGAGTTGCGCGAGCAGCTGAAACAGGAGAAAGAGTTTGAGCAATGGCTGCGCCATCAGCAGGATTGGTATTGGATCTCGCAATTGCCGGCAGGTTGTATTATTCGCAAGGATCTAGGTGGTAACTATGATTGTGGCGGTCGTTTTTACTGGCCATACAGGGGAGCAAACAGCACCTATTATTTGCAGATGAATGAACAGCAGTTGCGAGATATGTCGCAACGGGAGCCGGGAAGAGAGCAGCTTGAAAAAGAGACATTACCGCCACCAGAAAAGCCAATGGCACCTATTTCACCTCCTTAAATCGAGCATGATAGCCTACTTTGACTAGCTATTTTTTTGAGTACGATGGTCTTGGCTCTCATTGGGAGCGGAGGTGATCTTAAAACCCATTATGTGCGTTAGACATAGTAGAGGCGGTATTCGAGGCAGTTTAGAAGTAGAATACTGGCCAGCGAAGCGATATTAAGAATTGAGGCGCACTATGAAGAGCATATTGATTTCATTGTTAATGTTGGTGGTGATGGGCTGCAGTTACCAGCCACAATCTGGAGACTGGGCTTCCTATGATGATCCGTCAGGCTGGTTGCCATCTGATAACGGTTGTAAGGTGAACCGATACTACGTACCGGATGCCGTTTCTGTTGAGTGGAAAGGGCCATGTATTGATGGTTTTGCTATTGGTAAAGGTGCTCTGTATTGGGTCGAGGAGGATGGCGTCACTGGTTATAAAACGCAATGCTTACAGCCTGACCATCCTCGCTCAGATTGTTTTATGGGTGGTGTTAATTAGCTAGAAACATGACTACCGTTGACGTTTGTCGATGGTAGTATTGTTACACTCCCGACAAAACGACTGACCGCGAAATTTCTATGCATATCCACATCCTCGGTATCTGTGGCACCTTCATGGGCGGTGTTGCCGCTTTGGCAAAGTCATTGGGACATAAGGTCACCGGCTCTGATGCCAATGTCTATCCGCCAATGAGTACGCAGCTAGAAGCCCTCGGCATTGAGTTGGTGCAAGGCTATGACCCCAGCCAACTTGAGCCTGCGCCAGATCTGGTGGTGATTGGCAATGCCATGTCTCGGGGTAACCCCGCCGTAGAATATACGCTAGAGCACGGACTTCCCTACATGTCTGGCCCGCAGTGGTTGGGCGATTACTTACTTCGCGATCGCTGGGTGTTGGCGGTAGCTGGCACCCACGGCAAAACAACCACAGCCAGTATGCTGGCTTGGATATTGGAAGACGCAGGCATTGCCCCCGGCTTTTTGATTGGTGGTGTGCCCGGCAATTTTAATGTCTCTGCGCGACTCGGAGATAGCCCTTTCTTTGTAGTAGAAGCGGATGAGTACGATAGCGCATTCTTTGATAAGCGCTCCAAATTCGTTCATTACCACCCCCGTACCCTGGTGATGAACAATCTTGAATTCGACCATGCTGATATTTTCGATGATTTGAAAGCGATTAAGCGTCAGTTTCACCATTTGGTTCGTACTGTTCCGGGCTCTGGTCAAATCTTGTGGGCGGAAAAAGAAACCGCTCTCGCTGACGTGATCAAAATGGGCTGCTGGAGTGAACAGCAGGTGATCGGTAGTGGCCGCGATTGGGATGTGGCTAATGTCAGTGCTGATGGTAGTCAGTTCGATGTGTTATTGGCGGGTGAGTTGGTAGGACAGGTGAACTGGCCATTAATCGGACGACACAATGTTGATAATGGCCTAATGGCGATCGCCGCAGCCCGTCATGTTGGAGTGACGCCGGATGTCGCGGTGGATGCGCTGAGTCGGTTTGTCAGCCCGAAGCGCCGTATGGAGTTGAAAGCGGAGATTGCTGGTGTTGCTGTGTATGACGACTTTGCTCATCACCCCACTGCCATCACTACCACGTTAAATGGTTTACGGGCAAAAGTGGGCAAACAACGAATATTGGCGATCCTTGAGCCGCGCTCAAACACCATGAAACTGGGGATCCACAAGCAAGAACTTGCGCAAGCGTTGCAGCAGGCTGACCAAGTGTTTCTGTTTCAACCGCCCGGTATTGAATGGTCATTGGAGGCGGTGGCGGAGCAGTTAACTGCTCCGGTGCAGGTACATCAGGATGTTGATGCGCTGGCTGCTTCGGTGTTGGCAGAAGCCGCTGCGGGAGATCAGCTCTTGGTGATGAGTAATGGTGGCTTTGGCGGTTTGCACAACAAACTGATTGCAGGGCTGCAAGCGGGAGTGATCGCGTGACAGAGAATTGTTCAAAAGAGCTAACCGGCGTCGCGGAATTTGAGGCGGAGGTGACGCTGGCAATTACCGGCGCTTCCGGCGCTCCCTATGCGTTGCGTTTGTTGCAGGTGCTTTGCCAGGCGAACTGGCGGGTGCATCTGTTGGTCTCTTCGGCTGCCCGTGTTGTACTTGCAACAGAGCATGAGTTAAAAGTGCCATCCGCCCCTGACGCCATGGGGAAAGTATTTTCCGACGCTGTAGGGGCTAAGCCTGGATTGATTAAGGCGTATGGTCGTGATGACTGGTTTTCGCCGGTAGCGTCAGGCTCTGCTGCGCCGAAAAAAATGGTGGTGTGCCCTTGCAGCACAGGGAGTTTGGCTGCGATTGCGCTCGGTTGCAGCGATAACCTGATAGAGCGTGCTGCCGACGTGGTGATTAAAGAGCGTGGGCAATTGATCGTGGTACCGAGGGAAGCTCCTCTATCTGCTATCCATCTAGAACATATGTTAAAGCTGGCGAACTTGGGGGTGACTATCATGCCTGCGTCGCCAGGCTTTTATCATCAACCTGCTTCGGTCGAAGATCTGGTCGACTTTATGGTAGCTAGGATATTGGATCACCTTGGGGTTGAGCATGACTTGGTAAAGCGCTGGGGATATGGCGGCGCTCGTTAGTCACTCGCGCCGCAGATCTTGAGTTGTTAGTCGGCAAAGACCGAGTCTAAGGCGAGCCGATATTTGGCTTCGCAGTCGTCTGGACTATCGATGGTGAGACCGACATTTTTTAAATGCCCATCTTCAACAGCGTAGATCCAACCATGTACCCTCACTTTCTGACCTCGGGCCCATGCATCTTGAATAACGGTTGAGTTGCATGTGTTAAACACCTGATCAATGACGTTGAGATCCGAAAGGCGGTTGGTTCGCTCGGTGTCATCCTCAATCATATCAAGACGGTTGCGGTTCTTTAGGTAGATATCGCGTATGTGCAGCAGCCAGTTATTGACCAACCCCACTTTGGCATTTTGCATTGCGGCAGTGACGCCACCACAAGCGTAATGGCCGCAAATAATCACTTCTTCCACCTTCAGTACATCGATCGCATACTGCAATACGCTCAGGCAGTTTAGATCGGTATGAATGACCTGGTTAGCGACGTTGCGATGGACAAACAGCTCACCTGGTTTTAATCCGGTTAACCGTTCTGCGGCAACGCGGCTGTCAGAGCAGCCAACCCAGAGGTATTTCGGGCTCTGACCTTTTGCCAGCTCCTGAAAATAATCGGGATCTTCTTTGACACGACGCTCTGCCCAGAGTCGATTATTTTCGAATAGCTGCTTGATATTTGCCAAGATACACTCCATATCTGGTGGGTTATCAGCAGGCTAGCGTGTTTTATCCTAAGGTCAAACTCTTTGTTGCTGGACGGATCAGCCACTGCACCCATTCCCAAAGGTAGTTATCAATTATGAATGCTTTGCGTATCAATGCGTTAGCGAAAACGTACGCAGGTGGTGTTGAAGCATTGAAGGGGATAAACCTCAATGTTCAGCAAGGTGATTTTTTCGCATTACTAGGCCCCAATGGGGCAGGTAAGAGCACAACTATCGGCATCATCTGTGCGCTCGTCAATAAAACCGAGGGCGATGTTGAGGTATTTGGCCATAGCATTGAACATGCACCAGAGCTCGCCAAACTCGAGATCGGCTTAGTTCCGCAGGAGTTCAACTTCAATCAGTTTGAAACGGTATTGCAGATCGTCATGCATCAAGCGGGCTATTACGGTGTCACCCGTGCAGAGGCCAAGCCGCGGGCAGAGAAATACCTGACGCAGTTGGGGTTATGGGAGAAGCGCAACGAGCGCGCCCGCGAACTTTCTGGCGGCATGAAGCGTAGATTGATGATCGCCCGCGCCTTGATGCATGAGCCTAAGCTATTGATCCTCGATGAACCCACCGCGGGGGTGGACATCGAACTACGTCGTTCGATGTGGGAATTCCTCAAGCAGATTAATGAACAGCAGGGGATCACCATTATCCTGACAACGCACTACCTGGAAGAGGCAGAGATGCTGTGTCGTAATATCGCGATTATTGATCATGGCCGTATTGTCGAAAATACCTCGATGAAATCGCTGCTCTCTAAGCTAAATGTGGAAACCTTCTTGTTAGATCTGGCTCCCAACAGTCCTGAAATAACGTTAAATAACTTTGTCTGTCGCCGCTTAGACGCGACATGCCTTGAGGTTGATGTGGAGAAAGAGCAGGGGTTGAATGACGTTTTTGCACAACTGGCAGCGCAGGGCGTAGAAGTGTTGTCGATGCGGAATAAGGCCAACCGCTTGGAAGAACTGTTTGTGCGTTTAGTTGAAGCGGGGAGGGAGGCCAAATGATGATCCATCGTCGTCATGTGATCGCGCTACAGAGTATCTGGCGCAAAGAGGTTATTCGCTTTATGCGGATCTGGGTGCAAACCCTCGTGCCTCCGGTGATCACCATGAGTCTTTATTTTGTCATTTTTGGTAACCTGATCGGCAGCCGTATTGGCGAGATGGGCGGTTTTGATTACATGTCCTATATCGTGCCAGGTCTGATCATGATGTCAGTGATCACCAACTCCTACGCAAACGTGGCATCGTCATTCTATAGCGCTAAATTTCAGCGTAACGTGGAAGAGTTGATGGTTGCCCCTGTACCCAATTGGGTGATTGTTGCTGGTTTTGTTGGTGGCGGTGTGGCGCGAGGTTTGTTAGTTGGCTTTATTGTCACGCTGGTGTCGATGTTTTTTACCTCATTGCCGTTGCACAACATCGGTATTCTTTTTATCACCGGTGTGCTGACCTCGGTCTTATTTGCGCTAGGTGGTCTAGCAAATGCGATCTTTGCCCGCAGCTTCGACGACATCAGTATTATCCCAACGTTTATATTGACGCCGCTGACCTATTTGGGTGGCGTATTTTACTCGATCAAACTGCTGCCCGAGTTTTGGCAAGGCGTATCCCAGATCAACCCAATCCTCTACATGGTTAATGCGTTTCGTTATGGTTTTCTCGGTGTGTCAGATATCTCTGTGAGCGTTGCGCTGGCCGTTTTGTCAGCAATGATTTTGTTACTGTTTGCTTGGGTGATGCACCTACTTCGCAAAGGCACAGGGTTACGTAGTTAGATGAGCGATGGCAGCGAAACTGCAGGTAACTCCCGTGCAGTACAGAGTAATCAGACCGGTTTGCATGAGCGCCTCGATGAAGTGGTGTTGAAACACCTTGCGGAACCGTTCTTAAAGCCACAGGCCGAGCGTTCATTGGCACTGTTTGCGCAACTTTCCGAGCAGGTCAAGCAGCATGGTGGCCCTGTGGTGTTGGACTCCTGTTGTGGCGTGGGTGAAAGTACCCGCCGCTTGGCTTTGCGCCATCCGCAGGCATTAGTGATCGGCATGGACAAATCAGCTGACCGTATTGAACGGCAATCTGATCTGGCTATCAGCGCCGATAACTACCTGTTGGCAAGGGCCGATCTCAATGATCTGTGGCGCCTAATTGCTGCCGCCGATTGGCCCATCACCCATCACTACTTGTTGTATCCCAACCCCTGGCCGAAATCGAAGCATCTGCAACGGCGCTGGCATGGTGCAGGGGTGTTTCCTGATCTGATTAAGATCGGTGGTCAACTGGAGTTACGCAGTAACTGGCCTATCTATCTGCAAGAGTTTGCACGGGCATTAGCCCTCGCAGGCCAAGGGCAACATCCGGTGGTGCCATTAACTGACGCCACAGAGGCGCTGACGCCGTTTGAGCGTAAATATCGAGACAGTGGTCAGGCGTTATGGCAACTGGTGTGTGAGTTGGGCTAGATGAGCTGGTAGGCAGCTTAGATCGAAAAAGGCGAGTGCTTTTGCAGCATCTCGCCTTCGTTTGTTCTGAGCCAGCAGTAGGAGGAGCCTAGGTTAGGCGACCTGTACTGGTAAATCCTTACTGGTACGAACGATATTATTGCCTTGATCCAGATAGACCAAGCTTGGCTTGTGGGTCATCGCTTCGGCGTTGCTCATGGCAACATAAGCACAGATGATCACACGGTTGCCAACTTCAGCCTGATGGGCGGCAGCGCCATTCACTGAAATGATTTTAGAGCCTCGCTCACCGGCTATCGCATAGGTAGTGAAGCGCTTACCATTATCAATGTTGTAGATCTGGATCTGTTCGAATTCAAGGATACCAGAGGCATCCAGCATATCCTGGTCGATCGCGCACGAACCTTCATATTCAAGTTCTGCGTGGGTTACACGTGCCTGGTGTAACTTACCTTTTAACATTGTGGTTTGCATTCAGTTTCCCCTTATTGCTATCCCCGTGTGCATAATCGGCGTCAAAAAACCGAGAAATTCGACGAGGCGCGCAAATATAGATCAATCTGCGGCTGTCTGCAATTCTACCACCTGATTATCTATCAGGCGGGCTGCACCTAAAAAGGCCGCGATCAGTACAACAGCACGCTGACTGTCCGGTGTTAACGGCTGTAAATTATCCGCATCCACCACATCAATACTGTCGGTGTGAAAGCCATGAGTATCTAGCTGTTCACGGGTTTGTTCGAGTAATTGCTCTAAGGGTATTTTACCCGCTGAAATCGATTCACTCAAATATTGCAGATGTTGATACAACAAGGGTGCCAGATCGCGCTGGTCGGAGGTCAGGTAGCCATTGCGTGAGCTCATGGCGAGGCCATCGCTATCGCGAACCGTTGGTACGCCAATGACTTCAATGTCTAACGCCAGATCGATCACCATCTGCTTAAGCAAAGCTAGCTGCTGATAATCTTTTTGACCGAAGCAAGCGACATCGGGTTGCACCAAATTGAACAGTTTAGTCACCACCGTGGAGACGCCGCGGAAATGACCGGGGCGACTGGCGCCTTCCAATAAGCTGGATAGGCCGGGCACGTCGACATAGGTTTGCTGATCTAGGCCTTTGGGATACATGATCTCTGGGGTGGGTGTAAACAGCAGGTCTACGCCGGTGGCGATCAATTTTTGTTGGTCGGCTTCCAGTGTTCTGGGGTAACGATCCAGATCGTCGGGGCGATCAAATTGCATCGGATTAACGAAAACGCTAACCACCACTTTATCGGCACGCTGTTTCGCCTCCTCGACCAAGGTCAAATGCCCCTGATGCAGATTACCCATGGTGGGGACAAAACCGATGGTGGATCCAGCCTGGCGCCAAGCTTTGATCTGCGCGCGGAGCGCGGTGATATCTTTGACTGTTTGCATCATGACGAGAAGCTATGTTCCGGACCGGGGAAGCTGCCGTCAGTGACAGCGTCGATATAGGCTGCTACCGCGCCACGTACATCGCGGCCGTCGGTAAGGAAGTTTTTACTGAACTTGGGCGGTTTACCCGGCGTTAGGCCAATCAGATCATGCATTACCAGGATCTGACCATCGGTGACCGAACCCGCGCCGATGCCAATCACAGGAATGGAGAGTGCTTGCGTGATGGTGGCGGCCAATTCGGTAGGAATGCACTCCAATACCAATAACTGTGCGCCAGCGGCTTCTAGGGCTTTGGCATCGCTAAGCAGCTTGTCCGCCTGACTCTGTTGCCGACCTTGTACTTTAAAACCGCCAAACAGATGCACTGACTGAGGTGTCAGGCCAAGGTGACCACACACGGGTACGCCGCGCTCAGTCAGCCCTTTGATGCTCTCATATAGCCATTCACCACCTTCTAACTTGACCATGTTGGCGCCTGCTTGCATCAGCTTGGTGGCGGTTTCATAGGTCTGGATTGGCGTGGTGTAACTCATGAATGGCATGTCGGCGATCACCAAGGCATCGACAGCGCCGCGGCTGACACTGGCAACGTGGTAAGCCATATCGTCAACGCTGACTGGGACGGTGTCAGCGTGGCCTTGCAACACCATGCCTAATGAATCACCGACGAGCAGGACACCTACGCCTGCTTCAGAGAAGAGCTTGGCGAATGATGCATCGTAGGCGGTCAGGGTGGCAAATTTTTTGCCATCTTGCTTGTATTGTTGCAATGTCGAAACTGTTGTTTTGCTCATGCCGTTCAACCGAATTAATTAACTTCAAATCAGCCCGTTATCAGGGCGGCAAACTATATCAGTGGTTTATGGATGATTAAAGCCAGCGGACTATTTGCCCAGCTGACAATGCTGCGGAGTATAGTACGCAAATCTTTGCAGCCCATTATCGGGTAACTGTTTTTGTAGTGCTTTGATCGGCGTACGGTCATCGGGCATCTCTAGCTCTGCAGCGATCTCCGCCAGTGGCGTAATGACAAACTCCCGTTGACGCATATGATAGTGGGGTACCGTCAAACGCTCGCATTGGATCAACTGATCTCCAAACAGCAGGATATCCAGATCCAGGCTTCTTGGGCCCCAGCGTTCCGCTTTGCGAGTGCGCCCCTGCGTTTGCTCAATATGCTGTAACGCATCAAGTAGGGTGAGAGGTGCTAGTTGTGTCTGCAGTGCGGCGACCGCATTGACGTAGTCCGGTTGATCTTGCGGCCCTAGCGGGCGACTGCGATATAGGCCGGAAACGGTAATCAGCTCTGTGTGTGGGATCTGTGCAAGCGCATCGATAGCGGTTTTGGCTTGAGCGACGGGATCAGACAGATTACTGCCGATCCCGATATAACAGCGTGTCATTACTGTTTTGGCTCAGCGGGTTTGCGGCGACGGCGGGTATTGCGCCGACGCGGACCACGGGACTTCAACTCTTTTACTAGCTTCTGCTGCTGACCTTCATCGCTGCTTTGGTAGTCGGTCCACCACTGACCCAGCTGTGCTACTTCACCGCCAGCGATCTGACCACGCAGTAACAAGAAGTCGTAGGCGGCACGGAAGCGTGGATGACCAGCCAGTTTCGCCGCTCGGCTACCCATACGTTTCGGTAGCCTTAACTGCAGCTGCCAGATCTCGCGGGCTGGTACAGAAAAGCGTTTTGGCAGGGCGATACGTTTCTGTGAGCTGTCCAACACGTCGCTGCTGGCAAGGCCAAGGGCATCGACGTAGGGCAGATCGCTCTCTAGCATCAACTCATCACAACGGCGTTGTACCGGTCCCCAGTAAAGGGCGGCAAACAGGAAAGCTGGGGTGACACGTTTGCCTTCGGCAATTCGGCGATCTGTGTTTGCCAGTGCGGCTTCCAGGAAAAGCTCGGCGTCACTGTCACCCTCTTTGGTGAAACAGCTTTTAAGCGCAGGAAACAGCTGCTGCATCAGCTTGTATTCCCGTAGCATTTTGTACGTAGCTAACGCTTTGCCTGACAGGAACAGTTTTTGGATCTCTTCAAACAGACGAGCGGCGGGGATCTGCGCCAGCATGTTGGCCAGCTCTTTGATTGGCGCTGCGCTGCGTGGCGTGATGCTCATATCGAGTTTGACGGCGAAGCGGACGGCGCGCAGCATGCGCACTGGGTCTTCACGGTAACGCGTTTCTGGATCGCCAATCAGTTCTATTTGACGCTTCTTGATCGCTTTAATGCCATCAGCAAAGTCATGCACGCTAAAGTCTGAGATATCGTAATACAGCGCGTTGATACTGAAGTCGCGGCGCTCGGCATCCTCTTCGATGGTGCCATAGACGTTGTCTCGCAGGATCATGCCTGTTTCGGCGTGGGCTGTGCCAACTGTGTCGTCTTCGGCATTGCTGTGGTGACCGCGCATGGTTGCCACTTCAATGATGTCACGACCAAACAGAATATGCGCCAGACGAAAGCGACGACCGACAAGACGGCAGTTACGAAACAGTTTTTTTACCTGCTCAGGGCTGGCATCGGTGACGATATCGAAATCTTTCGGTTTGAGCCCCAGCAGGAGGTCGCGGACACCACCGCCGACTAAATAGGCTTGGTAGCCATTTTTATTCAGACGATAGAGTACCTTCAGTGCATTATCACTGATATCCGTTCGCGAGATAGAATGTGCGGAGCGCGGGATCACCGTGGCCGAAAGTTTTTCGCCAGATTTATCGCCGGCTTGACTGCCAACAGCTTGCTTGCACAGTTTTATGATGCGGGAAAGGATAGCTAACCTCTAAATTACGCTGAAAATTTGGGCGCTAATGATATACCAGAGTGTAGCTGGGTAAAACTGGCAAGGATCAGTCGATGGCAATTTTCTCACATTTTGCTACCTGATCGAGCTGCCAATGCGCTACTCCCCACTGTAAAACCTCATCGACACTGCCATCCTGACACTCGTTGGGCACTTTTTGCCCCAAAAACCTCAATGCATCTATTAGCTCTAATACTCGTTGATCTTCTCTTAGGGCTGGGGCATGGGTTTGCTTAGAGAGTTTATGGCCGTCGGCGTGAGTGGCGAGCGGTAGATGCAAATAGTCAGGTGCAGTGCTTCCCAACGCATTAAAAAATGCTATTTGGCGCCCGGTTGGCGTGATCAAGTCAGCCCCACGCACGACTTCGGTAATGCCGGTGTCAATATCATCCACCACCACGGCGAGTTGATAGGCATAGAGGCCGTCGCGGCGGCGAATAATGAAATCTTCGTTGGCGAAGTCGCTGGGCAGGATGATTTTGCCCTGTAACTGGTCGTCAAATTCCGCCACCGGATGGTGATTTACAAAACGTAGGGCGGTGTTGTCTGGGCCAAGGTCGCGTTTACGGCAGTGGCCAGAGTAGTAACCACCGCGTGCCATGATGCTTTTGCGGGTGCAGTTGCAGTGATAGCTGAGGCCTGCGTCGGCCAGTCGTTGCAGAGTTTCGTCGTACGCTTGGCTCCGGTCACTCTGATAGAGCAGTGACTCGTCCCAGTGCAGGCCAAACAGTTCCAGTTGACGCAGGATAATATCAGTGGCGCCGGGCATCTCCCGTGGCGGATCGATGTTTTCGATACGGACGAGCCATTGCCCACGGTTAGCACGCGCTTGCATGTAGCTACCGACAGCGGCAACTAAAGAGCCAAAATGGAGGGGGCCAGAAGGTGAGGGAGCGAAACGGCCGCGATAGGGCGCGGCCGTTTTAATTAGCGGCTGTGATTCAGCGTTATCTGACATCAGCAGAGCGGTGGCAGAGCCACCAGCATCATTATCCAGCTAACTGCTTTTCTTTGATCTCAGCGAGCGTTTTGCAATCGATGCACAAATCAGCCGTCGGACGAGCTTCCAAGCGACGAATACCGATTTCAACACCGCATTGATCACAGAAACCGAAGTCATCTTCTTCGATGGCTTGCAGAGTTTTCTCAATCTTTTTGATCAGCTTACGCTCGCGATCACGGGTTCTCAGTTCCAGACTGAACTCTTCTTCCTGAGCTGCTCTGTCCACTGGGTCAGGGAAGTTTGCTGCTTCATCCTTCATGTGGGTTACAGTGCGATCCACTTCTTCGCGAAGTTGATTGCGCCAGGCTTCGAGGATCTTTCTGAAGTGCTCAAGCTGAGGCAAGCCCATGTATTCTTCACCAGGCTTGGTTTGATAAGGCTCAACCCCTGCGAGCGAAAGAATGCCCAGACTGCTAGCTGCTTTGCCTTGAGGCATGCCCATTCTCCTTCGTTAAAACAACAGTACCTAAGTAAATTAGGGCGCTATCTATACCAGAAAGTGTAGTTTCCCGCAATTTCGATTGCATGCTTTTGTTAGTGGCTCTACAGCTTGGCGATCAAGTTTGCTTTAGTTGGTGATTGATCAACCAAATGTTAATGAACGGTCGAGCACTATTTGCTGGCGCGAAATATCGCAGCCGTAACAGATAACTTCAACCCCTGCAGCCACTGCTTCATCCAATGTTTTTGCATAAACGGGATCGATGTGAGCTGCCGCTTTGACCGAATGGATCCCCGTATGAGTGACACAGAAAAGCAGTACTGCACGGCAGCCCGCCTTGACCTGCTCAATCAGTTCTCGCAGATGCTTTTGACCGCGCGTGGTCGCAGCATCTGGAAAATAACCTTGGCCCTCTTGTAATAGGGTCGCCATCTTTACTTCGAGATAGCAGTCGGCAGAGTCGCTATGGTCACTGAGGAGGAAATCGACCCGGCTGTTCTCACTGCCATACTTAACCTCGCGGCGCACCGTGGCATAGCCGCGCAGTTCGCTAATGCGCTGGTCAGCGAGAGCTTCTGCCACCAGCTTGTTCGCCAAAGCGGTATTGACGCAGATGAGATCGCCAGCCGGATTTTGAGTCAACTGAAGTGAGCCGGGCAGCTTGCGCTTGGGATCATCGCTTAGGCTGAAAAATACTGGCCAGTGCTCACCGATGCAGCCAGTCATTGCACCGGTATTTGCGCAGTGCAGCGTCATCAATTCGCCGTTTTCAAGCTCAACATCAGCAAGAAAGCGTTTATATCGCTGTAATAGCCGTGCTTTTTCCAGTGGGGGGGTAAACTTCATTCGCTGTCGCTACACTTAAGTCATCTCGGGCAGATAAGCATTACAGACAAGCGGGCGTGCTGTCGATAGCGAATTGCCAGCAGCGTTGATGGCGCTTGAATACTAGCTAACCAGAAAAATCAAAGGAACGAACCATGACAGAGCAGATCGTCGTTGAGTTAACCGAGCTTCCCGCTGCTGAGCGCTGGGGCAATCATGGCCTTAGTTTTGAAAGTGAGCTGGTTAAGCTGCATCTGAAAAACGACGATGAGTGTCCGTTACGCCAGATCCAGAAAGCCGCGCGACAGCTTTCTGCTCTGGGGATCCGTCAAGTACAGCTGCATGGTCACCATTGGCAGCTTGCTGAGCAATGGGCATTTGCCCAAGGGTTTGCCACGACGCAGGGGGATTATCAGATCCAATGGGCGCCGATGGAGGCTTCTGGGCATGAAGAGCTACTTGCCAGAGATAGCGCTTTTCGCTGGCTGAAAGAGGTTACTCATCTAGGGCCTGAACAATGTACACCGACGATGCTTGCCGAACGCGCGTTGACCTATCTGCAGCAGATGGCGGGCGACGCCATCGCTTATGAATGGCTGCAGGGTGAAGAGTTGTTGGAGCAAGGCTGGATTGGCCTGCATGGCGTCGGGCGTGCGAGTCAGCACCCTCCCGTGATGTTGGTGGTCGATTTCAACCCCAGTGGTGAATCGGATGAAGCATACGAAGTGGCGTTGGTAGGTAAGGGGATCACCTTTGATAGCGGTGGTTACAGCCTGAAAAGTAGTGAAGGGATGCTGACCATGAAAGCCGATATGGGGGGCGCCGCTACTGTCACCGCAGCGTTGGCTTTGGCGATCCAGCGGGGCTTGGATAAACGTGTGCAATTGATACTTTGCTGCGCCGAAAATTTAGTTAGTGGAGAGGCATATAAACTGGGTGATGTGCTGACTTATCGCAACGGTGTCACTGTCGAAGTGGTGAATACCGATGCGGAAGGGCGCATTGTGTTGGCGGATGGTCTTCTAAAGGCCGCAGAGATAAATCCCCCGCTGTTGATTGATGCGGCGACGCTGACCGGCGCTGCAGTTGCTGCTTTGGGGCGTGAGTTCAACGCCCTGTTCGCCCTTGACGACGAGGCTGCGCAGAAAGCGTTAGCGGCTTCAGTCGCAGAGCAAGATCCGCTATGGCGTCTGCCCTTAGCGCTCTGGCATCAGCATAGCTGCCCTTCGGCTTATGCTGATACCGCCAATAGCCGTGCGGTGAAAGGTGGTGGCGCTGGCGGCGCCTCAAATGCGGCGGGTTTCCTGTCACGGTTTGTGCCGAACCAAGGCAAAGGCTGGTTACACTTTGATTTGGCTGCCTCTTTTAATAGCAGTGGCAATGCGCTGTGGGATACTGGCGCTACCGCGCAGGGCGTACAGACCATTGCTCATCTGTTGTGTGAATACTCGGCTGACGAAGACGCGAAGCGAGATGCTTAGCGCTTTTAGATACACGATGGGAGTAGCGACTGCGCTGTTAACCTAGTTGCCAAGCAGTGGCCACCTTTCTAGCTCAATATACCTGACGCCAGTTGCCTCACTGCGCGATTGAAATAACGCAAAATGGTCGGCGTGAAATGAGATATCGACGGCGAGGTCGGCCAGCTCTGGTGGCTGCCGCACTTTTCGGCACAAAGTAATGTGGGGCTGGTAGGGGCGTTGTTCTCGCTCTATGCCTAGTGCATCGGTGATCTGATGCAAGCTTGTCACCAGCGAGAGTAATTGCGGTGGCGGAACGCCGGGCGCGAGATAGATGATCTGCGGCTTGCGCCAGTAACCGAAATGATCGCAGGTTTGCTTAAATCCGGCTGCCGATATTTGTCGGCACCACAGGCGCAGCTGCTGTTCTTGCTCTTCCCCTAATTGACCAAGAAACGCCAGCGTTTGGTGCAGGTTGGTTGTGCTTACTAAACTGCCCCAAGTGGCAAATTGGTTTTGATATTGGCTGATCTGTCGCTGGATTTTTCGATTAAAGCCCAAAGCTAAAAACAGGCGTTTGCCCTGATTTGTCATCACAAGCACTCAGTTGTCGCTGACGGTTAGGTTAGAATAGGCCAAGCCTGATAGAAATTGGAATGACTAAACTCCGTGCCACTTCCTCCGATCGCCAGCCAAACCAACGAGATCTGCCGCGCGCTGAACAGCCACAGCATGGTTATTCTCGAAGCGCCGCCAGGTGCCGGTAAGTCGACCTATCTGCCGTTACAGCTGTTGCAAGATCCAGCATTTGCTGACGGTAAGATCCTGCTACTGGAACCCAGACGTTTGGCGGCACGCAATGTGGCTGGCTTTCTGGCCAAACAGTTGGGTGAAACGGTGGGTAGAACCATTGGTTTGCGGATGCGGCAAGAGACCAAGGTCAGTGCCGGTACACGCTTGGAGGTGGTGACCGAGGGGGTCTTAACGCGTTTATTGCAGCGAGATCCAGAGCTGAGCGGTGTCAATCTGGTTATCTTTGATGAATACCATGAGCGCAGCTTGCATGCGGATCTGGGGTTGGCGCTGGCTTACGATGTGCAACAGGGACTGCGGGATGATCTGATCCTGTTAGTGATGTCTGCCACGTTGGAAGGGATGCCGCTGACCGAGCGTTTTCCTGATGCTGCATTAGTGCAATGTCAGGGGCGCAGCTTCCCCGTTTCATTGCATTACCAAAGTCGTGAGCGGCGCGCACCGTTGGCACCTCAACTGGCGCAGTTAACTGAACAAGCACTGCTAGCGCACGAGGGCTCGGCTCTGGTGTTCTTGCCCGGTGTGTATGAGATACAGCAAACACAGCGAGCGCTCGCTGACCGTCTGAGCAAACAAGCACAACTTGCGCATCAGCAGATAGATATTGTTCCCCTCTACGGCGGTTTGACCGCTGCCGAGCAGATTGCTGCGATAGCCCCTGCTGCGCCAGGTCGGCGCAAAGTGGTGTTGGCGACCAATGTTGCTGAAACCAGTTTAACCATCGACGGTATCTCTTTGGTGATCGACAGTGGTTTGCATCGTCAAGCCAGTTATCACCATAAAATTGGCCATACCCGCTTAGATACGGTGGAGATCTCACAAGCATCAGCTACACAGCGGGCAGGTCGGGCTGGGCGTTTGATGCCGGGGCACGCTTATCGTTTATGGTCGGAAGAGCTGCAGAGTCGTAAGGCGAAACAAACGCCAGCGGATGTGATGACGGTAGATCTTACTGCCATGGTGCTTGAGCTTGCCCAGTGGGGCGTACACGAGCCTGAGCAGTTGCATTGGCTGCAGCTACCATCGGCCAGTTTGTGGCGCAGTGCGGTTACACGACTGCAAGGCTTCGGCGCCCTTGATGCTGTTGGCAAACTTACTGCCCATGGCCGGGCATTGGCGCAATTAGGCACGACCCCTGAGTTTGCGCAGCTGCTGTTATGGGCAATGAAAAACAGCGCATTATCTGGCGTTCAGGCAACTGCCGTGGCGCTAGTGGCTTTGCTGGAAGAGCGGTTACCGAAACAACCTTTCGCTGATGATCTGCCCCGTTGGCTTGATTGGATAAAAGCCAAAGGAGCGCCGCATCAGGAGTTGCGTTCGCGGATCTTAACGCGCAGCTCGCAACTTTGGCTGCAGTTGCTGCCGAATGCTGGCCGGTGGCAGGCGCAACAGATTGATAGTGCCTGGAGCGGTGTACTCGTTGCGGTGGCATATCCCGGTTGGATCCTTGGTCAACGGGGCGCCAGCTATTTAGCTGCCCATGGCTTCGGTGCGCAGTTAGGTCGAGACTCGCATTGGCAGCAGGCCAGCTTGTTGGCGGTGGCTGACATGCGTGATGGCTTTGCTGGCGATCCTATTGTTGCCCTGGCGGCACCGCTGACGCAGGCAGATCTCGTTCGCTACTGCTCCGAGCTCATTTCGGAGCAAGTCAACGTCGGATGGGATCAACGTTTGGGGCGGGTTGTTGCGACCGAAGGGCGTTACCTTCAGGCGTTGCCCCTAGAAACCCAACCGCTGGCTATCGGTGCTGATGACCCGCGTTGGCAACAGGGGGTGCTCGATGGTTTGCGTCAGCGTGGCGTAGAACGGCTGCCCTGGACACCGGCGCTGCGCCAGTGGCAGCAACGTGTGATGATGGCTGCACAATGGCTACCGAATGATCCTTGGCCGAAACTTGATGATCAAACGTTGGCGGAGAATTGGGATTGGCTGGCGCCGTTTCTGACGGCGGTTCGTCATCCTGATAAATTGACCTCGTCGCAGTTAGCGCAAGCGTTGAAAAGCTGTTTAGATTGGAATTTGGGGCAGCGTCTGGAACAGATGTTACCTACCCACTGGACAGCGCCCACAGGCACGCGGATCGCATTGCAGTATGATGATGGTCGTCCGCCACGTATTGCTGTGAGAATGCAGGAGATGTATGGTCAGCAAAGCTCGCCAACAGTGGCTGGAGATGTGCCCGTGGTGGTGGAGCTACTCTCCCCGGCAGGCCGACCATTACAGGTAACCCAAGATCTGGCGGCATTTTGGCTGGGTAGTTACCGAGAGATACAAAAAGAGATGAAAGGGCGTTATCCCAAGCACTACTGGCCGGATGATCCCGGCAACGCTCAAGCGACCCGTAAAACCAAGCGGGCAATGAACAATCAGTGATCCGGAACACTATGACTAAGAAAGCCGAAAAAGGCAGCCAACCGAAAAAACGCAGCGCTAAAACCTCGCGTAAACGCAGCCCCAGTAAACGAGGGAAGTCATCTGCTGCTGCGAAGAAAGCACGGCCGATTAAGCGCTATCTCCTTTCTACCCTGTTTAAGCTGTCATTGGTGATGGTGGTCGCCATCGCGGGTTATGGGGTTTATCTCGATAGTCAGATAAAGACCAAATTTGAAGGTGAACGTTGGGAACTGCCTGCGCAGATCTACGCCCGCCCTTTACGATTGGCCGCGGGCGCGCCGGTCTCCCATGGCGAGCTACTGCAGGAGTTAGAGCTGCTCGGTTATCGTCGGGTCGCTAAGGTGGTGACGCCTGGGGAATATGCAGCTTCTGAATATGCGGTACAGATCTATGCGCGTCCGATGCGCGACGGTCACCGAACCGATCCTGCACGGCGCCTGATGGTGCGCTATACCGGTAAGCGTATTTCTGTGTTGGAGCAGAATGGTCAGGCCGTGAATCAAGCTTATCTAGAGCCGTACTTGATAGACCGGATGCAGAGCGGTTTAGGTGAAGACCGCGTATTGGTGGATCTGGAGCGAGTGCCACAGATGCTGATCGAAGCCTTGCTGTTGGTGGAAGATCGTGATTTCTACCATCACTATGGCGTATCGCCGGTGTCTATTGCGCGAGCGCTGGTTGCCAACATTAAAGCTGGACGCACAGTGCAGGGTGGCAGCACATTGACACAACAGCTGGTGAAGAACTTCTTCCTCACCCGTGAACGCAGCATCATACGCAAGCTGCGCGAAGCTTATATGGCGCTGATTATTGATGCCCGTTACGGTAAAGATGAGATCCTCGAAGCCTACCTCAATGAGATCTACCTAGGGCAGAATTACGCCACAGCGGTGCATGGTTTTGGTCTAGCCAGTCAGTTCTATTTTGGCCGCCCTTTGGCGGAGTTGAATGTGGCGCAGCTGGCCTCGTTGGTGGCGATGATCAAAGGGCCTTCCTATTACGATCCATGGCGTCACCCTGAGCGTTTGTTAGAACGTCGGGATCTGGTTTTGAGGCTGCTACTTGAGCATGATTTTCTTGAAACCGAAGAGTACAAGCTGGCGGTAAATCAGCCAACTAAAGTGCTGCCGCGCTCTGAAGCCGCAATGGCGAAAAAGCCCGCTTTAACAACGCTATTGCGCCGTGAACTGAGTCAATTAGCACCGCAGCTGGTGGCTAAAAATGGCCTGAAGATTTATACCACGCTGGATCCTTTAGCCCAAAAAGCAGCAGAGAAAGCCGCTGTGGCCACCCTGCCTACCCTCGAAAAACGACATAACATCAGTAAGTTGCAGACCGCTATTGTGGTGACCGACGCCGCCACCGGCGGTGTTCGCGCCTTGGTGGGTGATCGCAGACCGGGCTATGCGGGTTTTAACCGTGCGATGGATGCGCGGCGGCCGATCGGCTCATTGATTAAGCCGGTGGTCTATCTGGCCGCGTTAACCGACTCGAAGAAGTATTCGCTGGCGACCGTACTGGCTGATCGCCCTGTATCTATGGTGAATCAGCAAGGTAAGCGTTGGCAGCCTCAAAACTATGATCATAAATTCCGTGGCAATGTCAGTCTGATGGATGCCTTGGTGATGTCGTTGAACGTACCGACAGTCAACTTGGGTATGAGCTTAGGGCTAGATAAAGTTTCACTGCAGATGGAAAACTTAGGGGTCGAGAGCCCGCAGCGTTTCTATCCTTCATCACTGCTTGGCTCTGTCAGCATGACGCCACTGGAGGTGGCACAGCTCTATAGCTCGTTGTCGGCAGAGGGCAGTTATCAACCATTGCATCTTATCCGTTCAGTGTTATCTAGCGATGATGAAGTGCTGGCTGAGCTTTCACCTGGCCGTATACAACGTGCGGATCGTAAGGCCACTTACCTACTGAATTATGCACTGCATGACGTGACCGTGCGTGGCACGGCTAAGTCTTTGGGCAAGCGTTTCCCTAGCTATGCGTTGGCGGGTAAGACGGGTACCAGTAACGATAATCGCGACAGTTGGTATGCAGGGTTTGATGCCCGTGATGTGGTGACCGTGTGGATTGGACGTGATGATAACGCCGTTATTGGTCTTACCGGTTCCAGCGGTGCGTTGAATCTGTATGCCGACTACCTGAAACGGCGCAGCGCGGTGTCTTTAGAGATGACACCGCCTGCGGGGGTGCAATTGACCTATTTTGATACCGCCAGCGGTACCGCCGTAGGTGAACATTGTGAGGATGTTACCCAGGTGCCAGCGATAACTTCGGCCTTGCCATCCAACCGTGGCTGCCAACCAAACAAAGAGAAGAGTTGGTGGACGCGAATGTTTGGTCGTTAACGGGCAAAATTTCTCCCGTGTGCAATACTAAAAAATGTGATTTCAATCACTTGAGTTAGGGCACGGAGGAAGACACGTGAAAATATTAAAATGGTTTGTACTCCTGTCGGTTGTCTGGGTAACGGGTTGTACCAGTACTGGACAGGTTTCAACAAAAGGGTGGTGTGCCATGGCTGGCGGTGTCGGCGGTGGTTTATTAGGCGCGATTGATAGTGCCGGTGCTGCGGGGGCGGGTGCTGCAGCGGGTGCTTTATTAGGCTACTTTGTTTGTAACAACGACGAAGATGGCGATGGCGTTTACGATCAGGATGATGAGTGTCCCATGACCCCTGAAGGGGTAAAGGTTGACGCAAAAGGTTGCCCTATCGACAGTGATGGTGATGGCGTGCCGGATTATCAGGACAAGTGCCCTGGTACACCGACAGGCGTTAAAGTCGACAGCATGGGGTGCCCACTGGACAGTGATGGCGATGGTGTCCCTGACTATAAAGATCAATGTCCGAATACACCGCCGAATACTGCGGTAGATGAGTTTGGCTGTCCCCCAGCCCAAGCAGGCCCTGCGGCTTATGTGGCAGCGTGCGGTGATATGATCATGATGGATGGTCCACGTATTGTTGGCTTCAAACATATCTTGTTCGATTTTGATTCCGCCAAGATCAAGGCGCAAGGTCAACAAGTGTTGAGCTGTGTTGCCGCGGTCTATGAAGAGACCAACATCCCGTTGGAGCTGGATGGTTACACCTGCTTTGTCGGTGATCAAGAGTACAACAAACGATTGTCTCAGCGACGAGCGAATTCCGCTCGAGACTACCTGATTAGTCAAGGCGTTAAAGAGAGCATGATCCGCGTTGAGTGGTATGGTGACTCTAACCCTGTGGCTGACAATAACGATTTGGGTGCCCGTTACCTCAATCGTCGGGTAGAAGTCAGTCCGGAATAGGCAATTGGTCTAACCGCTGAATAAAAAAGGGAAGCTTATGGCTTCCCTTTTTTGTTTTTAGCGGCTTCGAGCCTAGTATCACAGCTTGGCGAAACAACGGCCTGCAGCGGCAATGGTGGCTTGAATATCAGCTTCTGAGTGAGCGGTAGAGATAAACCCTGCTTCATAGGCAGAAGGAGCCAGATAGACCCCCTCAGCCAACATCAGGTGGTAGAACTGTTGGAAACGTTGTAAATCACACTGGGTGACCTGGGCAAAGCTGCTCACTTCGGCGGCCTCGGTAAAGAAAAAGCCAAACATCCCCCCCACCTGATTAATAGTCAGTGGGATCCCCGCCTTGTCTGCTTCGGCTTTAAACCCGTCTGCCAACATCTTCGCCTTGGCGCTTAACGCAAGGTGCAGATCGGGTTGTTGTAGCTCGGTCAGCGAGGCTAAGCCAGCAGCCATTGCTACCGGATTTCCCGACAGCGTGCCTGCCTGATAAACCGCACCTTGTGGAGCGATATGGGCCATGATTTCCGCTTTCCCGCCAAACGCACCAACCGGCATACCGCCGCCGATCACCTTACCTAAGGTGGTTAGATCTGGGGTGACGCCGTAATGAGCTTGGGCACAGCCGAGGGCGACGCGGAAGCCGGTCATTACCTCATCAAATATCAGTACGCTACCATGCTCATCACACAGCGCCCGCAACCCTTCGAGAAAGCCTGGCAGGGGTGGAATACAGTTCATATTGCCAGCGACCGGCTCGACAATGACACAGGCGATCTCATCGCCATATTCGGCAAAGAACTGCTTCACATTGTCGATATCGTTGAAAGTTGCGGTCAGGGTGTGTTTTGCCACATCTTCCGGCACGCCCGGTGAAGTCGGCTCGCCCAGTGTCAGCGCTCCTGAGCCCGCCTTCACCAGCAGCGAGTCAGCATGACCGTGATAACAGCCTTCAAATTTGAGTAACTTGTCACGGCCGGTATAGCCTCGTGCCAAGCGGATCGCGCTCATGGTCGCTTCTGTGCCTGAGCTGACCATGCGTACTTTCTCGATCGAAGGAACCAGCTCAACCACTTTGGCGGCCATGGTTACTTCGATTTCGGTGGGGGCGCCGAAGCTCAAACCATTTTCAGCGGCATCGAGCACCGCTTGTTTGATGGCAGGGTGGTTATGACCCAGGATCATCGGTCCCCAAGAGCCTACATAATCTATATAGGCGTTGTCATCGACATCATATAAGCGTGCGCCATCCGCCCGTTGGAAAAAGAGAGGTGTGCCGCCGACACCGTTGAAAGCGCGTACCGGAGAATTCACGCCTCCAGGGATATATTGCTTAGCTTGGGAAAAGAGTTCGGCAGAACGAGTCATGGATACCTCAACAGGATGAGCCAGATATTAACTGGGGGAATTAAACAACAAGCAGGGACTATAGCAAACTAAATCGACAGCGAGAATTGACCCTAGCCGAGATCTGTATGCAGACGTTGGGTCAGGTGCTGCCAATTCACCACACCAATCGGCGTGTTAGTGTCACCGGCATGGATGATTACTGCGCCTCGGCGATTCTTTGATAGCTGTTCATATACGTCGCCGAGCGTGCGACGAACACTTAATTCTGGCATCGGCTCTAACAGGTAACCGCACTCTTGGGTGCTGTCAGCCGTCGCCAGTCGCCACGGCTGGTCTCCTTGATTGATTAGGAGAACAGGGCGATCGCCAGAGCGCTCCAGCGCATGCTGGATCACGCTGTCATCGGGGCGCTCCAGCAGAACAAAGTCTTTGCGCATGACAGCCTGCACACCAATCTTTTGCAGGTTAAGTACCACAGGTGAGATCTGATACGGCAGACGTTGCAGCTCCATCTGGGTTAAAAAGGCGGAGCGGGATCGAAACACCTGACTGGCGACCAACTGTGCCGAAATTAATACCAGCATCGCCGGTACGATAACTGCTGGTGTGTTGGTCAGCTCCAGGATCGCTACCAAGGCTGCCATCGGTGCATTCAGTGACGCGCCCATCATCGAAGCCATGCCTATCACCACATAGACTCCCTGATGAGAGGCGAGATCAGGGGCGATAGGCAGCATGATTTGCAGCGCAATCATTCCGGCCAGCCCCCCAAGTGCGAATAGTGGGCCAATGATCCCGCCAGGAATACCCAAGCCAATGGCTAGCACCGTTGCCACCATCTTGCCGACAAACACGCCAATAAGCAGCGTCATCGCCGGTGATTCGCTTAACGCCAAACCCAGCGATGCGTCCTCTGTGCCCATGATCTCTGGGAACATTGTCGCTAACACCCCAGTCGCGATGGCCGCCGTCAAGATCCGCGCTGAAAAGGGCAGCTTTTGACCACTGCGCATGCATATCAGTAATAACTGATTAAACAGTGCCGCCATGCAGCCAATGATGACACCAGAAAGGAGTAAAAACGGCACGTGATGCAACTGATCGAGGATGACAAAATCCAGCCCCTCAAAAGTGTGTGACTCGCCGAAGGCCAGGCGGCTCATGATCGAACCACAGGCCGATGCCAGCATAATCGGCAAGAACATGTGTACTTTGTATTCGCGAAGTACCACTTCCATAACGAAAATGACCGCGGCCAGTGGGGTATTAAATGATGCGGAGATACCCGCGGCGATGCCGCTGGCTGCCATTATCCGGGTGGCATTGTAAGGCAGGCGGAGGTAGTGGCCGATCATTGCACTGCCCGCCGCCCCCATATGTACCGCAGGGCCTTCTCGCCCGACGGAGAAGCCACAAATCAGAGACAGTGCGGCGCCAAGAAACTGATTAATGGTATTACGTAGGGGAATTAATCCATGATGAAACTTAACGCGATAGATGACAAAGGGGATACCGAGTCGATAATATTTTACCCCCATGGTCAGGGCGAGGATCAAGATCAGTGCGGCGCCACTGAGGGGTAAGATAAAGTTCGCCCAGCCGGGTAGCGTGGTAAAGTCTTTATTGGGACCGAGAATGGCGTGCTGGCAAAATTCTACAAGAAAGCGAAATATCAGGATAAGTGTGGCAGCAGAAATTCCGCCAACCAATCCCATGAAACAGTGATAAACCGTTACACTAGGGAAAGAGAGCGAATATCTCAGATGCTTGATTAGTGGTAGCTTATCCATGCCTTTGTCAGTATCTGCTTGACTGTGTTGTATGCCTAATTAGGTGCATAGTCTGGCAATAATGAGTCAACATTAACAATAGATTACATGAATCAGTGAATGATAACGATAATTTAAACCGTTTTCGTAACGGGACGATCAGTTTTCTCCAGTGGGTGCGAGATCATCGCAAACCCTTGCTGGGGGTGTGGTGTGCGCTAATGGTGGGGCTGATGATCGGTGAGTTTGGTAAAACCTCACTGTTTAATCAATTGAACGGCTGGCAGACGCAAGCCGACCAAGGTGCCACCACGCAGGTCAGGTTAGAAAGCCAAATCGAAGGATTGACCGCTGAGTTGCAAGTGGAGCAAGCGGCCAATGCCGCGATGCAGCAGGAGATGGTTGCTCACCTTAACGAGATCTATGAGCAGCGTCGCGAGCTGACCTTCTACCGCAAGATCATGGCACCGGAAAAAGAAGCCAGTGGCGTGGTGATCGATGAGTTTGGCATTAGTGCCACTGCCAGCGCTGGCTTTTTCCGCTTTCGACTGGTATTGATGCAGTTAAAACGCTCGAAGCAGTTTGCCAAAGGCGCGATAGAGTTGCGCATTGAGGGCAGCCAGACGGGCGAGCCTGCGACGCTCAATCTCGCTGAACTGGCCGGATTAACAGATAAGCAGCAAAAATTCAGCTTCCGTTATTTCCAGGAAATTGAGGGTGCTTTTACCCTGCCGGAGGGCTTTGTGCCTGAGCGGGTAGAGATCCGGGCGAGCCTGCCAAAGCGTGGCTCGCGCAAAGCCAGTAGTACCGCCAAGATGTATACCTGGCAACAATTGTTGGACAATACTTGAACGTAACACTCAGGTATTAGATAATTTCGCCGTTGTTTGATGAAAAGGGTTTAAAAATGTCGTTAGCCGCCGAGGCCACACCGATCGGATTCTCTGAATCAGCTGCGCATAAAGTGAAGCGCCTGATCGAAGAGGAAGAAAACCCAGCACTGAAGCTGCGGGTCTATGTTACTGGTGGTGGTTGTTCTGGATTCCAGTACGGCTTCACCTTTGACGAGAAAGTGAACGAAGGTGATACCACCATCGACAAAGAGGGCGTCACCTTGGTGATCGACCCGATGAGCCTGCAATATCTTGTAGGTGGGGAAGTGGATTACACCGAAGGCCTGGAAGGCTCTCGATTCTTTGTTAATAACCCCAACGCTACCACGACCTGTGGTTGTGGCTCTTCGTTCTCTGTCTAAATTCCCTAGGCTGCCATTGCTTTGGCGGCCTTTTGACTTTCTCCTTTAGCAAGCCGCTGGTTTGTTTTCTTTACCGAGTGAGGCAAGTCCGTGCGATAATGCGCGCCCTTTCTGCTGCCTATAGGCGCTTGTGATTGTGACTGTTTCGCCATCTGCACCTGTTGATGAGTTTATTGCACCGCTGTGTCATGGTGAGATCCGTATTCTTTATCAGGATGATGACATTCTGTTGCTCGACAAGCCTACAGGCTTACTCAGCTTGTCAGGTAAGCACCCGCTGAATAAAGATTCCGTGCACTATCGCCTAGTGACGGGCCAACTAAAGGGGCTATTCGCAAGGCCTGCCAATACTGAGGAGCTACAAGCGTTTCCCATAGCAGCACTAGTTCATCGCTTAGATTTTGGCACGTCGGGGATCATGGTGGCAGCGTTGCACAAGCGGGCCACAGCTGAGCTCAGCAAGCAGTTTCAGGCCCGTAGTGTCAGCAAAAGCTATATCGCTATCTTAGAGGGGCAATTGGAGAATGAGCAGGGCGTTATCGACCTTCCTATTGCCAAAGACAAGCCTAACTTCCCGCTGCTCAAGGTATGCTCAGAGAGCGGCAAGCCCGCGCGAAGTGAATATCAAGTGCTAGAACGCCTGCAGCAGCCAGATCGTTGCCGTGTGCGCTTTTCCCCAAAAACTGGCCGAACTCATCAATTGCGGATCCACAGCCAAGCCATAGGGCACCCTATACTGGGTTGCGATCTGTATAAAAATTCACGCAGTGAACCTATGGCTGAACGGCTATTGCTGCATGCGACAGAATTACAGTTTGCGCATCCCACCAGTGGTTTGCCGATCCATGGCCGTAGCGTTTGTCCGTTTTAACTGTTTAAACCACCCATTTTCAGCGATCAGGAACAGAACATGTCAGATAAATTTTTCTTCAAAGGGCGTCAGGATGCGCGGGTTAACCACGTTCAGTCAGGTTACCAGACCAAAGCCAACCAAAAGCCTGGCAGCAAGAAATTTCCTCTTAGCTTGGTGGTCACCAGTGAGGAGCGCAAACTAGCGATCGAAGCGCAACTGGCGGAGGCTCAGTTGTATGGTCAAGTCACCGTCGACACGCGTGATGGTGCTGAAGAATCGATTGCTGCACTGACTGTGTTATTGGCTAAAAGTGACACCGTTAAAGTTGAGAAAGTGCCTGCCCGCAACGAGCCCTGTGTCTGTGGCAGCGGCAAGAAATATAAAAAGTGCTGTGGCTAGCGGTTATTGACTTAGGCGGGGACACCGAGCCGTAGGCTTGGTGTGCTGCACTCATCAATTTGCCTGCTAACGGTTTGCCTGCAACTATCTGCGATAGAGCCGCGCTAGCTCAACAATTTCTATATTAACCGGAGACTTAACTTAATCACTTATAGTTTTGGGCTACGCTTAAATCACCACTGCACTATTTAGTTTGTTGGTGCTCTCGTCACGCTTAGCTCATTGTCTTTGAGAGATATCGATGGAAACCACTTATCAGATCGGCGCGTTGCACTCTTTTATTCTTGTCATCCTCGTTTTATTTATCGGTCGAGCCCTTTGCTCTTCGATTGCAGCACTGAAGAAGTTTAATATCCCTGAGCCGATTGTCGGTGGTTTGGTGGTCGCGGTTCTGGTTACGGTGCTGAAGTATCAGGGGATCCAGGTCGAATTCAGTGTGCCGATGAAAGATATTTTAATGCTGTTCTTTTTCAGCGCGGTAGGGCTCTCTGCCAGTTATAAAATGCTGCTAAAAGGGGGCCGTCAGGTCTTTGTCTTACTCCTGCTGGCGATGCTATTCCTGATCCTGCAAAACGCCGTCGGCGTGGGGTTAGCTGCAACTCTCGGATTAGATCCCTTGATGGGACTTGTGGCGGGCTCTATCTCCCTCTCTGGTGGCCACGGAACTGGTGCGGCTTGGTCGCAGACGTTTGCTGAAAACTATGGCCTGAATACGATGGAGTTCGCCATGGCAGCCGCAACGTTTGGCTTGATCATTGGTGGTGTGGTGGGTGGCCCTGTAGGGCAGGGTTTGATCAACAAATATAAACTCAGGGAAGGCTATAACCACAAAGAAAATCACCATCTGAAAGATAAAAAGGTGATGACCTACGACCGCCGCGAAGAAGATCGCGTGTCGGCCACCAATTTGGCTGAAATACTGTTTTTGTTGCTGCTTTGTGCTGTGGGTGCAATGGAGTTGCAAACCTGGGTGGTGTCACTCGATATTCCTTGGCTAAATATGCCGCAATTTGTTTACGCCTTGTTTATTGGTGTGGTGCTCTCCAATCTGCTCGACGTTAGCAAGCTCTACACTATTAACAACGAAGTGCTGGATGTGGTGAGTACCCTATGCCTGACGCTATTTTTGGCGATGGCGCTAATGAGTTTGAAACTTTGGGAACTGTTTAACCTCGCATTGCCCTTGTTGATAATTCTTGTCGCACAAACCCTGCTGGTTATCACTTTCGTGGTTATCGTGACCTTTCGAGCCATGGGTAAAAGTTACGATGCCGCGATTATCTCTGCCGGACAATGTGGTTTTGGTATGGGCGCCACCCCGACGGCAGTGATGAATATGAGTGCGCTCACCGCGCGCAATGGGCCCTCACCACAGGCATTTATCGTTGTCCCTGTGGTGGGCGCTTTCTTTATCGATATCGTAAATTTGATTGTGTTGCAGGGCTACATTGGGTTTCTTGATTGAGCGGTTGCACTGAGTTGATCTGATTGCTAAATGACGCTGATGTTTTGTTGAATATCGCAGTTTCTGAGCTGGGAAGAACTCGTCTGCGCTTTTAATCATTGTAGCGTTTCTAATGCCTAAAACTGGGAACAAGTTAGCGACAAAGCCGTACTGTAAAAGTTATCACAATGGTTTTTCTTGTTAGGCCTTAGGCCCTCGATTAGCACGCTTATATTTTGCTTGGTATGCTCGTCGCTGTTTAGTGATCTCATAGAGAACTATACCTGTTGTAGTAGCCAGGTTGAGGCTTTCAATCATTCCGAACATGGGAATAGAAACACAGAAATCACTACTCTCTACTGCAAGATCGCTGATCCCTCTCGATTCATTTCCGAACCAAACGGCTAGCTTAGGGTGAGTGTAATTAGTTTCGTGCAAGATGAAGTTATCTTTGCCCTTGACGTGGGGAGAAGTGACGATTGAAGTAAACCGTTTCTTTTTGAGGTGCTCCAAGCACTGCTCAGTGCTATCAAACCTCTTTACAAACGTCCACTTTGAAGCGGATACCGAGACTTTATAGATAGTTTTTCGTTCTCTAATTTTTTCCCATTCATCTGGGAGAGTTTTACCACTATCGACGATATAAATTTTCTCAGCCCCAAGAGCATTAACATTTCTTATCACTGACCCAATATTTTTAGGATCCATTGGATTCTCTAAAACAACTATTAGGTTTTTACACTGATATGGTTTGATCTCATCAGCCTGCTGTCTGATAGCACTTTTTTTAGATTCCATTACTCTTTTAATTTCACGAATTGAGGTTTAATGCCCAAATAACGGGCAAGTTAGCGGCAAAGCCGCGCTGTATAACTAGTCCAAATGATTTTTCTTGTTAAGTTGCTGCCGTTAAATAGTTGAGTAACTTGACCTGTTTACCCCCCATATTTCCTAGCTCTTTGTACTTTTCTTTCATGTGTCCTAGGCCAATACGCCTAAGAAGTCGGCAAAATTCTTTGTACTCTGGCCCAAACTGCCCAGAGTAGAATAGCTTGTAAAGTCCTTCTCTCAACTCCTCTCGGTCATGCAGAGAGAGGTTTGCTGACTTTAACCTTCGAGCCATCGTTGCCCTTATAAAACCAGAGTAATGAAAATACACATCAGCTAAAACAAATTGCTTTGCTATCTTAATCGCAGCTTCATCCCCCTTGGCAACAGCATGTGATATGGCCCAAAGGGCATGCTTAGACGATACCGACGGAGAAGTTTTAGATACGCCATCAAAGCTAATGGGCTGACATACCCTCAAAGATTTAGCTAGCTGCTCATACCTTTGAATTACGTATTCTCGCCTCCATTCCACAGGAGGTGAATAGTATAAATCAGATCTGATTTGAGTTTACTCCATATTCAAAGCAGCGACTTAACGCCTAAAACAGGGATCAAGTTAGCTGCAAAGCCGCGCTGCTTAACTTGTCCCAATGGTTTTTCTTGTTATACGTTTGGTTTGAAATTTCTTTCTTCATAAGGAAAAAACCAACGTCCCTCTGGTTCTGACGGAAATGAGCCAACCTGCTGTAAGTTAGCTAGGTGATGATTGACACACTTCTTTAATCCACCAATGGCTTTAGATGTGCAATCCGTCTCGTTGCACTCAACATCACCCAACTCGATACCGCTATTAAGAAAATCAGATACTGCGTACCCATAAACCATTAGCTCGTCAGGACTAACAAACCTTAGTAGTAACCATTCATCAACGGTTGTTTGCGGAACCTTGAAGCAGTAGACATCGTTTCCCCAGTTCCAAGCTCGGCTACTTTGCCAATACTGCGAGCACGCCTCGCAAACAAACAGTTCATGCTCTTTGTCATTGCTGCGCGCTAATGGTTTTAGCCAAGTGCGTAGTTTTTTCGTTTCCCTAACGCGCTTGGATATAGCTGCGCGATCCATAGTGATGTGATCATATTTCGCACACTCACATGTCATGGATAATCCTTCTTAAAACGTATAACGCCTGTATTTGCGCGCACAAAATTCCACGCGTAATGACTGTCCGCAACATGCTCTGGTTAGAGTGGGTGATGGCCATGGAAGTTAACATACAAAGACTTTATCTCTCTGGGTAGTATTTTCCAATATGGCTCAATTTTCTCTGGTTTAATTTGATAGAACAAATTTTCTGTAAACGCTACATCGATACAGTTTTTAATTTCTTCATCACCCGTTTTCCATTGGACACAAATGTATCTAAAGACGCCTGCGTACTTGGAGGCTGATATGCACTTTGCCATTTCGTTATTTATTGTATTTGCCAAGCTTTCAAACCATGAATAAGCAAACTCAGGGTTAAGATCTCCCCAATATTTGATATGCACCCTATCAGCTTTTGTTGTGATTTCAGGGAACCTATTACGAAACTCATTGTATAGTTCGATTACTGGCATAAATTTACTCTAACGCTAGATAGTTATACATCGTAGGTCTAATCAGATAGCGGATCGATGCTATCTATCACGCCTCATTAGGCTTCATAATCGCATCATAACCTGCTGTTTTAGCTTGTGTATTGGCTGATATCACATCCAGAGGCTAAATCAAGGGCTAGATTTTTGCGCCAAATATGCGCTTCAGGGTGCCGTCTTTATCGATGATGTGGTGCTTAAGTGCGCCGACGATATGCAGCACAACGGCGGCGATAACCAGATAGCCGAGCCAGCTGTGGCAGGCATGAGCAAAAGAAGCGATAGCCGCAATGTGGGGGATCACTTTGCTCGGATCCGCAGGATCGGGATTCATTGCTACGATTTCCATGCCGAATACCATTAAGCCATGGCCACCCATTGTCGACATGATAGCGCCGGAGATGGGCATAAACACAGTGCCGAGGATCAGCGCCCAGTGAACGACTTTCGCCAGCAGGTGTTCTATCTGGCTATATTTCCCGGCGGGGGTTGGCCAGCCATTGGTGACTCGCCAGAACACGCGAATAAGGACAATGAAGAAGATGATAAAGCCAAATGATTTGTGCCATGGATAGAGGGCATAGGCTTTTGTTTCGACCATGAAAACGCCGATGGCTAAGAGTGTGATCATCATCAGTCCAACGATCCAGTGCAGGGCGAGTGTCGTGGGACTAAATTTATTCGGTGTGTCTCGTTGCATAGCAACCACCTTGTTTGGGCGATGTGTGGTGTTGTATCAGAAGCCTAGAAGGTAGAAGTTGCTTTGTCAGTTTGGAGGGAATGTCAGTTTGCAGGGAATGTCAGTTTGCGGGAAATGTCAGCCCGCGGGGAATAGCGCGCCTAAAATGGCTGGGCGACTCGCGCCAGTGACCGCTGGCAGGTTACCGGGCAGGCGGTTAATATGGCGGTAGGCCAGCCAGGCAAACGCCAGGGCCTCGAGATCGTCGGCAGAAACACCTAGGGCGTCCAGTGGCGCGACACTCAGCTGCGGCAGGGCTTGCTGCAACCCTGAGACCAGTTGTGCATTTCGGGCACCGCCGCCGCAGATCCAGAGTTCCGCGCGTTGCTTGTTATCCGCAAGCGGCAGTTGTGCTATCTGTTCGGCGATACTGTGTACGGTTAAAGCACACAATGTAGCTTGCACATCTTGCGGTGGTAAGGCACTGAAGGTGTCTAATCGGTGCTGCAACCAGGACAGATTGAACAGTTCACGGCCAGTGCTTTTGGGTGCTGGCAGCTCGAAGTAATCTTCACTTAATAGCTGTTTCAGCAGCGGCTTGCTCACCGTCCCTGTGGCGCCCCATTCACCATTATTATCGTAGGGCTTGCCTTGATGTTTTAAGCACCACTGATCCATCAGGGTGTTTCCGGGGCCGGTATCAAACCCTAATACGGTGTGGTCAGTGGCGGGTAACCAGGTGATATTGGCTACGCCACCAATGTTCAGAATTACGCGGTCGCACTCAGGGCTAGCCAATAGCGCATGGTGAAAAGCGGGAACCAGCGGTGCGCCCTGGCCACCCAGCGCAATATCTTTGCGGCGGAAATCGGCCACCACATCGATACCGGTTTCTACGGCAATGGTGTTGGCATCGCCCAGTTGCAGGGTGAAGCCCTTACAGCTGTGGGGGTGGTGACGTACGGTTTGGCCATGACTGCCGATGGCGGTGATTTCGCTGGCTGGAATATCGGTTTTTGCCAGAAGGGCATTAACCGCTTCAGCGAACAACTGCCCTAGCTCTCGATCCATCGCGCCGAGGCGATTGATCTCATTGGCTGCGGGTTGGCATAACTGGTGTAAACCAGACACCAGCTGTTCCGGTAGCGGATGCTGGTGACTAGCGAGAATAGCGGGTTGGGGTTGTGAAAAGTCCACCAGCACGGCATCAATACCATCCATGCTGGTTCCGGACATTAGGCCAATATAGTAACCGGCCATTACCCCTGCTGCATTGCCAGTAGTAGGCGACGGTTAGCATTGAGTTGCGAGATCATGGTCTCGGCATGGGCGATAAATGACTTTTTATCGCTGGCTTTGATCGGCTTAGCATCGGGCAACTTCACGGTGCGAGGATTTCTGTGCACGCCGTTCACCAGGAATTCGTAATGCAGGTGCGCGCCAGTCACACGGCCTGTTGCACCGACAGTACCAATCTTCTGTCCCTGTTTGACTCTGGCGTTGGTTTTTACATGACGCTTATGCAGGTGCAGATACTTAGTGATCACGCCTTCACCGTGTTTGATGAAAACATAATTACCATTGAGCTTGTTGTAACCTGATTTGGTTACCCGGCCATCACCCGCAGCCATGACGGGCGTACCGGTTTTAGCGGCGTAATCGATGCCGTTGTGGGCTCGCACTTTGCCGGTGACCGGATGCAAGCGGCGCGGATTAAAACTGGAACTGATGTACTTGAAGTTAACCGGCGCTCGGAGGAAAGCTTTCTTCATCGCTTTACCGTCAGGAGAGTAATATACGCCGTCGGTATGGCGTACTGCCTGAAAGCTGTCGCCTTGGTTGATAAACTCTGCGGCAACAATGGCGCCTTCGCCAACCATCTCACCATCAGCAAAGCGCTCTTCGTACATCACGCTAAAACTATCGCCTTTACGCAGGTCCAAAGCAAAATCCACATCCCAGCCAAAAATGGTTGCCAGGCTCATGATCTGATTTGGGCTAAGGCCTGCATCCACTCCGGCATTATAGAAATTGCTGGTGATGGTTGCGGCGGCAAAATTGGTACGGGTTTCGACCTGTTTGGCGTGTTGCTCTGCAACGTATGTGTCGTCGTAACGGGTCACCGTCAAGGTATTGATCTTGTCCTGCGGATAAACCAGCTGGATCAATTGGCCGTCACGATCGGCGCCAAATTTAAGTTGGTCGCCGGGATGAATTTTTTTCAGTGCCTTGGTGCTGTCACCTAAGTTGGCAATGTTGTGCAGGGTGCGAGGGCTGAAACCGGCACGCTGGAAGATCTTTGCCAGTGAATCACCGCTTTTCACGGTAAAGGTTTGCCAGCTGAGTTCTGGCAGTGGTGCAGGCTGGTTCGCTTGTTGTTGCACGGCATCGTCAACGGGGGCGATTTCCAGCGGCAGGGGATAACGCTTGCCAAGCTCTAGTGACGCTTCAGTGTTACGGGAAGCGCTGGCGTCTTCTGCCGGCATAAAAAGCAGCAGTAGGGTAATGACACTGATAATGGCTACCAGTACTTTGTGCTGTTTAGGCAGCTGTTCAATATAAGCATTCATATCAGGATCTTGCTTGTACATCGCTATAAAACCGGTACATTGACTAGTATAACGCCAATGCAACTATCGCGCCCAGCATACACTGTTTCCCTTTGCGGCGCCATTTCGTACAATCCCCCCCTGAATTTTGAATTGATAGTTTTCACGGAGAAATATCCTAATGAGTGACTGGCAAGCGGCATTGGCCGAAATCAAGCGAGGCGCCGAAGAGATCCTGGTAGAAGAGGAGTTGGTGGCCAAGCTCAAAGAAGGTCGCCCACTCATTATTAAGCTGGGTGCCGATCCGACTGCGCCGGATATTCATCTGGGTCATACGGTGATCATGAATAAGCTGCGTCAGTTTCAGCAGCTGGGGCATGAAGTGGTTTTCCTGATCGGCGATTTTACTGCCATGGTGGGTGATCCTTCAGGCAAAAACAGCACGCGCCCCCCTTTGACTCGTGAAGACGTACTGCAGAACGCGGAAACATATAAAGAGCAGATCTTTAAGATCCTGGATGCGGATAAAACCCGCATCGAGTTTAACTCAAGCTGGTTGAACGAGCTGGGTGCTGAGGGGATGATCCGCTTGGCTTCCAAGCAAACCGTGGCGCGCATGCTAGAGCGTGATGACTTTAAAAAGCGTTATGCCGATAGCCAACCGATTGCCATCCATGAGTTTATGTATCCGTTGTTGCAGGGCTATGACTCAGTAGCGCTGAAAGCGGATGTTGAACTGGGCGGTACCGATCAGAAGTTCAACCTGCTGATGGGGCGTGAACTGCAGAAAGATGCGGGTCAGAAAGCCCAGTGTGTGGTGATGATGCCGCTGTTAGTTGGCTTGGACGGCGTCAAGAAGATGTCCAAATCGGCGAATAACTACATCGGCATCAGTGACGCGCCGAACGATATGTTCGGTAAGATCATGTCTATCTCTGATGATTTGATGTGGGATTACTTTGATCTGTTGAGCTTCCGTCCGTTGGGCGAGTTGGCGGAGTTCCGTGAGGCGATCGCCAATGGTGCTAACCCGCGTGATTATAAGATCTTGTTAGCGAAAGAGATCATTGCTCGTTTCCACGACGAAGCCGCAGCAGAGGGTGCGCATCAGGACTTTATTCAGCGTTTTCAGAAGAACGCGATACCTGATGAGATGCCTGAGTTCAGTTTTGACATCGGCTTACCGCTGGCGAACCTGCTGAAAGAAGCGGGCTTGGTAGGTGGTACATCGGAAGCGTTGCGGATGGTCAAACAGGGCGCAGTGAAGATTGATGGCGACAAAGTGGCTGACGCGAAAGTGGAATTGACTGCCGGTACGGCGGTTTATCAGGTTGGTAAGCGTAAGTTTGCCCGCATTACACTCGCTTAATCAGGCACGTTGACTGGATAAACGGGCTACGGCCCGTTTTTTGTTTCTCGATCTTGGCGTTGTCACTGCATCGCTTTGCTGGGATGCTATGATCCAGTGATTGCAACTCGTTGTAAATTGGTCATTATCATTGGCCAAGCGGGTTGTTAAGCGATTCATCTCGTACATTATCTTTGCAATTCAGGAGCCAGCCTTTATGTCGCAGTGGACCACCTTAGCTTTTGTTGCACTGGGCGGCGCATTCGGTGCCTGTGGCCGTTTTCTTGTCTCACAATGGTGTGTGGCACTGTTTGGTAAAGGGTTTCCCTATGGCACGTTGACGGTGAATATTGCCGGTAGCCTGATGATGGGAGGCCTGTTTGCCCTGCTGGAGAACGGTACCTTGGTGGCTGCGCCGTGGCGCCCTGTGGTTGGACTGGGGTTTCTAGGCGCTTTGACCACTTTCTCTACCTTCTCTATGGACAATGTGGTGTTGATGCAGCAGGGGGAGTGGCTGAAGTTCGCGATGAATATTGGCTTGAATGTTGTGGGCTGTGTGTTTGCCGCTTGGGCTGGTTATCAGTTGTTTGCCAAATCGGCGGGCGTCTAAATAGGGGAGCTGTCGGTGATATACAAACATATTTTAGTCGCCATCGATTTAGGTGTGGATTCGGCAAAAGTGGCTTTACGTGGGGCGGCGCTGGCGCGTGCCTACGGCGCTAAACTCTCCTTTGTGATGGTGGAACCCGGGATCGGCGACTCCTCTTTGGAAGAGATTGAGTTAGGACTCGACCTGTCGGCGCGTATTCAACCTAAACGCCAACAGATGATGGCCGAGTTTATTAGCGACAATGTCGATTATCCGGTGACTGGGCAATGGCTCATGAGTGGTGAGATGAATCGTCAGGTGAATAAAGTGATCACCGCCACTGAGGCCGATCTGCTGGTTGCGGGTAAGCATATGGATCATCGTTGGTTTACTCAGCATACCGGACAATCACTGGCTGGCCATGTGATCAGCGACCTGCTGTTGGTAACACTGGAAACCAGTTGAACTGGCTGTTGTCTGCCGTGGCTGATCTCCCCCAGTAGAGCCGTTGCTGGCTGATTTGTAACGGCAACTTGCCGTCAGAGCCTGCTATTGCAACGGGCAATGTTTACCTCTTCCCCTGCCTTTTCCGTCAGAGCTATATAGAGTCATCACAGAAAGATAAGCTGATTCTGCTGTCTAAACTTAAACACGTTGCTTTTGTGTGTTGATGAGGTTGGTCCGATGGAACCGTTCAGTGTGTTGCCTATGTTCAAGGTGGGTATTGGCCCGTCAAGCTCTCATACCTTGGGGCCAATGCTCGCAGCCGCCGCTTTCTCCGAACGCCTGATGGCGGAGCACGGGGAGCAGGTCTACTCGGTCTCTTGTGAACTGTTTGGTTCGCTGGCATTAACCGGAGAGGGGCATGCCACTGACAAGGCGTTGATCTTGGGATTGCTGGGGATGCAACCGGAAACCCTTGAACCTGATGTTGCTGAAGCAGCCTATGCTGCGGTGAAAGTCGGGAATCAATTACGGTTGGCTGATCGCCTGCCGATCCATTTCAATCCACAGCGTCATATTCTTTACCATTGTGATGTTTTTCTTCCTGCCCACCCCAATGGCATGCGCCTTTCCGCGGACGATAAAGCCGGTAATCGCTTGTTGACGGAAACCTGGTTTTCGGTGGGAGGGGGCTACATCGTTTCTGCCGATGATATTGCTAATCTTGATCAAGCTGAGCAGTTTGATCATCGAGCTTTCCCGTTTGATAACGCTGCCCAACTACTGACAATCTGCCAAAACGAAGGGGTGAGATTAGCAACGATTGCTCGGCGCAACGAACGGGCATTAGGTTGTGATGATGCGGTTATTGATCAACATCTGGATCTGATCAAACGGGTGATGCTCAGCGCTATCGAGCGTGGCTGTGAACAGGAGGGGATCTTACCTGGAGGTTTGCAGGTGGTGCGTCGTGCACCGCAACTACATCAACGCTTAAAAGTACGTAGCTTGCAGCAAGATCCATTGGCATTGATGGACTGGGTTAGCATGTTTGCGTTGGCGGTCAATGAAGAGAATGCCAATGGTGGGCAAGTGGTTACGGCGCCGACTAACGGGGCGGCGGGGGTGATCCCAGCGGTATTAGCCTACTATCTGCGTTTTGTTGCAGGGGCGACAGATGCCGGAGCACGGGAGTTTCTGCTGACGGCGGCGGTGATTGGTTGGCTTTACAAGCGTAACGCCTCGATCTCAGCAGCAGAGGTGGGGTGTCAGGGTGAGATTGGTGTCGCCAGTTCGATGGCCGCAGGCGCCTTGTGTGCGGTGTTAGGCGGTAGTGTGGCGCAAGCTGAAAATGCAGCGGAAATGGCGATGGAACACCATTTGGGCATGACCTGCGATCCCGCCAAAGGATTGGTACAGGTGCCTTGCATTGAACGGAATGCGATGGGGGCGATCAAAGCGATCAATGCTGCTCGCTTGGCGTTGTTGGGTGATGGTCAACATCGGGTGTCGTTGGATGCGGTGATAGAAACTATGCGACAGACAGGCGCTGATATGCAGTCAAAATACAAAGAGACCGCTTTAGGGGGATTAGCGGTCAATATCGTACTTTGCTAACTGTGACTTAGTAGTTCGCCTGACAGCGGCGGGTATCAAAATTGCTGCTATTTTTGCAACGCCAAGCCATGCGGGCGTTCTGTAACTGCCAGGTGCCTTGTGCGGTTTTCTTTAACTGCAGCAGGTACAGAGCGGACTCAACCCCGGCTCGATCCAGTGGTTGGCGTACCGTGAGTTCAAGCTGTTTGCCGTCGCCCTGTTGCTGCAGGATCTCCAGTTCATCTGGATTTCCAAGGTAGTGCAATGCTACCTGTTCGCTGTCTTTGACCCAATTCTCTTGCTTAGCTTCAGATTCAGAGATCAGACGGTTGAAACCGCGAGTGGGTTGCTCGGCATAAGATAGCGGCATCCAAGAGTCCGCGGCTGCAAACCAGGATAACAATAAAGTACAACTGATAATCATTGTGCGCATACAACCATGGGCTGGTTTCCACCAGCAAAAATTAAGTCTGGTTGGTAGACCACAGCAGTGCGCGAGAGTTGCAGGAAATCCTAAGCAATTTGATCATGATCGTCTTCTCAACTGATAGGCTGGCAGTTGCAGATGCCACTGGATCGCGGCCAATCTTAAGATAAAACCAGCGCCAATCCCCACTAACGACGCGGTAAGATCGTCGACATCGATTAGAAGCAAGCCGGTGTAGGTAACACAGCTGAGTAAGCAGGCCGTGGCGTATATATCTTTGCGCAATACCATAGGGATCTGTCGACAAACGACGTCCCGTAAGATACCGCCTGCAGCGCCAGTAATAACCCCCATAACCACGGCTATCTCTCCTGGCGCCCCATACAACAGCGCTTTTTGCGCACCGAGTACGGAAAAAAGTGCTAAACCGGCAGCATCAGCGATCAGTAGTAATTTCTCGGGAATACGATGCAGATAATTAACAAACACCATGGTGACTAAGGCGGTAATGATGATGGTGTTTAAATAGCTAGGGTCTTCGATCCAGAAAACCTGTGGCACGTCCAAGATGATATCTCGAATGGTACCGCCACCGATTGAAGTGAGCGCCGCCAGAACCACCACACCAAAGGGATCCATTTTTAATCGTGCCGCCATCAGTGCACCTGAAATGGCAAACACCGCAAGACCAATTACGTTGAGCCAATAAAGAATTGTCATTGCTATACCTGATCGTCTACTGCAAAACTATCGCTGCGTTTGCTTGTCGCGATGTCCGCTATACCAAACTTATATGTGACCAGCGCAGTTGCAAAAACTGAACTGCCTGCGATGAGTTTAGTGCCTGAGCCGTTGAAAAGTGAATCATTTTTGTCAACTGGATAGAGATGGTAACAATTGGCTAAGCAGACCAATGGTCAGAGCTATAACCAGGGTGATCGCCAGCCAAAAGCTGATGGCGTTATTAATTAGGCGCAGGGTGCGCAAAATGTCGACGGCTTGTGGCTCCGCACCCGTGTCCAGTCGCGGCCGTTGCTGCTTCAGTTGTTGGTAGTACAGCGGTCCACCTAAGCCTAGCTTTAGGGCGCTGCCACCGCAGCTGAGCAGTAATCCTGCGTGATTGTTAGGAAACGTTTTTTGCCAGTGGTAGCTGAGTTTAAACCAAGGCTTGAGTGATCCGGATAGCGCGTAGCTAAAGGCCAACAGTCGCGTAGGGATGGCATCCATTAGAATCGTCAGTGCGGCAGGCAACGAGGCGAACTGTTTAAAGAAAGGATCTTTGCCATTCCATACCATCGCCAGTTCGCGCAGAGCGCGGTAAGTCACGGCCATCAAACCACCGCCGATAGCAAACCAAAACAGTACGGCAAACAGCTGCAGGTTTGCACGCTGTAACAGAGTTTCTATACAGGCTTTTGCGATCCCCATGGAGGATAGCCGTCCCGATTGTCGTAGCACCAAGCTGTTGAGGCTCTCTCTGGCCTGCAGCTTGTAGCCTTTCTCCAATTGCGCGGCTATTCGTATGGCTGTGCGCCGAGTTTGTTCCCAATCCAAAGCCAGATACAGCAACAGTGCATTCCACAGCACAGGGAACTCAGACACCATGCCGATGATTGCCAATATGATTAATGATGGCGCAATCAGCATCAATGTGCCGAGCGCGCCGGCGATCTGCTGCTGCAGTACGGGGCGCTCAGCATTGGGATAGACTTTTTTCTGTAAATTGCTGGCGAGGCCACTTAGCAGGGTCAGTGGGTGGTAGTGGGGGGGAATGGGCGCGACACGGCTTAAGGCCAGTACAGCCAATATTGTTAGTGGTGTGGTTAGATAACCTAACCAGCCGATGAACAATGCTTGATCCACGCCCTATTTACCACCTGTTCAGCGTTGCTTTACCGATCTTCTATGCCAATCGCTTGAGCATATCAGCGACCACCAATGAGGAGTGATGAGCAGCTTTGTCGAGGAACTGCTCAAACGAGAGGTGACTGGACTTGCCCGCGATGTCTGAAAGCGCCCGAATAATCACGAAGGGCACAGAAAATTGATGGCAGACATGCGCTACTGCTGCGGCTTCCATTTCACAAGCGGCCATGGTTGGAAATAACGCGCGAGCCTGTTCTACCCGTGCCGGATCGGCCATAAAGATATCACCGCTACAGATCAGTCCTTTGACCGCCTTGGCTTCACCAACGGCGTTGAGGCTTTGTTCGGCAAGCGCCACAAGATCTGCCGCAGGGGTAAAGGCTGCAGGCTGCCCTGGCAGTTGTCCCGGCTCATAGTTAAAGGCGGTGACATCAACGTCGTGGTAACGCACTTCGCTGGAGATCACCACATCGCCGACTTGAAGGGCTGGGTCAAAACCACCGGCAGAGCCGATATTGATGACAATATCGGGAGCAAAGCGCTCCAGTAACAGGGTGGTGGAGATGGCCGCAGCTACCTTGCCAATACCCGATTTAAGCAAGATCACTTCATGCCCGTGCAGCTCGCCAGGATAAAACTCAATGCCTGCGTCTTTGATTACGTTATCGCTTGGCGTTAATTGCGAACGCAGCTGAGTCACTTCCTGATCCATGGCGCCGATAATGCCGATTTTCATAGGGCTAAGTCTCTTAGATAAGTATCTGACTATTTTAGCTATTAGAAGGGGTTGTGAACATAGATGGTTGAATTTCTTCTATGAAATGCTGCTTGAAAGCGAAATGACACTGCTCTGACATAAAAAAATCATACACTTATTTAGCTTGCTATCTCCATGGTAGCGATCCCATTAACAGCCTGATAACAAATGGTTTATCGAGCATTTTTTCAGTTAACTTATTATTTATTAGTTAATTATCAACAACTGGTAGGAGTTGATATCGCTCACATTTTTTGGAACTGTGACAAGCCTCAAAGATTGAACGTGTCAAAGAACGCGTGCTTGAGCGACCTACAACGAGAGCGTGGCGACGAAAGCCCCAGATAAGGGGAACGCTGCCACGGCTGTATTTTGTTGGGGCGTGAACAGAAACCTCTGTAGTGGAAATACATGTCGCGGTTTTAAGCAAGGAGCTTTCTATGAAATGTTTGATGTTACCTTCAATCATATTGTCACTTTTGATCTTCGCCGGTTCCGTTTGGGCGAATGATCCCCCAGATAACAGTAACGAAATTTTAGGCTACGGTGCTGATGTCCCGTTGCAACGCCTGGTGTTCAAGCTAGCTCATTCGGCTGGCGGTATCGGTGGGCCCAGTAATGAGGATCTGGTGGCTAATATGGGCGCGCTGTTTGCGTCTGCGGAGCTTGAAGCAAAGCCGCTGTTTACCGCTACCGAACTGTCGGGGCTGCAACAAAATATCAGTGCGCCGATACTCGACCCCATGACTCGTCTGGGAGGCTATTACGAGTTACCGCTGAGTCCTCAAACTGACCGGCAGAAACTGGCTGAACTCTATCAGCAGTTACAACTGCTGCCTGAAGTTGAACTGGCCTATGTGCAACCTGTACCTGAGCTGGCTACAACAGACTCTGACAGTGTCGTCACACCGCTGATCTTTACCCCAGATTTTGAATCTCGTCAGGGTTATCTGAATAGCGGCAGTAACGGCATTAATGCGCGTTATGCATGGGATTTCCCTGGTGGCCGCGGTGAGCAGATCAAAGTGGTCGATATCGAAGGGGGCTGGAATGTTACCCACGAAGATATGCCTGCGCTGTTCTTAACCATGGGCACACAGATTAGTAATTCGAGTTGGCGCAACCATGGCACCGCAGTGTTAGGCGTTATCGGTGGCATGGATAACAACTACGGTGTTACGGGGATCGCGAATCAGGCTGAAATGGGTTACGTCAGCATTGGTAGCTACTCTACCTCCAACGCTATTTTGCAGGCCGCAGGCCATCTGTCACCAGGTGATGTGATCTTGATTGAGCTGCATAGCCGTGGCCCTGATGATGGCACCGCCTGTACCTGTAACCAGGGGCAGTGTCACTATGTTCCGATGGAGTATTACCAAGCGGTGTTCGATGCCATCCGTATGGTCACGGATATGGGGATCACGGTGGTGGAAGCTGCCGGTAACGGTGATGTGAATCTGGATGCGCCGGTTTTCAACGGTATCTTTGATAAGCAGGTGCGTGATTCTGGCGCGATTATGGTCGGTGCCAGTGATTACGACCAACGCTCACCCTCCTGTTTCTCTAACCATGGTGAGCGTATTGATGCCCACGGCTGGGGTCAGTTTGTGACAACCATGGGCTATGGTGACCTGCAGAGCATAGATGAACAGTTCTGGTATACCGCTTACTTTAGTGGCACCTCAAGTGCCTCGCCTATCGTGACTGGCTCTGTTGCCGTACTGCAAGGGATCGCCAAGTCGCAGCTAGGTGCCCCTTTGTCGCCCCAGCAAGTACGCGCTTTGGTTAGCGAAACAGGGACGCCTCAAACCGGCGATCTAGCACGTCGTATCGGGCCTCTACCTAACCTGCAGACAGCGATTGATTCGCTCTTAGAGCCGCAGCAGGGCTTTGACTCTGTGCTTGGTGATGCACCATCACTCACATTGGCCGGTGCTGATTTTGGTGAGTGGACATTGTATGTGCCGCAGAATCAACTGACTTTGGTTGATGACCACACTTGGGAACTGACCTTGACCGTGCCTGAGCGTTTGACGGACAGTGAGTATAAGTTGGTATTAGATGCGAACTGGGCAACGAACTGGGGTGGCAGTGGTGACGGTGTGAGCGTTGCGCTGGCAAGAGATGGTGGCAATGCCAAAGTCTCTTTGGTTGCAGGTGAGTACCGTCTGACGGTGACGGAAGGTGATAATGCCAATGCGCCACTGCAGGTTGATTGGCAGGTGATCTCCGCTGATCAGAGTGACAGTGTGTTTGGTGCCTCAGCTAATCTGAAAATCAGTGGTGCTGATTTCGATGATTGGATGATGGATAACGAAGCTTGGGCATTGACCTATATCGGAAACGGTCAGTGGCGCAAGTTGGTGGTTGCCACTGGTGGCCTGAATGCGTCACCTTACAAGTTAGTGCTGAATAATGACTGGGCTACCAACTGGGGTGGCGGTGCTATCGGTGCATCAGCGACCCTGACTAGCGGTGGTGACAATGCCAGCATCACTTTGCCGGCGGGGAGTTATTACCTTGTTGTTACTGAAGGGAGCAGTGTATCAGCGCCTCTGACAGTGACATGGCGTGATGTGAATGCGGCGCCGACCAGTGAGGTGACTTTCCGCTGCTTCAACGGCGAAACGTATCCAGGGCAGAGCGTTTATGTCGTGGGTAATCAGCCCGAGCTTGGAAACTGGGATCCAGCTGCTGCTCTACTGTTGAGCTCTGACGCTTATCCGACATGGCAGGGGGCACTATCGCTGCCGACCAACACTGCGTTGGCGTGGAAGTGTGTTAAGCGTGAGGAAAACAACCCGACTGCTGGCGTGGAGTGGCAATCTGGTGACAATAATCAGCTGACAATTGGCACTGACAGCCATTATCAGACTGAGAGTCAGTTTTAGAACCTAAGTTCGTGACGTTGTTGGTTCATTTTGGTCTGGGTGAACCGCTGCTTCGTTAACTAAAAAGCCCGCCAGTGTTTTGGCGGGCTTTTTTATTTATGGCCATGCTAACTATGGTCAGCGCCAGGTCGTGTTAGACGTTTAGGTAATCCATGATCCCTTCGGCGGCGTTACGGCCTTCAGCGATTGCTGTGACGACTAGATCTGAGCCCCGCACCATATCGCCACCCGCAAATACTTTCGGATTTGATGTCTGGAATTTGTATTCACCATTTTCCGGTGCTTTCACACGATCCCAATCGTCCAGCTCAATGCCAAAATCAGCAAACCAAGGCGAGGGGCTGGGTTGGAAACCAAATGCTTGAATCACGGCATCAGCTTCCAGAATATGCTCTGATCCTGGGATCGGCTCTGGTCGACGACGGCCGCGTTGATCTGGTGCTCCCAATTGGGTCTTCACCATCTTCACTCCGGTTGCTTTGCCTGCGCTATCTACCACAATCTCGGTGGGCTGCAGGTTATACATAAACTCCACGCCCTCTTCGCGGGCATTGACGACTTCTCGCCGTGACCCCGGCATATTGGCCGCATCACGACGATAGGCGCAGATCACACGCTCCGCTTGTTGGCGTACCGAGGTGCGCACGCAATCCATGGCGGTATCACCACCACCAAGCACCACGACCTTTTTGCCTGCCATGTCGATAAAGTCAGCAGGATCCTTTTCGAAACCCATTTGGCGATTGGTATTGGCAACCAGGAAAGGCAGCGCGTCATAAACGCCAGTAGCTTCTTCGCCAGGAAAACCGCCGGTCATGTACTTGTATGTGCCCATGCCCAAAAAGACTGCATCGTAATCGTCCAACAGTTGTTGGAACGGGATATCTTTGCCGATGTCGGTTTCCAGTTGGAACTCGATGCCCATCTCGCTAAAGATTTTACGGCGCAGGGTCATCACCTCTTTTTCTAGCTTAAACGCTGGAATACCAAAGGTTAGCAGGCCACCGATCTCTGGGTACTTATCAAATACCACGGGTTTTACACCGTTGCGGATAAGAATATCAGCACAGGCCAAACCTGCTGGGCCAGCACCAATGACAGCGACTTTCTTATCTGTCCACACTACCTTCGACATATCAGGGCGCCAGCCCATGGCGAACGCTTTGTCGGTGATATATTTTTCCACCGAGCCGATGGTGACTGCGCCAAACTGGTCATTGAGCGTACAAGCGCCTTCACACAGGCGATCTTGCGGGCAGACCCGACCACAGACTTCGGGCAAGCTGTTGGTTTGATGACACAGCTCTGCTGCTTCCTCTATTCGCCCTTCGTTGGCCAGCTTCAACCAGTTGGGGATGTAGTTGTGCACCGGGCACTTCCACTCACAATAGGGATTACCGCACTCAAGGCAGCGATCAGACTGATTACGGGCCTGATCATCTTTGAACGGTTCGTAGATCTCGACAAACTCTACTCGTCGCGTTTCTATCGCCTTTTTTGGCGGGTCTACACGATCGACGTCGACAAACTGATAAACATTCTTAGCCATCTGTATTCCTACCTTACTGCGCTTCGACGATGAGTTCTGCTTCACTGCGGCTACGATGGCCGAGCAGGGCTTTGATATCTGCCGCTTTTGGCTTCACCAGCTTAAACAGTGGCAGGTAGGCTTCGAAGTTATCCAGGATCTCCTGGGCTCGCGAGCTGCCTGTCTCATCTAAATGCTGATTGATCATGCCACGCAGGTGTTCGTGGTGGATGGTAATCTTACTCATGTCGACGATCTCGACCAGTTCTGGATTCATCCGCACTTTGAAGTTATCGCGCTCATCAAAGATATAGGCGAAACCACCGGTCATCCCTGCGCCGAAGTTAACACCCGTTTTACCCAGTACGGTGACAATACCGCCGGTCATATACTCGCAGCCGTTATCACCGATCCCTTCAACCACAGCAATGGCGCCTGAGTTACGTACGGCGAATCGTTCACCGCCTTTACCCGCAGCATAGAGGCGACCGCCGGTAGCACCGTAGAGACAAGTGTTGCCGCAAATCGTGGCTTGATGGGAGAGGAACTCCGAACCTTTTTGTGGCCGAATAACCAGTTTACCGCCCGCCATCCCTTTGCCGACGTAATCGTTGGCATCACCGGTCAGTACCATCTCTAGGCCGCCCGCATTCCAGACGCCGAAGCTTTGACCTGCTGTACCGGTAAATGACAACTGGATCGGTGTACCTGCCATGCCTTGGTTGCCATGCTTGCTGGCGATATAGCCAGAGAGCAGGGCACCCACCGAACGATCGGTATTGCGGATTGGATAATTGCCAAAACCGCCCAATTTGCCGTCGATACTGTCCTGCATATCGGCCAGTAGCTGTTTGTTGAGATCACCGTTATCGTGCGGTGGGTTTAGCTCCTGATGATAGGGTGCAGCACCGTTCTTTGGTTCAAAGGTTTCCAGTAACGGCTCCAATGCCAAGCGGCTCTGCTTGGCGGTAAAGCCATCAACAACCTCCAACAGATCGGTACGACCGATCAGATCGGTGAGTTTTGCGACCCCGAGGCTGGCCATGATCTCCCGCACTTCCTGCGTGACGAACTTGAAGTAGTTCATCGCCATCTCAGGCAGACCAATAAAGTGGTCGCGGCGTAACTTTTCATCTTGTGTTGCTACGCCGGTGGCACAGTTGTTGAGATGACAGATACGCAAGTACTTACAACCCAAAGCGACCATAGGTGCGGTGCCAAAGCCGAAACTTTCGGCACCGAGAATGGCGGCTTTGATGATATCCAGGCCGGTCTTCATGCCGCCATCGATCTGCAGTCGCACTTTATGCCGCAATCCGTTGGCAACTAGCGCCTGTTGCGTTTCAACCAGGCCAAGTTCCCATGGGCTGCCAGCATATTTCACTGAGGTCAGTGGGCTGGCTCCGGTACCGCCGTCATAGCCAGAGACAGTGATCAGATCGGCGTAAGCCTTTGCCACGCCGGTGGCGATCGTGCCGACACCGGGTTCTGACACCAATTTGACCGAAATGGTAGCGGTGGGGTTGACCTGTTTAAGGTCAAAGATCAGCTGCGCTAAATCCTCGATGGAGTAGATGTCGTGATGCGGCGGTGGTGAAATCAGCGTGACGCCAGGTACTGAGAAACGCAGTTTGGCAATATATGGATTAACCTTCTCACCAGGTAGCTGACCACCTTCACCGGGCTTCGCTCCCTGGGCAACCTTAATCTGGATCACTTCGGCATTGACCAGGTAGTGCGGGGTGACACCGAAACGGCCAGAAGCGACCTGCTTGATTTTGGAGACACGCTCATTGCCATAGCGCTTGGGATCTTCACCACCCTCACCTGAGTTGGATTTGCCGCCTAGACGGTTCATGGCGATAGCGAGTGCTTCGTGGGCTTCCGGGGATAGGGCACCTATCGACATGGCGGCGCTATCAAAGCGCTTGTAGAGCTCTTCCGCCGGTTCTACGGCGTCGATCTCGATCGGCTGACAGTCATCCTTAAGCTCCAGCAAGTCACGTAGAGTGGCTACCGGACGCTCATTCACCAGTCGTGAATACTCCTGATAGTCACTGTAGCTACCTGTCTTTACGGCTTGTTGCAGGGTCGCGACCACATCAGGGTTGTACGCGTGGTATTCGCCATCATGGACATATTTAAGTAATCCGCCCTGTTCAATCGGCTTACGTTTCAGCCAGGCAACACGGGCGAGATTGGTCAGATCTTGTTGGAAATCGTCAAAATTGGCGCCCTGAATTCGGCTGACGACACCTTTAAAGCAGAGGTTGACGACATCCTGATGCAGGCCAACCGCTTCAAATAGCTGCGAACAGCGGTACGAAGCAATGGTCGAGATCCCCATCTTCGACATGATCTTAAACAGCCCCTTATTGATCCCCTTACGGTAGTTGACCAACGCTTGCTGTTTCGAGATATCCAGCGTGCCTCTGTCGACCAGTTCGGCCAGCGTTTCATACGCCAGATAGGGGTAGATAGCTGTCGCGCCGAAGCCGAGTAGCACGGCAAAATGATGTGGGTCACGGGCTGAGGCGGTCTCTACGACGATATTGGAGTCGCAGCGCAGATTGTCATCGACCAAACGCCGTTGTACGGCACCCACCGCCATCGCTGCAGGAATAGGCAGAGTATCCTTGTTGAGCTGACGATCGGAAAGGATCAATAGCACCGAGCCATTACTTGCTTTGGCTGCGGCTTCGTCGGTTAACGCCTGTATCGCCTGTTGCAGATCCTGCTTGCCTGGGTCGTAGTTAAGATCCAGGGTGCAGGGCTTGTAATGGGTGTCATCTAAGTCCTGCAACTGCTGGAAATCAGAATAGAGCAGCACAGGGGAGTCAAACAGTACGCGCTTGGCGTGACCGCTGGTTTCGTTAAACACGTTTTGTTCACGACCAATACAGGTAGCCAGCGACATCACGTGGTTTTCCCGCAGCGGATCGATCGGCGGGTTGGTTACCTGAGCAAATTTCTGCCGGAAGTAATCATAAATGCTCCGTGAGCGGCTGGAAAGAACCGCCATTGGTGTGTCATCGCCCATGGAGCCTGTGGCTTCCTGACCAGCCTCGCCGAGTACGCGGATCACCTGATCCACCTCTTCGAAACTGAAGCCAAACTGCTTGTGATAGGTTTTCAGCTGGTCGTCGTCGAGTTGTCGCTTAACCGCTTGTTTAGCGTAGAGCTCCTCAAATGGGATCAGGCGCTTGCAGCTCTTATCGAGCCACTGGGCATAAGGGTGGCGAGTTTTTAGATCGTCATCGATCTCGCGGGAGCGCCATAGTTTTCCGGTTTTGGTGTCGATTACCAGCAATTCACCGGGGCCGACGCGCCCTTTATCCACCACTTCGTCCGGGGTGTAATCCCAGATCCCCACCTCTGAGGCCAGAGTTATAAAGCCATCTTTGGTGATCACGTAACGGGCAGGGCGCAGACCATTTCGGTCCAGATTACAGGCGGCATGGCGACCGTTGGTCATAACAATACCTGCCGGGCCATCCCAGGGTTCCATATGCATAGAGTTGAAGTCGTAAAATGCCTTCAGCTCTTTATCCATCTTCGGATGAGACTGCCATGCTGGTGGGATCAACAAACGCATGGCACGGAACAGATCCATCCCGCCAGCCAAAAACAGTTCTAGCATGTTGTCGAGGGACGATGAGTCAGAGCCGGACTCGTTGACAAACGGGGCGGCATCTTGCAAATCTGGGAGCAGCGGTGACTTAAACTTATAGCTCCGCGCCTTTGCCCATTGGCGGTTGCCTTCAATGGTATTGATTTCACCATTGTGGGCGAGAAAACGGAACGGCTGTGCCAGCGGCCAACGGGGGGCTGTGTTGGTTGAGAAGCGCTGGTGGAATAGGCAGATTGAAGATTGCAGGCGTATATCCGCCAGATCAGTATAAAAGTTGGGGATGTCTGCAGGCATCATCAAGCCTTTATAAACAATCACCAAGTTGGAGAGCGAGGCCACATAAAAATCACTGTCATCAGCCAAACGCTTCTCCGCGCGGCGGCGCGCTAGATAGAGCCGACGTTCAATATCGTGAATGCTCCAGCCTGGGTTGGCGTTGACAAACACCTGTTCGATACAGGGTACTGTTTGCTGGGCGATCTCACCGAGACAGCTATTATCTGTCGGTACCGGACGCCAGGCGACGACTTCCAGCGTTTCCTGTTGCAGCTCTTCACTGAAAACATCCCGCGCCGCTTGGGCTTTGTTGTCGTCATGGCTGAGGAAAATCATACCGACGGCATAGTGGTTGCCTAAATGCCAATCGTTTTCTTCAGCAATCGCGCGAAAAAAGGCATCTGGCTTTTGCATCAACAGGCCACAACCATCGCCAGTTTTACCGTCAGCGGCGATGCCGCCTCGGTGGGTCATTCGATCCAGAGCGGAGATAGCGGTACGTACCAAACGATGACTGGGTTCGCCGTCCATATGGGCGATTAACCCAAATCCACAGTTGTCTTTGACTAAAGACGGGTCGTACAAGCTCATAAAACCTCCCATGCAGGCAGAATGCAGCCCGATGATTTATTCCGGCTGACTATCTATTTTTAGACCAGTTTTGCGGTAGAAATTCGAGCTGATGAAAAGAAAGATCCGCAAAGGGCATTACATTAGTACAACTAATGTAATGTTAAAACAATGTGAAGTCCATCACTTAAAATGGCTGTTTTGTTTGGGGCAGATCAAAGATAACCTGCATTAAAACAGGTTGTTAGCCTATTTGTTTTGCTGCTTTGTTGTTATCTGTTGGGTAGTAGCGTAGCGGGGCAAAGATGAAAAATAACAACTTTTATCGTGCTGAAAGGGAAAATGGTTGCAGTTTGTTGTTGCTGGGGCAAAAGGGAAATTGTTGGTGATATGGTCAGGAGAGTTCCTGACCATGCAAAAAATTATAACGGCGGTTTACTTAGGCGTGATATCCGCCTTTAACACCTTTGGCGGTGATGCTGACCGCATCATGGGCATGTAAGCTTTCGTAGTGATTCACGCGCAGCAGAAAGTCTTTGTATTCGGCATGTTGGTTTAGTAGATGCTTGAGGCGACGGGCGGCATCTTCACAGAACATCAGGTTCTGGCCGTTCAGGCGAGCAAACTCCTGTTCGTCTACCCGTTTCACCGCAGCTTGTACGGGTGTTTGTAAGGCATCTTCGATCTGGTCAATTAGCTGGCGTAACGGGAAACCTAAGTTGGCGTTATCCAGCTTAATCTTGACGTCAGCAATGCTGCGTTGACTATGTGGCGTTGCAACAACCCCTTCAGTCGTGCCTAACCAAGCATGCATCTCTGCCCGATCAATGCTGCCTTGGCCGCTAAATTTCGCTTCAAAGGCGTCCTGAATGAGCTGTCGTGCCAAGGCAGCGGAGCAAGGGCATGTCGATGAATAGGGGACTTGTACACCCATCTCAATGCTGAGTTCACCTTGCTTAAGCTCACCTGTTAGTGTGACCGGGTAGGCTTTCCAGCCCTGCTTACCGCTGATCAGTGACTTCCGGCGCATATGGTAGTCGAAGGTAAAAGAGACTTTGGCGTGATCGCTAAGCTCATCATGGCTCGTGATGAAGTTGTCCAGCAGGGTCATCAGTGCCTGGCTATTCAGTGTGCCTTCGGTAGATAGGGTATCCAGCAGCAGATAGAGACGGGACATGTGGATCCCTTTTGCTTTCGGACGGGTCAAGTTTACGAAAGCACCGACATGAGCGCTGACTTGCCGTGGCGCTTCCCCACGCACTTCTACCATCAGTGGTAGCTCGATATTGTCCATTCCAACCCAGTCTAATGTTCCCTCTGTTTGGGCACTGGCGTGGTTGGCGATATCTGGCATGATGGATGGCATCGGGGTACTCCACTGGGCGCTAACTGGCGAAAATTTCTGCTAAATTGCCATGGCGGTTAAAAAAAGAGCGTCTTTATATCACAAAAATGAGACGCTGTTGAATCTCTCCCCGTTTCGGGGCAGCTATTATAAAGGGCTTTGACCAACATAAACACCGCTGAATCTTGTGGCTTTTAGGGCGACAAGATCGACTTTCCAATTAACGACGTTTCAAGGATGGTGCCATGAAATTGTGGGCACAACGCTTTATCAATTTGATGACGGAAATTGGCGTATTGCGCCTGACGCTGGTTGTTGCTGGCTCCATTATTGTTTTGGGGATTGCGATCAACGTTTCTTTGCGCCTAGCAATTAGCGGTGATGTGGATACTCTGGATATCGCCAGGGCTCTCCTACTGGGCTTTATTCTGACTCCGCCCACGGTTTTTCTTTTTGTACTTGTGGTGCGCGAACTTGATCTGTCCCGTCGACGTACTGATCGCCTGCGGGCAAAAGATCGTGAGAAGGCGGAGAAGCTGGAACATCAACTTATCTTGCTGGAAGCGGAAAATGCCGAACGGGTGAAGGCCGAGCAGGCGTTAGCGGAGGTGGTTGCTGAGATGGAAGCTGAAGTGATGCAGCGCCGTCAGGCAGAGATAAAGGCGGCAGAACAGAGTGCAAAACTGGGATCTTTGATTGATAGCTCACCCGATGTGATCTTCTATCGTGATGACAATGGCTATTTTTCTAGCTGCAATCGGGCTGCTGAATTGCTCTTGGGGCGAACTCGTGAGGAACTTGTGGGTCTTACTCCTGCTGATGTGTATCCCGAACGGCTAGCTGAACAAGTGGTTCAAACTGACGCGGCGGTCATGGCGAGTAATCGGCCGCTGAAGTTTGAGCAGTGGATGCGTTACCCCGACGGTCGTAAGACCTTGTTTGAATTTAGTAAAGTGCCTTTTTTTGGCGCTAAAGGTGAGCGCCTTGGGTTGGTGGCATTCGGTCGTGATATTACCGAAAGAAAACAGGCCGCGGATTTACTGAGTAAAGCAAGTAATGAGAAAGCTGAATTTATTGCCACCATCAGCCATGAACTGCGTACACCATTAAATGGCATTGTCGGTTTAAGTCGTATTTTGCGTGATACCGAGTTGTCAGCCGAGCAGTTGCGATATGTCGACACGATTTATCTCAGTGCAGAAACCCTTGGGGTCATCTTTAATGACATTGTTGATCTTGACCGTTTAGACCGACAACAACTTAAGCTTAATCCGACGCGGGTAGCATTTAAGGCGTTATTGGCTGAAGTTGAAAACATGGGAGTGCTGCTGGCACAACAATATGGCGTCAGCTTCCGCTGCCGCTGGGATCCTGAGCTGCCAGAGTATGTGGAAGCGGATGGTGCGAGATTGCGCCAAGTGTTGTGGAATTTGCTTGGTAATGCGGTGAAATTTACGCCGCAGGGGTTTGTTGCGCTGAGTGCAACCTTAACGCGAGAGGACGATACCAACGTCTATTTGCAGTTTGAGATCGAGGATACTGGTCTGGGAATACCGGACGAAGAGCAGAAAAAGATCTTCGCAATGTATTACCAGGGCAGCCGCCAAGGACATCACACCGGCACTGGAAGTGGTATAGGCTTAGCTATATCACAGCAATTAGTTCGAGCCATGGGCTCGGAGATTAAGCTTCGCAGTGAAGTGGATGTGGGAAGCTGTTTTTCTATTCAGTTGACGCTACCAAAACTGGAAGCACCGGAGAGTCATGTGTTATCAGATGAAGCGAAAAAGGTACCAGCATTGAATATCCTGTTGGTCGAAGATATTGAACTCAATGTGCTGGTTGCCAAAACTCTACTGGAGAAAATGGGTCACACAATCAGTGTCGCTATGGATGGTCAGAGTGCGTTGACGGCGGCGTCGGAGATACCTGATCTGGTATTGCTGGATATTCAATTGCCAGATATGAGTGGTTTTGATGTCGCAGAGAAACTTAAGGCTGATCCACTGACGGCTGATATTCCCCTTGTTGCCTTGACCGCCAATACGGTTAAGGACAAAACTCGCTACGAGGAGTGCGGTATTGTTGATATCGTAACTAAGCCAATTCAGATGAACGTGCTGCACAGTGCATTAGCTAAGCTATTCGCTCCCTCAGGTACTGCGGTGCCAACAGCTTCGCAAGCAGATGATGCGCTGGATGACATTTTAGATATTGAAATGTTGCAGCAGTACAGTGAGGTAATTGGTGCGGGTGCACTTTTGAACAGTGTTGAGTTACTGGAAACCTTGATGCCAGAGTACCTGGAAATTTTGGAATCCAATTTAACCGCTGAAGATAAGAGCGCAGTGGCATCAGAAGCCCATAAAATTAAGGGCGCAGCGGGCTCTGTGGGATTGAAGCGGGTACAACAGATCGCAGCTAAAGCTCAGCAGAAAGATGAACCGGCTTGGTGGGAAAATGTACCTGACTGGGTGGATGCGATGAAGCATCACTACCCACAAGATTTAATGGTATTAAAGCGCTGGCTGACAGAGGCAGAAGCCGCTGAAAGTGAATGATGTTCTCTTGCGGATAGCGAGCAATAAAAAAGGGCCTGCTCAGGCCCTTTTTTGATGCCATCAATTTTCGATAACTAACTTAGTGAACCGCTAAAACGATAGCCTTCACCGTGAATGGTAGCGATCACTTCAGGGGTGCCGGGGACGCTTTCAAAGTGCTTACGAATGCGCCGGATGGTGACATCGACAGTACGGTCGTTTGGACGTAACTCGCGGCCAGTCATCTCTTTTAAGAGCTGGGCTCTAGTTAGGATCTTGCCAGGGTTCTTCAGGAACAGTTGTAACGCTCTAAACTCACTACGTGGCAGTTTGAACGCATTGCCGTCAGAGCCGGTCAGCATGCGACTATTTACATCGAGCAGCCAGCCTTCAAATTTATATTGGTCTGGCTCGTCACCGTCGATTTCAGACTGGTGCAAGGTGCGTTGTAATAGGTTCCGAGCCCGAATAGTCAGCTCGCGCGGATTAAACGGCTTGGTGATGTAATCGTCTGCGCCAATTTCCAGGCCAAGGATCTTATCAACTTCATTATCCCGGCCTGTCAGGAAAATGAGTGCCATATCGGTTTTTTCGCGGAGTTCACGAGCAAGCAATAGGCCATTTTTCCCTGGCAGGTTGATATCCATGATCACCAGATCTACCACGCCTTTCTCTAGGCTTTGGTACATCTCTTCGCCATCACTGGCTTCAATGACCTGATAACCTTCGGCTTCAAACAGTGTGCGTAACGTGTTTCTGGTGACCAGTTCGTCTTCGACGATCAATATTTTTGGGATTTCCATGCGTCTTTTTCCGCGTGTCAATTTCTGTTAATTCGACCGGCCGGTCGGGTACTACATTAACGTAATGCCCAACGTTAGAGTGCCTAATTCTTTAATTGTTCCATAACCAACTGTTAGCAAACGTAAACATGGTCAAACAATAGTCATTCAATCTTAGCTTGGTTACATTAACTTAACAAATGTGTTTGATTTGTATCCGCCACAGCGGGCTGGTTTGTTTCTGTATCGGCCAAAGGTATCATCATCTTGAGTCGAATACCTTGCTCCGGCTCAGTCTCTAGCTCTAACTTTCCACCGAGTACTTGTTGCACCAAACTTTGTACTATGTACATGCCCAGACCGCTGCCGCCGCTCTCTTTCGCTGTGGTGAAATAGGGCGAAAAGACTTGTGCTTTGACTTCTTGGCTCATGCCGCGGCCGTTATCTTCGTAGATTACCGTTAAATAATCTTTATCCATGGTTACTTGAATAACTATGGTGCCTTGGCTGATATCTTTAAACCCATGCTTGAGTGAATTTAAAACCAAATTGATTAAAATTTGACTAATGGCACCCGGTTTACTGGTGATGGTCAGCTCTTGGTCGCATATCACCTCAATAATATGCCTGCTTTTTTTTAATTTGGGTTTGAGCGTTAACAAAACTTCGTCAATAAAGTGATGAACTTCAAAGGTTCGATCCTGCTCTGAGCATTGGTCCACTGCGACATGTTTAAAGCTTTCGATTAATTGGCAGGCTCGCTGCAAGTTTCTGGTGAGAATATTAAAGGCTTCGTCCGACAGTGATAGAAACTGGTTCAGTCGTCGTTGCGATAACTCTCCGTGCTCCAGTGAGTGCTTTAGTTCGCTAAGCGCCTGCTGCATCGAAGTTGATGTTGTGATGCCAAGACCAAGCGGTGTATCTAATTCATGAGCAATGCCTGCGACCATCTGCCCTAATTTGTGCAACTTCTCTTTTTCCAGCATCTGTCCCTGATACAGGTGCAGCTTTTCTAAGGTTTGTAGCAGTTCGCTGTTCGCTTGTTTCAGCGCGAAGGTGCGCTCGGTGACTTTATCTTCCAGGCTTTGGTTTAACTGGCGTATCTCTTGTTCCGCTTGCTGTTGTTTCTCCAAACGCCGGGATACCCGAGACAACATGCGATTAAAGGCATTGCCAAGAAAGTCCAGCTCTTGCAACTCAAGGGTCGGTGCCCTGAGCGCATAATCTTTGTTTAAGTCGACCTGTTGCACGAGGCTGATCAACGTGTCGATAGGCTGACTAAAACGCCGCTGTAGTTGTAGCGTAATGAGTAAGGCGAATATTGAAGCCACGAGAATAATGGCGAGTGCCTGATAAAGGTTGTTCCACAGCCGTTGATTGAGAGTATCGAGGGAAATACGCAGATAGCTGAAGCCAAGTAGTTCACCTTCAAACGATATCTCTGATGTTATTTCTATGGTGTCTGCGGTGATCCTAGGCTGTTTTAATGCGCGTAGCTGACTGTCAGTAAACGTATTCGGAAGCACGCCGCTGCGGGTGTAGCCAGCGAAAAAATTGAGTTGCTGCGTGTACCGGTCTAACTGATAGGTTTGTGCAGATTGCAGAAACTTATAAACTGAAAGCGCTCTAAGCTGCCGTGTTTCTAATGCCGGCTTATTATCAACGATAGTGTCTTGGGCGTGGTCAGCCGTTAACTTGGCAAGGGTCTGGAGTTGTTCAAGAAGGTCTTGTCGCTGGGTTTGGTAATCGAAGTATTGGTTGATACCCAACGCGATCGCTAACGAGCTCGTCGTGATCAGCATAACGACCATGATCAACGAGCCGCGGATAGAACGGCTGGGAGCGCCTGTGCCCATAGCTTTCCTATAAAAGACGGGATTAATCTCAGTCTAGCGAATAAGTCTTTGTTGAAGCAAAGCATTTGCCTCTGAAACGTCACATTAATCACTATAATGGTAAGCGCATGGTTAGCGCGATAGAGATACATAAGGAGAACAGAGTGATGAGTGATTGGGATCTGTATAAACAGACCTGTTTTTTGATGGCGCAGCCGTTGGCTCCAGAACTGAGCTTTGCTGTGATCACTGCCCATAACCCACAAGGCGACAAAGTCAGCGATACCTATAATCGTTTGCTCGACTATCGACTGCAGCAAGATATCGTGCGACTCAATGTGCCCTACCGTGAGTTATGGGGTAGCGCGCCAGATCTCTCTCATCGGGAAAAAAGCTGGGCTGTACTGGCGGACAAATCGATAATGCTCACTCTTGCTCGGGCATATCAGCAAAATGCTATCTATTGGGTAGATGCCAATCAGCTCTATCTAACGCCATGTTTATTGAAAGATCAGAGTGAAGAGCATATCGGTACGTTTAGCCAGCGGGTGATCGTGTCGGCGTAGTAGGTTAAGCGGCGGGTAAGAGCATCTCATGGTAGAGCGAAACGTAATTTTTGGCGGTTTCTTCCCAGCAAAAACGATACGCCATGCCGTTTTGTTGCAGTTGCTTGAACGCTTCAGGTGCGTCATTAAACAGGGTCAGAGCCTGCATCAGCAGATCGAGTAACGCATCAGGTTCGGGGTGGCTGAAGACAAACCCGGTGGCGTCATCAATGCTGCCATTGGGCTTGACCGGTTTTACCGTGTCTTTTAAGCCGCCGACTCCGCGAACAATGGGCGGCGTGCCGTAGGCCAGACTATACATTTGGGTTAAGCCGCAAGGCTCAAACAGGGATGGCATGAGGAAGTAGTCTGCGCCCGCCTGCACCCAATGTGCGATCTTGCTTGTGTAACCTTCTCGAAATATCAATTTGTCAGGGTATTGGGCTTCCAGGGCTCGCAAATTATCTGCCAGCTCTTGTTCGCCTGAGCCGATGATCACAACTTGGACATTTTGCTCTAAAAAACGCTGCAGAGCAGGTAGCAGGAGATGAAACCCTTTTTGTCCGGTAAGCCGACTGACCATGCCGAACAGTGGGGTATCTGCTTGCTCAGGTAAGCCAACGTACTGTTGTAAATGTGCCTTACACTCAGCCTTCCCGGCTAAATTATGTTGATCATAGGCTTTGGGAAGCAGTGGGTCTGTGGCCGGGTTCCAGTCGTCGTAATTACAGCCGTTTAAGATGCCACTGAAGTCGCGGTGGCGATGTTGGAACAGCGACAATATATGGTGGGAACCTAACGGCGTGAGTAACTCTGCTGCATAAGAGGGACTGACGGCATTAATCTTATCCGCCGTAAGCAAGCCGCATTTTAGGAAGTTTATTTTATTCCCTTGCTCCATATGATCACTACTTAAAGCAGAGATAAAGCGTTGATGGAACGGGATGCTGTCAAGGTCGAAAACCCCCTGGTAGGCGGCGTTATGCAGCGTAAGCAGGGTACGCGTGCGATAGAAAAATTGATTATCTGCTAACTCATTACGTAAGAAAAACGGCGCCATCGCCGTATGCCAATCATTGCAGTGAATAATATCTGGGGCAAAGTCCAGACTTTGGGTAATTTGTAATGCAGCCATCGAAAAGAAAGCAAAACGTTCGCCATTATCCTGATACGCGTGATAACCGTTGTCATAAAGCCCCTGGCGGGAGAAATAGGGCGGATAGTCGACGCTATAAACAGGCACATCACCTAAGTGCAATTGGTGGATATTGTAGAGGTACTGCAAATTGCCTAATTGGAGAGACAGCTCACTGTGCAGGTGGTTATCTTCTTTAAGACGCTCTTGTACCTGGGGATAAAAGGGGCAGACAATACGCACGTCATGACCCAGGCGAGTCAACGCTTGCGGCAATGCCTTTGCCACATCAGCTAAGCCACCTGTTTTTGCTAGATCCTCAACTTCAGTAGCGAGAAAAAGGATCTTGAGCTTTCTGTCAGAAACCAATACGACTGCCTTTAGGAATTACTACAATACCGCTCGGCGACACTTTATAGCGTTCCTTATCGGCGTCAAGGTCTTCGCCTATTATCACGCCATCGGCAATCTCGACATCTTTATCGATAAGCGCTCGGCTGATACGGCAATTCTGGCCGATGGCGCTGTCCCCCAGAAATACCACATCGGTAAGTTCTGTTCCTGGTTGTACATCGACATTAAACCCAAGTACGCAACGCCTTACTTTGGCACCACGTATGACGCAGCCGGATGCCACCATCGATTTACTGACTTCGCTGCGTTGGCCATCGGTGCTGTCGAGATATTTGGCCGGCGGCACGGGTGGGTGATATGAGCGCAGCGGCCATTTGGGGTTAAACAGATCTAACGGAGGATCGTCTGCCAGCAGATCCATATTGGATTGCCAGAAGCTATCTATGGTACCGACATCGCGCCAGTAGGCTGTGCTATTGGGTTCATTGGGAATAACGTTGGATGCGAAGTCGTAGACGTAAACAGGGTGGGTTTGGTAAAGCTTGGTTAAAATATCCAGGCCAAAATCGTGGGTAGAACCAGGCTCTTTTGCATCGGCTTTTAATGCTGCAAACAGGGTCTGGGTATCGAACACATAGTTCCCCATAGACGCCAGCACATGCTCTGGATCGCCGGGTATGGTTGGTGGATTATTTTGTGGCTTCTCGACGAAGCCTGTCATCCGCCCCTGTTCATCTACCTGAACGACGCCGTATAGATGAGCTTCAGCGACGGGCACTTTAATGGCTGCCACGGTGAGCTGAGCACTGCGCCGTTTATGAAAGTCGATCATCTGCCGTATATCCATCTTATAGATGTGATCGCTGCCGAAAATACAGACCTGGTCGGGATCGTGGATCTCGATTAAACGCATATTTTGGTATATTGCGTCCGCAGTCCCTTCATACCACCGTTTACCCATGCGCATCTGCGCCGGAATAGGGTCAATAAAGTGATCGGTCAGGCTGGACAGGTACCAAGCTTGGCGCAGATGAACGTTGAGAGACTGAGATTTAAATTGCGTCAGTACATAGATCTTTAATAGATCAGAATTGACGAAATTGTTGAGAGCAAAATCGATGAGGCGATACCCGCCGCCAAATGGAACCGCGGGTTTAGTCCGGGTTTCCGTCAGTGGATAGAGACGAGTCCCTGCCCCACCGGCTAATATAACGGACAAAATACCAGCCATGAAAAACACTCCGTATTGTTCTATTTGCCACAAATAGGCGGGGATCCTGCCAGATCTGACTGCCTAAGATTTGGTCGCTGAGTACACTTTAAACTGTCGATTTTCAGATAACACCCTGCAGTTCCCAAAAATGCGACCTATCTGCTCGGCGTAGGGCAAAAACCCATTGGCGACGATACGCAATTCGCCTGAGGCGTTTAACCGAGCATATGCCTGCTTAAACAGGTTGGCGCTGATATCGTAATCGGTAGCTAGCCCTTGGTGGAAAGGGGGATTGGAAATGACCAGATCAAATTGATCTTCGGTATTGGTCAGTAGATCCGAGGCAACGACGGTCGTTTGATAGCCATTGTGAATGGCCGTTTGCTTTGTTGCTGCCAAGGCCATTGCGTTGACGTCACAGCTGGTTAGCTCAAGTTTCGGCGAGTGGTAATGCAGCGCCGTTGTGATAACGCCTGCACCACAGCCTATATCGACAGCGCGTCCTTGATATGGTGGGGATTGCTCTAGCGTCTGCAGCAATAGCAAGGTGCCAGCGTCTAATTTTCCATGATTAAACACCCCAGGCAAGCTGGCGCACTCGAACGATTGTTGTTGAAAAGGCACGGAAAAATATTGGAATTGATAAGAGCTGCTTTTCGCGGCAGAGGTGATGTTGCTGAAAAATAGAGAGCAGCGTCTTGCACTGTCGCTCTTGTGGCACCTATAGCCGAGGCTTTTTAACACTTTTGCGGCACTATTAATGCCACCTCTGTTTTCACCAACGAGCCAAAGCTCTGCGCCATCAGCTAGCAAAGGGAGTGTTTGGGTAAGCAGTAATTCAGCATGCGCTTTGGCTTTTGGCCAGCATAGGATGGCCTGTGACCATGGATGGCAGTCATTGGCTGGCGTATCGCCGAAGCTAACGTCCGCGCCATTGGTTTCGAGCCGCTTCGCGGTGATCAAATCAGTGGTGAAAAAATGGGCAGCAATATCAGCTTGTTTGAGTTCAAACGATAAATTGTCCGCAGGGGGGTTGATGAATAATAAGGGCGCTTTAGTTAGCTGCGCCAGATTACGCATTACTATCTCACTGATTGGTGACAACGACGACATGTTGGGCTCCTGCTTAAGCGCTAGGGATTGTCGCTAATGTCTGCTAGATCTGCAAATTGTGATCTACATTAAGCCAATAATTGGCGATTAAGCTGTTGATAACTAATATAGAGATATTCTCCCAACAAGTTTGCTCCCCTTTGTCTTGATTGTGGCTGCCATAGCCAAGGACGGTGATGAAAGGATTGATGCTTCCATTTATCTTGTTGCTATCGCTCTGTGTTCCCACCACAGCGTGGGCGGCAGATATTGCTGTCGTGGCTCATCCATCCGTGCAAACCGACGCACTGACCGTTAAAGAACTTAAATCCATTTTTTCCATGCGACTGACTGCCTGGTCCGAAGGGCAGATGATCGCAGTCTACGTGCTGCCAAAACAAAATCGTCTCCATGAAACATTCTGTCGCAGTTATCTGGAGCTCTTTAGCTATCAATTGGAGCGATCTTGGAATCGACTTGTTTATTCAGGCTTTGGTCAGGCGCCCAAGCAGATGGCGACGTCAGAAGAGCTGCGCGACGCAGTCGCAACGACCCCTGGTGCTATTGGCTATATCAAGAAGGAGGACGTGGATGACAGTGTCAAAATTATCCTTATTGATTAGCCTGACTGCGTTGTACTCATCGTTCGCATCGGCGGAAAATGATTGGTTAGACAGAGTGCAGACCCATGGCTTTTTCTCGCAAGGGGCGGTGTATACCGACGACAACGGTTTTGTCGAAGATGACAACGGTTGGTCAGAACGCCAAACCGAGATTGGCGTCAATGCGTCCTGGCAAATTGATAACAATTGGCGTGTGGCCGGTCAGGTGGTTTATCTCAATGGCGGCAACCGCTATCCGGAAGGGGTGCGTTTAGACTATTTTCTGTTGGACCGATTAGCTTATCGCGGAGAGGACGATGAGGTTCATCTGCAATTAGGCCGGTATAAAAACCAACATGGCCTCTATCGGGACAGTCGTGACGTGCCTGCGGCACAACCGAGCATATTTTTACCTCAGTCTATCTACTGGGATATGTACCGCGATCAAACTTTAAATACCGATGGCTTGTCCCTGCTTGGTTTTCATCAACTCGAAGCGGGAAGTTTCGAATGGCAGTTCAGTGGTGGTGCGACTGATATTCACGATGATATGGAAAAGTGGGTACTTGGTTCTGAGTCAAGCGGTAAATATCAGGAGGACTGGGTGGTGCAGGGCTCCGGCTATTTCACTACCGCTGACGGAGCTTGGACGGCTGGGCTGAGTGTCCTCCGCTCCAATCTTGATTTTCATGCAGACGATGGTTCGCAAGCATTTTCCGGACAAACCTACGTTTGGGAGTCAATCGCGTCGCTACGTTATAGTGCAGCGACTTGGGAAGCGACCTTTGAGTATATTGACGATCAATTCAAGCTTTATGGTCTCTACTATCCTGGGTTTCGCGACCGTTCTCACAGTGATGGCTACTATCTGCAGCTGCGCTACTTCCTCACCCCTGAGTTGACCTTGTTGGGGCGTTACGATGCGAAATACTTAAACAAAGATGATCGTGATGGCAGCGATTTTGAGCAAGCCACTGGTGCGCCGAGTTATTTTATGTACAGCAAGGATTGGACTGTCGGGCTAACCTATGAGGTAGCTGAAGATTGGTTGGTGCGCGGTGAGTACCACTATGTAGATGGCTCTGCCTGGCTACCGCCTCATCTCTACCCTGATGTGGTTACCCATGATCAGAAATATTGGAATCTGTTTGCTATACAGGTTTCCTATAGCTTTTAACTGTGTCGACTAGGAAGAGTATGCAACGTCGATTCATCAGTATTCGCTGGCAGTTCTCTGTCGGTCTCGTTTTTCTACTTACGGTGTTGGTGGTTAGCCTGCACCTGTTATCTATTTCTCGGATGGAAGATCAGCTGGAAACTCAGTTGGTCAATTCAAATATCGCGCAGCAAAAGACTTTTCTGACATTGTCCGAGATGATGGGTGATCGGCTGATCGAATTTAGCGACATTGTGCTTGGAGAACCTGATCTGGATATGTTGAGTACAGATCAGGGCAAACAGCTGCTACTGCAGGCCGTTGATGACTATTGGGCAGCCAATCAGTTGATTTGGCGTCTAGAGTCCGCTTGGTTGTTTGGCGCTAACCGTGAGCAATGGGGAAGCTGGGGCGATGTCTCGCAGCCCCCTCCTTGGATCTGGCTAGAAGAGATTATGGTGAAAGTTGACTATGTCTCTCGCATCGGTTGTGCTCAGCGCTGCGTCTATTACATCGGCGTACCAGTGAATTTAGGCAAGCAAGGCATTGGTGCGCTGGTGGTGTCTTTGTCGCTGATGGATCTGGTGATCGCCCTGCGTCACTCACACCGGATTGACGTTGCCATTGTCACTCAGCGACAAGCAACTGCGCAGGATCAGCTCCCCTATTTGAATGGTTGGAATGTCGGTATATCTTCACTTTCTTCGAAGGATCGCTTTCTGCCCATACTGGAAGAGACTGCGGCAAAGGTACCATTAGATAGGTTGTTTGAGGGCGGTATTACTGCCGTCGCAGAAGATAATATTCGGCTGTCTGCGGTCAAAATCAGTGACAAAGTGGCGCATCTAAATGATGGCTATCTTATCCTGATTGACGATATTTCTGAGCAGAAAGCGGAGATTGAACGTTTTCGCGATAACAGCGTACTGCTTTCTGCCATGGTGATGTTGGGTGGTTTGCTGCTGGGCTTGATCCCTATTTCACATGTCGTGGCCAGAACCAACGTGCTGGCAAAGATGATGCCGATGGTTGCCGAGCAAAAGTTTGAACAGGTGCGGGCGTTACTGACTCGCCGGCTTAGGCTTTATCGTGATGAATTTACAGTATTAGAAAGTGCCGCTGAAACCCTTAACGAACAACTTGAAAGCCTTGGGCACAAAGTAGAAAAACGAACTCATCAGCTTGAACGGATGGCGATGTACGATGAGCTCACTGGGTTACCTAATCGACACTTACTGTTGCAAACTCTGCGAGACGACGTACTCAATATCGGCACTGATTATCAACAGTTAGCTGTGGTGCTTATTGATCTCGATGAGTTCAAACGGATCAATGACACTTTGGGTCATGATGCCGGGGATGAACTGTTGAAGGATATCGCTCAACGCCTGCAGCGCTTTGAGCACCTCGCTCGTGAGACAGTGTTTTTGGGTCGTTTTGGTGATGACGAATTCACACTGCTGCTTAAACTGCAAGACGATGAGCAGCTGACTCGCCAGTTACAACAGATCCGAGAGGTAATAAGAGAGCCGGTTAATTTACGTAACGAGACGCTGGTGATTAACGGCAGCTTAGGCATTGCATTGGCTGATTCCGGGCAGCTAACGGCTGAGGAGTTAATGCGCCAGGCTGATACCGCGCTTTATCAAGCCAAGTCGAATGGTAAGAACCAATATCGCTTTTTTGATCCGGTCATGGCTGCAGATGCTTATAAGCGTTTGGCGATGGAGTCGGAGCTGCGACGTGCTGTACAAGAAAAAGAGTTTTGCCTGTTTTTGCAGCCACAAATTGCCTTGACCGGTCGAAAGTTGGTGGGTTTTGAAGCCTTGATCCGTTGGCGTCATCCAGAAAAAGGTCTGGTATTTCCCGATGAGTTTATTCCGCAACTGGAGAACAGTGAGCATATTGTCGCTGTGGGTTATTGGACCATCGAGCACAGTATGGCGATCCTGCAACAGCTAAAACTGCAGGGACTTCCCGATATTAAGATCGCTATCAATTTAACCTCGCATCAGTTTGATGATGAAAAATTGGGGGCCTTTATTTCAGATAACCTGGCCAGATATGGTTTGAAAGAAGCGCAGATTGAACTGGAACTGACTGAAAATACCTTGATTGGGGATATCGATAAAGTGCTGACCCAGATGCAGGAGCTGAGAAAGCGTGGCGTTTCCCTGGCGATTGATGACTTCGGTACGGGCTACTCTTCACTAGAGTATTTGCGTCGCTTACCTGTAAACATTCTGAAGATTGACCGCTCTTTTGTGATGGATCTGGACAACGATGAAACGGATCGGCAATTAGTACAAACTATTTTGGCGATGGCGAAAAATATGCATATGGATGTCGTGGCTGAGGGGATTGAGAAACATAGTCATATCGACTTTTTGGCGGAAAGAGGCTGCGGCTATGGGCAGGGCTACTTTATATGTCGGCCAATCGATGAGTTGCAGCTGATGATCGCAATTGATAAGCATCTGATCGACGGCCGTTGGCTTGGCTGATTGCGTGTCGTTATGGTTTTAGGAGATGTCATTGTCGTTAGTGGGGTTCTCTGTTTCTTCTGTTGTTTCTGTGCTAACTGGCGCTTCTGATCCATGTGCTTGCTCTATTTGAGCTTGTTGCTGCTCACGTACTTTTCTTTTTTCCGCTTGCCGCAATAGGTACAAGGTGTCACTTCCTAGTCGTTTACTGACGTGGGGCGGCAAATCATCCAAAAGATAATCCCCTTTCTGCTCGACCACTAGCTTGAGGTATTTGGGGATTGATAGCCCTCCAACCTTGGTGATCCTTACCTGTTCTGATAAGTGGCGCATTACCCTGTTTACCGCCGCGTTGGTAAATGCAAGCAAGGCTTTATCGTTGCGGTCGCCTGTTCTGTGGGCATACTCAATAAACTCTTTAAGATGGCGAACATGGATCAAGCGACGCATGTTGGCTGGATCCCACAAGCTAAATTCCATCTTGGGATTTAGGCGCTGATATTCGTCTATTTCGTTGTCGCCAAGGTAGGGAAAGCAGTGAACTTCAAAGCCCCAATCAGTAAACAGTTGATAGACCGCCAAGCGGGGCTTGTGTAGTTGTCTGGTGGCAGGATCTGTGAGTAGCTCTGAATTCCAATGTCGACGATTTAAAATATGCTTAAGGGCATGATCAAAGCCCTGTTTGAACATGCCGTCTAGATCTGCCGCTGCCGAGGCAATCTTTTGGAAAAGGGGAGGTACATCTCCCCAGGTCGCTTTGTATTTTTGTTGCGTGATCTGCTTTAGTGTCAGACCCTGAGGAGTCGATTTAGCCGTTGGCGACAATGGTTTGTTTCTCATCATGAACCTAGTCTGCCAAATATAGCGCTGTCATCTGCACTTGGCTATTGTCTGGGCCACTCAATCAGGCCGCAATTCTCCGACGTCGCATGCGCATATCTTTAATCACAAATGCTGGACGAGTTTGTTTCAGGTAACGAATTTGCTCTTCGGTCATATCGCCGACAGGTAGCTGCAATACGCGGCTGGTCAGCTTCGGACGTGCCCATTGATGAAGTGCGAAACCTTTATAGGCATCGGTTTCTTTCTCATCCGGTGCTGGATTCCGCAGCAGTACATGTGCTTCGAGTAGAGCTCTTACCGCCGGCTCATGGTCTGGTAGCGTAATGGTGCTGCGACGTTGAATAAAAAACTCTCGCAGGATAGCTCGCTCTTGGTGATCTAACATTGTCACTTTTTCGTCGATCGCTTGCTTCATCTCTTGGCGACGTCGGCGGTTGAGCACCCAAGAAAAACTTTCCGAGGCGGTCTCGCAGATGAAAATCGCTGACACCAGAAAGAATGCGATCCCCAACATAGGAGAGATCTCTTGGATAATTTCGGTCAACCCAAAACGCTCGATGATACGTGCTGGGCTAAACAACATTAAGGCGCATAGTGCCCAGATCCAAACCAATAGCTTTCTTGGTTGTAGTATTTGATTCCAGCTTAGTTGCGACATGATATTCAATTCCGTCAAAGTGATGACACTCTTCTGGATAAGCAAGCTTCGTGCCCAAAAAATTAGTTAATTAACTGCTAAGTAAGATCATGCTCCCGAATTGACAGATAGTGCTTGAGCTAGATAAAGATTATTATCTATAGTCTGTTTAAGATTAATAGCTTGCGTATGGCAGGCAGCAATTGAGGCGGGCCGTCGGTGTCGCATAGTACAAAATCCTTGCCCGAACATGGCCATCTCACTGCGTGTCACGAATGTGACCTATTAGTCAATCTTCCCCATGAACGGGTTGGCTATCGTCTTAAATGTCCCTGTTGTGGTTATGTGATAGTTGACACTCGCTATGATGCCTTAGGCAAAACCCTTGCCGCTTCCCTCGCTGCGCTTTTGTTATTTATTCCTGCCAATCTGCTGCCCATTATGGCGATCAATATTGGCGACATGGGGCAGAGTACAACCGTATTGCAAGGCGCCCAATTGATGTGGCAAGCGGAGTATTTCTGGGTTGCCTTTATGGTGGTGCTCACCGCTTTTATTGTGCCGCTGCTGGAGTTGAGTTTGTTGTTAAGCATTACCGTGCTGGCGAAGCTAAGACGAGGTATGGGATTTGTGGTCAGCGCAGTCAAGGTTTATCAGAAGATCCGCAGTTGGGGCATGTTGGAAGTGTATATGTTCGGCATTTTGGTTTCGATTGTGAAACTGGTCGATCTGGCTGATTTAGTGGTCAACGGTGGGCTTTACTGCTTCGGTGGCTTGCTGTTTTGTTCAACCTACGCTGCCGCGAGTTTTGATCCACATGAAGTATGGGAGATCGTTGATGAAACCAAACACTGATCCAGAAACGCCAGCGGCCAGTGGAAGGGCTATTCATCGTGGATTGGTGTTGTGTCACGACTGTCATAAGTTGAATCGCTGGGACATCAAACAAGCTCACGCAATTCAGCGTTGTGGTCGCTGCGGTGCCAAGATGCATCCTCGCAAACCTAATTCTTTAGCGCGTACCTGGGCTTTGTCTATCACCGCAGCGCTGTGTCTGATACCTGCCAACATTCTGCCTATTATGACCATTATCAGTTTCGGCAAGGGGCAGTCAGACACCATCATGTCCGGTGTTATCGCTTTGATCCATTATGAGATGTACCCGATCGCGTTAGTGGTGTTTATCGCTTCGGTGGCGGTGCCCGTGATGAAGTTGTTGGGGATCTGGATACTTTGCTTGTCGGTGCAGTTTGGCTGGAATAGCAGCCCTCGGCAGCGAACCGTGTTGTATCGGATGGTTGAATTTATTGGCAAATGGTCGATGTTAGACGTGTTTGTTATCGCCATTCTAGTTGCATTAGTTAATTTAGGGGCGCTGGCGACGATTGAAGCTGGCCATGGCGCTACCGCATTTTGTTTGGCGGTGGTGATTACAATTTTTGCGGCTGAAAGTTTTGACAGCCGATTGATTTGGGATCAGGAAGAGAATCGCAATGAGTGACGTTGAAAGTAATAACGACCAAAGCAATTCCGACGATATCGCCGAAGCGTTAGTTGAGAAGCGGAAAGGTATCCCTATGGTCTGGCTGTTGCCACTATTGGCGTTGGCCATTGGCGGTTGGTTGGTCTACAAAAGTATTACCGAAGCTAAGCTGCCAGTTAATATTGCTTTTGATACGGGTGAAGGGATTGTCAAAGGTAAAACCGAAGTCCGCTACAAAGGCTTTACTATCGGCGTGGTCGATGACCTGATTATGAACAAGATGCTTGATGGTGTGACCGCTGTGGTTCTGTTTGAGCGCGATGCCGAGCGCGCCCTTCGCGAGGGCACCCAGTTTTGGTTGGTTAAGCCTGAGGTCACTTTGGCCGGCGTGTCTGGTCTCGATACCCTGTTGTCTGGCAACTACATTGCCGTCGATTTGGGTGATAGTAATGGTAAGCCAGCAAAAGATTTCGTAGCCTTGCCGAAAGCGCCGCCTATGGACGATAACACGCCGGGCCTGCATATCACTCTCTATTCGGAAACACTCGATTCTCTTGCTATAGGTTCACCGCTGTTATATCGCCAGTTGCAAGTCGGTTCAGTTACCGATTACAAGTTGGAAGAAGACGGTTCTAAGGTTAGTGTCAAAGTCCATGTTGAACCGGAATACGAAAAGCTGGTGACGAAGAAAACCCGCTTCTGGAATATCTCCGGCGTCGATATTCAGGGAGGGCTAGACGGCTTTTCTGTGGATGTCGGTTCTCTAGCAACCATCGTTGCTGGTGGTATCGCGTTTGGTGATGCTTCCGGCACTGGCGACGCCAGTGCCGCTGAAGATGGCGATACTTTCAGCCTTTTCAAAAATTTCTCTGAAGCTGAAACGGGGATCTCCGTTAAGGTTCATTTTGAAGATGCCAGCGGTATTATCGAAGATAAAACCAAGGTTAAGTTCAAAGGGCATAATATTGGTATCGTGGAGGATCTTCAGTTTAACGAGGATCTACGTGGTGCCACAGCAGTCTTGAACCTAGACCCCATGGCCGAGCGCGCCTTGATGTCCGACACACGGTTTTGGGTGGTTCGCCCGACGTTAACCGCCGGCGCTGTGGAAGGGATGGATGCGTTACTCTCGGGGCCATATATTTCTGTCGCTCCAGCCTTAACTGGTGAAGCGACCCGTGAATTTGTTGGCTTGGACGATGCGCCACCGATCAGTTGGGATGTGCCGGGGCTGCACCTAATTCTGAACTCACCCTCAGCCGCTTCTTTAGAACGTGGCAATCCTATCTTTTATAAGCGTATCGAAGTGGGAACAGTGCAGAGTGTCGACCTACAGGACGATGGTCAACAGGTCAATGTAACTATCTATATACACGAAAATTATCAACATCTGGTGAATGACAAGACCCGCTTTTGGCATGCCGGCGGGGTGGATATTGAAGGCAAGCTGAGTGGCATTAAGATCCGCACCTATTCTCTTGTTTCGATGCTTTCTGGTGGTCTTGCTTTTGATACGCCGCCAACGAAAGAAGCCCCTAAGGCGGTGCGTAATGGTCACGAATTTAGTTTATTTGAAAGCTATGGTGACGCTCACGCAGATCGTATTGATAGTCAGATAGACACCTCGGCGCCGGGTCGATATCTGGTGGTGGAAACGCCAGAGCCTGGTGGATTGCAAATTGGTGCGCCCGTTGATTACTTGAACTTGACCGTGGGTGAGGTGATCGGGCTGGAATTAAATGACGCTAACGACGGTGTACGTGTACATCTGCGGATTGAGCCGCGCTTTGCACATCTGGTTCGTGAGGGCAGTCATTTTTGGCGTAGTGGCGGTATTGATGTCTCTGGCGATTTAAACGGCATTACGCTTCGTACGCCTTCATTGGCTGCGCTGGTTCTGGGGGGGGTTAGTTTTGATACACCGAAAGAGCACCTGCAGTCGGCATTGGCGAAAAATGGAGCCACCTACCTGCTGGCTGATAGCTACAAAGCTGCTCATGAAAAAGGACTAGAGATCAGTATTAAGTTTGCCGACGGTGTCGGTCTTAAAGCCGGATCAGAGCTCAAGCTTGAGGGGATGGTGATTGGTCGGGTTAAAAAGGTCACACTGGATGATTCCCTATCAGGTATTAACGCTGTGGTGTTGGTAGAAAAATACGCCGAGCAGATTGCCCGTCATGGCAGCCAGTTTTGGATCGTGCAACCGCACCTAGGGCTGGTTGAAACCTCCAATTTAGATACGCTGATTAGCGGTGTCTATGTGCAGACGATACCGGGTGACGGTGAGCAACGATTGAGCTTTGAAGGGTTGCAAAGGGCGCCGCAGCGAACACTGACTGCTGAAGGTCTGAATGTTGTGATCAAAACGCCGCGCCTGAACTCGATGAAACGCGGTGATCCTGTGCTCTATCGTCAAGTGGAAGTTGGTGAAGTCATGGGATACGAGTTGGCAGATACCGCTGATCATGTGCGGGTGTTTGTAAATATTCGTCCCCGTTACCAAGCTTTGGTGCGTGATAACTCAGTGTTTTGGAGCGCATCAGGTATTAATGTCGATGCCGGTATTTTTAGTGGCGTTAAGATCCAGACTGAATCGTTGGAAAGCATTCTGGCTGGGGGTATCGCGTTTGCGACACCTGAGCAGCCTGGTAAGCAAGCCGCGGATGGCGATAGCTTTATGTTGCGTGCCGAAGCCGATGAAGCTTGGCTGAAGTGGGCGCCAACGATTGCTTTGGACAGATAATCGGTGTCGAGTTATTACCTATGTAGCATCGGTAGCAACATTGATCCAGAGTTACATGTCGAGCAGGTAATCACTGAGTTGGTGACACGCTTTGGGCGTGTCACCCTTAGCCCGTTTATCTATACCGACCCTGTAGGGATCGCAAGCCAGCGCCGCTTCCTGAATGCGTTGTTTTGGTTTAATACCGCACAGCCCGAGGGAGCGGTCAAAGCCCAGTTTAATGCATTGGAAAAGAGTCACGGTCGTGACCGCTCTGATTCAGAGCGAAGTGTGAAAGACCGCACCTTAGACTTAGATATTATCGCGGTGTCTGCAACGCCTCAGTTTGAGGCACCATCAGAAAGCTACTTGCAACCCATTGTGCAGAGCCTATTTGCAGACCAAGCGCTGCCAGTAGGGGTGGAGTTTGCCGAGTTGAACGTTGCCGGTTTAAAGCTCGGCAACCGAGCGACCGCCGTCGACCTGGATCCGACTACCCGTCATATATCGATTAGCGATTAACATTGCTAGTGCTTGCCAGATAGGCTCAAATCCGCCCTCTTGCGCCAGTGGTGTTTTGGCTAATATACGCTGTTTATACTCATCATCATGGCTATCGAGAAACATGATAGGCCCAGGCTCTATGGTATTGACCCTGATTTGGGGAGCCAAACTGCGGGCATAAGATTGGCAGAGGTTATCTAGCCCGGCTTTGGTTGCGCAGTAGGTAGCAAGCGCAGGGTTGGGATGATGAATATAGATATCAGTGATGGCGACGATAGACGGGTTATCCGCTTTAACTAACAGTGCTTTGAGCTGCTCTGTGAGCAGCGCTGGCGCAAGCATATGCACGTGATAGAACTCGGTAAACTGTGTGGCCATCTCTTTTGCGGTGCTGGCAGTTTCAGCAAACGCAGATGCGTTGTGTAATAGTAAACTGAGCATTGAGCAACGTTCGTTGACCCACTCTGACAAAGCGTTGATTTGAGCCGGTTGTGTAAAGTCTGCTTGAAAAAGCTCCGCGCCGTCGCGCTCTAGTTGTTCAAGTTCCGCTGAACGACTGCGGTAGTGCCCTAATACCCGATAGCCCTGCTGTAATAGCTGCTTCGCGATAAACAGCCCTAATCTTCTGCCGCAACCGGTGACTAACGCGACCGGAGGGTTACTTTGCTTGCTGTTGATTGATGGGTTAATCATCAGTTTGTACCGACTCCGACGCTAAATATTGCGAGATGGCACTGAGCTGATCGGGCATTAACTGTTCGAGTCGCTCCCGTTGCAACGCTATTTTTTGCTCCTCGCCGATTTGCTTTAGGTCTTGTTCAAAGTCTCTACACAGCTCATAAAGCGCAGTTAATCCAAGATTGCCGGCGACACCTTTAATTGCATGCATCTGCTTCCTTGCGCCATCGTTATCACCACAGCGCAAGAGTTCGTTAACCTGTTCTGCAAGTGAGCTGTAATGATCGAGAAACATCTGTAACGCTTGCAGGTACACCGTTTTATTGCCTAACAGTGTGGCCAAACCATCTTGGCTGTTGAGCAGAGCTTCATCGAAGGCAGGCTCATTGGCCGTGGTCGATGATGGCGGCGCTTGTGTTGTCGATTGATCGTCGCTGGTACTGGTTATGTTCGACTTTGCTGGAAGCCAGCGGCTGAGGGTGGTGAATAGCTGGCGCTGGCAGATCGGCTTGGCGATGTGGTCATCCATGCCTGCGGCTAAACATTTTTCTCGATCACCTTTCATCGCATTCGCTGTCATCGCCAAGATGGGGAGTTTGCGGTGTTGGCTATCACTGCGAATGGCGCGAGTTGCCTCGTAACCATCCATCTCTGGCATCTGAATATCCATTAGCACGGCATCGAAGTGATGGTTTTGTACCATACAGACGGCTTCTGTACCGTTATTGGCAACCGCAACATCGGCGCCACAGCAAGCCAGAAGTTCCCGCGCCACTTGCTGATTAATCGGGTTGTCTTCCGCCAATAGTAGGTTGTAACCGCGCAGATCCGGCTGCTCGATCTGGTTACCATTGCTGTTCGCGATGGCGTTTGGGGCGACTTTTTTAGCCCCTTTCAGCTCCATCAATGTGTCAAATAGGGAGGATGTGTTGAGTGGCTTAACCAAGGTAGCCGCTGCGCCTGCCTGTATCGCTTTTTCCTGTAAACCTTCTCGGCCATAGGCGGTCACTAAAACCACCGTCGGCGTTAGCTTATGAGTTGCCATCTGCTGGATCTCGGCACAGGCTTGAATGCCATCCATGCCGGGCATTTTATAATCCATCAAGATCAGATCGTACTGCTGGTCACTAAGTTGTAAGTGAGACAGGGCGGCCTCGGCACTATCCAAGGCATACGCTCTCATCTTTAAGCTTGCTAACATCTCAGTCAGTGTGATCCGAGCAGCATCGTTGTCATCGACCACCAATACATTCAGCGCGTTCAGTACTTTTGGTGGCTCGAGTTGATGTTGCCCCTGCATGGGTAACGGGAAAGTGGCGGTAAAGTGGAAGCAACTACCTTGGCCAAATTCACTTTCTACCCAGATTTCTCCACCCATCATTTCAACCAAGCGTCGACTGATCGCTAATCCTAGCCCCGTTCCGCCAAACTTTCGGGTGGTAGAGTTGTCTGCTTGGGAAAAGGTATCGAACAGCTTACTCTGTTGTTGTTGGGTGAGGCCGATACCGGTATCGCGTACAGAGAAATGAAGTTGCGCGACCTCTTGGTCGCAGTTGTCACATTGAATGACAACCTCGATCTCGCCCTCTGAAGTGAACTTCACTGCGTTATTACACAGGTTGATTAGTATTTGCCCTAGTCGTAATGGATCGCCAACAAGTGCCTGTGGCACATTGGGGTGGCAACGAAATATCAATTCGAGCCCTTTCTGTTCTGCGATCAGGGAGACCATGTTGGAAAGGTTGTCCAATATGTCGATCACTTCAAAGGGGATGGTCTCCATGTCCAGTTTACCCGCCTCGATTTTAGAGAAATCGAGAATATCGTTCAGGATGCCGAGTAACGTCGAGGCGGAAACCTTCACTTTTTTAAGGTAGTCGAACTGCTTTTCATCCAACTCGGTGCGTAGTGCCAGATCCGTTAATCCAATAATTGCGTTCATCGGTGTTCGGATCTCATGGCTCATGTTAGCCAGGAACTCCCCTTTGGCTAAACTCGCTTGTTCTGCTTCATCTTTGGCGCTGTGAAGCAGCTGGTTGGTTTGTTCTAACTCAACAGTGCGCTGGGTTACTCTGGCTTCCAGATCCTCGTTAAGGTCGCGTAGGGCATCTTCGGCGCTTTGTCTGGCTGTGACTTCGGCGCGTGCCGTGTCTCTCGCTTCTTCCAGTTGGCTTACTTGGATATCGATACGATGAATCAGGCGATTAAACGCTTGTGCAAGTTGGCTAAGCTCAAGGTTGCCTTGCAATTGTTGCAGTTGGTTGGGCAGATCTTGATGATCTTGGCGCTGGCTTAAGCGGGCGACATGTTCGGTAAAAGCTTTCAGTGGCTTATGTAGGCGTGTCTTGATGACTAATAGTGCTACGGTGAGGATCAGCAGCAGGCTGATGATCGAGTTAGTGATCACATAGCTGGCACGTTCGAGGATTAACTCCGATACCCACTCATCATCAGCATAAATCACCAGGTGACCCAGCGGCGTGTCTTGTCGCTGCTGATTAAAATAGAGAGGTAGCGTCCGCGGCGTCAATGTTGCTAGTTGTTGTGACGTGGAGTAGGAGGTTTCACCGACCTCGGCGATACGGTGGCCGTCAAAATCGATCACTTCTACCCCTTCAACATAGGGCAGATTATAGAGCCCGACGAGCTGGGCGTTCATCAAGGCTTCATCGTAGGTCCAGAGGGACTTAGCAATACCTGGACCGAAGCTCTCGAGAATACCGCTGACTAGCTCTTCGAGGCGGTCGGTGGTGCTGGCATGGGAAACCGTCAATTGGATAGAGATGGTTATGGCGGCTACTGCTAGATAAGCGCCAAAAATCATCTTGATGACTTGGGTTGCCATCGACTGCTTGGGATGCGAACGATCTACCATAGGGGATTAAACCTTATTTAAGATAACGTGAGACTAACTCTCGATAGCGACCAGAGCTATGAAGTATGGCTAGTCCAGCATTAAAATCGTTACGTAGCTGTTCATCCTTGAAGCTCACTTGGAATTGAGCGGCGGCAGGAAAAATCGGGTGTACAACCAAAGCATCGCTCGTATTGAAATTGTTATCTAACTCACTCGTAAGCGCTTTAAACACGTTAAGTTCAATGATGATCACATCGGCCCTGTCTTGCCAAAACATTTTTACGGCTTGGATCGGATTGGGCAGCTCTAAATAGCGGGCCGGTATCGGGTCGTTCTGGCGCCTTGCAGGTGCGTAAAGTGAGGCGAAATCAACCCCTAACTGTTGATAGGTATTTTGACTGGTGACCACGCTGATGGCGAGCAGCTCGTCCATTTTGTTGATGGTTAGTTGCTGTTTCTGTTTGGATAGCGCGACATAGCGATAAGCGATAAAGGGTAATGAGTAGTAAGCGCCATTAGGACTTTCCTGTACGCCTGCTGCAGCGTCAGTACCGTCACCAATTAGCACCTGATTAAGGCGTCGACTGGAGACCTGAAATGATTCAAAGGTATGGCCTTTGTAAGCAAAGGCTTCCTTGAGCACTGCTAGCTCAAGTCCGCGCTTGCCGCCAGCCATGATGTAAGGAGGGCGGTCTTCGCCAACCGCGAGCATAAGATGCGAAGCGCTGGCGATCTGAGAGAGCGCCAGTAGTGCGGGTAATAACAACCAGGCCAACCTGGGCGCAAGGTCGGAGCTAGAAGTCATGGCAAAAAGGCGTCTGAGCAAGTTAACCCTCAAAATTGAGCTGTCAGCCGACGGCGAACGTGGCTGACAGCATACAATAGGCTCAGGCTGACTGCTATCCGTTGTGACTGACTACAATCAAGCGGATGGCATCTAGTTTTACCTGTGCTTTGTCTACCGCATTAAGCAAAGATTGCTTTTGTTCCTGCACAAAGGCGATCTCATCGTCACGAATGGCCGGATTAACCGCTTTGAGTGCCAGGAGACGATCCTGTTCCAAATCTAATACATCGTTGATCTGTTGTCTCGCTGCGTTAGTTATCTGAACCATCTCCTGTTGTGCTGTCGTTTCTGCTCCCGCGAGCAGTGGATGCACCACGCTTTGTGCGGTCATCGCCAGCTTCGAACCGGTATGACGATTGACGCGGCTAAGCTGCTTCTGTAAGCCGTCGAACGGCACATTGGCCGCCAGATCCTTACCGTTTTTATCTAACAGTAAGCGGATTGGTGTCGGTGGTAGAAAGCGTCCCATCTGAAAATGCTTGGGCGCAATTGCTTCAGCCACATAGATCAGCTCAACTAACACGGTCCCAGCGGGTAGCGCCTTGTTGGCGAGGAGCGAGACGGTGACGCTGCCGGTGTCGCCAGTCAGGATCTGTTCCAGAATACCGCTGACCATAGGGTGATCCCAGGTCATCAGTTGCACATCCTCCCGCGATAGTGCGGTTTGGCGATCGAAGGTGATCTGCACGCCGTCGTCGGGCAAACCCGGAACATGGGGCAGCAGCATATGTTCGCTGGGACGCAGGATCATCACATTTTGGCTGCCATCTTCCTGGTGGATCCCCAAGGTATCAAACAGGGAAAACATGAAGCTGGGCAAGTCGGTTTTCATATCTTCGACTTTAACCGCATCAGCCAGCTGTTCTGCTAAACCGTGGCCGGATGAGTGCAGTTCCAACAAACGATCCCGTCCCTGTTCCAGTTGTCCCTTAAGGATTTGGCAGCGTTGCGTTGTCTCTTTCAGTAACGTTGTCCACGCCGCTTCATCACTTTGTGAGGCCGCAGGCCAGAGACGCTCTTCAAACTCACGATACAGGGCGTCGCCACAAGGGTTGATCTGTTCGAAGGCCTGCAAGCCTTGATCATACCAATCAAGCAGGCGAGCCTGACTGCTGTCAGCAAAATAGGGGGCATGAACATTGATGGTGCGGGTTTGGCCAATTCGATCCAAGCGACCAATACGCTGCTCTAACAGATCGGGATGTGCAGGCAGATCAAATAGCACAAGGTGTGCAGCAAACTGGAAGTTACGACCTTCGCTACCAATTTCGGAACAGACCAGCACCTGTGCACCTTCCTCCATATCGGCGAAATAGGCGGCTGCGCGATCGCGTTCGAGAATACTCATATCTTCGTGGAAGACGCCGGTCCGTATCCCCTCTTTTTGTCGCAGGGCGGTTTCCAACTGCTCAGCTGTTTGCTTGCGACTGCAGATAATCAGTACTTTTTCCTGCTTCAGTTCGCCTTTGAGCTGTTCCAGTAGCCAGCTAACGCGGGGATCAAACTGCCACCAGCTGGCATCGTCCCCCTCAAACTGCTGGAATACCCGCTCTGGATAGAGGCTATCGGGCACCTCACTGGCTGCTTTTTTACTGAGTGCGCTGATCACCTTGATCGCGGTTTGGTACTGTTCCGGCATCGTTAAGGTGTGACGACATAACTGACGTCCGGGAAATCCGCTGATGGCCGAGCGGCTGTTGCGGAACATCACGCGACTGGTGCCGTGGCGATCTAACAGTGCCGATAGCAGTTCATTGCGGGCACTGGCCTGTTCACCTGCACTAACGTCAGCGTTTAGGCATTTTAGTTGTGGCTCAATATCTTGCTCGGTAAGTAGCTCTGCCAGTTGTGCCTGCTGCGCTTTGCTCATGCCATCTTCGTTAAGTAGGGCATCTGCCGCGTCAGCGACCTCGCGATAGCCTTTCTCTTGTGACACAAAGGCGTCATAGCTGTAGAAGCGGTCGGGATCGAGTAACCGTAAACGGGCGAAATGACTCTCGTGTCCCAGTTGGTCGGGGGTGGCAGTCAACAGCAAAACGCTAGGGGTCACTTGGGCCAGGGTTTCGACCACTTGATAGTCGCGACTGGGGTTATCTTCCGCCCATGCCAGGTGGTGGGCTTCATCAACCACTAAGGTATCCCAGCCAGCCTCAACCGCTTGCTCTAACCACTGTTTTTTGCGCAGTAGTTTGGGCGTACAGAGAATCAATTGTTCGGTTTCGAATGGGTTAATGGCTTCGTCATAGGCTTGTTCGCAACGCTCAGCGTCGAAGATAGAGAAGCGTAGGTTGAATCGCCGCAGCATCTCGACTAGCCACTGGTAGAGCAGGGCCTCAGGTACAACAGCGATAATCCGCTGAGCACGGCCGGTGAGCAGCTGCTGATGGATGATTAGACCAGCTTCAATGGTTTTACCCAGTCCCACTTCATCTGCTAGTAGCAGCCTTGGTGCATGGCGTTTTCCTGCCTCATGGGCAATATGCAGTTGGTGCGGTACCAAACCGATACGAGCGCCGACCAAGCCGCGTAATGGCGAGCGTTGCCACTTTAGTTGCGTTTGCCAACATTGATAACGGGTGGCGAAACGATCGCTCTTATCAATTTGGCCTGCAAACAGTTTGTCTTGTGGTTTGTTGAAGCGCAGCTCGTGGCTCAGCAGGGTTTCTCTTAATTCTGTGCTTTCGCCCGTGTCAACGCGACTGCCTAGATAGGTTATCAGGCCGGAAGTCTCTTCGATGCTGGCAACCGTTAGTTGCCAGCCTTCACCACTTTCTATGGTGTCGCCTGGATTAAAGCGTACGCGGGTAACCGGCGCATCTTGCTTGGCGTAGTGGCGCTGTTCACCGCTGGCGGTGAACATTAATGTTATCTGGCGAGCATCTATTGCTACCAGTGTCCCTAATCCAAGTTCGCTTTCACTATCACTGATCCAGCGTTGACCAAGTGCAAATGGCATGTCGTCTTTTCCAAGCGGGGGGCAAAAGGGGCGCTATGTTAATCGAAGTGTAGTCGTCACGCAGCCCAAGAATTGTGCGATCAGTCGGTTTTATTTTTTCTCGGAGCTTAGTAGGCTAGGAAATGACGGCAATCAACCGCTGAATTGCTGCTTGCTAAAGCCACCAAGGAGAGCCGCCTATGGGACAGGAAGAAAAGATTCTATATATCCTCGACACCAATGTGCTGCTTCATGAGCCGCTAGCTATCTACAACTTCCAGGAGCATGACGTCATGGTTCCCATGACGGTTTTGGAAGAACTCGACAATATTAAAGATCGCAAAAAAGATGTCAGCCGGGATGCGCGGATTGCGATCCGCGCTATCGATGATGCATTGCGTGATGCTTCACCCGAAGAGATCACTGAAGGCGTACCGCTACCTACCGCAAACGTTGAAGCAGGCAGTGCCAGTGGGCACCTGTCGATTTATGCTGATCACGCTTTGCCGAAAGTGCAGGAACATTTGCCTACCAGTGCCAATGACAACCTGATTATTAATACCGCGCTTTATCTGCAGGAGGAGCGCAAACCACAAAAAGTGGTGCTGGTTACCAAAGATATCAATATGCGCCTTAAGGCCAAAGGCGCCGGTTTAACCCATGTAGAGGATTACCGGACTGACCAGCTGATCAGTGATGTCAGCATGTTAGCCAAAGGTTTCCAAGAGTTAGGCGGCAATTTTTGGGAGCAGGTCAGTGACTGCGAAACCCGCTCCGATGGCCGAGATACGGTGCAGGAAGTGACCGCACCGGAAATTGCTAACACCTATCCAAACCAGTATTTACTGGATGAAAGTGATCAATTTTGTGGTCGTGTCATCGGTTCGGATGGTGAACGCTTGCAGTTTCACGATTTGGGGCGCGAGCGTTTGATGAGCCGAACCGCCTGGGGGGTCTCGCCAAAAAATATCTATCAAGGCATGGCCTTGAATGCGTTATTGGATCCGGCGATTGATCTGGTGATCCTGACCGGGCCGGCCGGTTGCGGCAAAACACTGCTAGCGCTGGCTTGTGCGCTGGAACAGGTGGTAGAAACCGGGGTGTATGACAAGGTCATCGTAACCCGGAACACTCCGGAGATTGCCGAATCTATCGGCTTTCTGCCCGGTACAGAAGAGGAAAAAATGGCGCCATGGTTGGCAGCAATCACCGACACCTTGGAAGTGCTGCACAAGAGCGATGAAAACTTTGAAGGCAGCATGCATTACATCATGGAGAAGGCCAATATTCAGTTTAAGTCGATAAACTTTATGCGTGGCCGCAGCATTCAAAACTCATTCGTTATTCTTGATGAGTGCCAGAACTTAACTGCATCGCAGATCAAGACCATTATCACCCGTTGTGGTGAGGGCACTAAATTGGTTTGTTCCGGCAATTTGTCGCAAATTGATAGTAACTATCTGACTGCAGTTACATCCGGTTTAACTTACATTGTGGAGCGATTTAAAGATTTTGAAGGTAGCGCCAATGTGTATTTAAATGGCGTGGTGAGAAGCCGCTTAGCCTCTTTCGCGGAAGAGCATTTATAGGTTACTTTTCACGTTTTAAACAAATAAGGTCGCGAAGCGGCCTTTTTGTTGTCTAAATGTCGCCCGAATGGCTTATAAATCATTGAATACTAGACTAAGGTTAGAGCTAGTTTAGGTCTTTGGATTGATCACCGTTGTCAGTATGAGTAGCCTTTTTCGCACCGCTCGCAGTGTTTACTTAGTCACCGCATTTTTTATCTTGTTGGTGTCTGTGACCGTTTGGCGACTGACGGAACATAATATTCAGATATCGAAGCAACAGCAGGTTGCGTCGCTACAGACCGTTTTACGTATTACCCATCAAGCGTTGCTGTCTTGGTATGAGCAGCAGGTCAATACCCTGACCGCGATGATAAACAACCCCATTTATCGGCCGTTGGCTAATCAGCTGGACCTGCTACCAGCTGAGCCCGAATTGCTCCGAGCGTCGCCAGCGCATCTGACGTTGAATATGCAGATAATGCCGATGCTGACGCGGATGCGCTATACAGGCTACCAGCTGATAGATCGTGATGGTCTGGTGCTATCTAGCAACGAGCTCGATGCGATAGGTCAAGCCACCCCTATGCTTGCGCAATCTGAACTGGTTTCTCGTCTTTGGCGTGGTGAAGCCTTGATTAGCCTGCCGCTGAAAACACGCGGGGATAATCTTTCGTACCATCAGTATGTGGCGACACCGTTGTTTGACGGCGCCGATCAACCTTTTGCGGCGTTATTGATCCAGCAAGATGCAGAGCAGGGGTTAGGTCAAATATTGCAACGGGCGCGCCAAGGTAAGAGCGGTGAAGCATTTGCTTTCACCAGTGACGGGCTAATGCTGTCCAATAGTCGATTTGAAAAACAGCTCCGCGCGCTGGGGTTGCTGGATGCTGATCAGCGCAGCGCTTTAAACCTTAAGCTGGCAGATCCTGGCAGAGCATTAACTGTAAAGCAAAAAGCCGCCGTCGGGGCTAATCAGCCTCTGACATTTTTGGTGCAGCAGGCGCTTAAACAGGAGCAAGGCATCGATGTCGATGGCTACCGTGATTACCGTGGCGTGGAAGTGGTTGGCGCATGGCAGTGGGATGATAAGTTAGGCTTTGGTATTGCCGTAGAGATGGACGCCACCGAAGCATTTACCTTGTCCCGTCAGGGGATTTTTTCTGCGATTGGTTGGACTGTCCTGTTAGCTACCGGCACCTTGGCTTTTGCCATCATCATGATCCGCCATCGACGCCGCTTTCAAAAGCAGGATCGATTGCTCACCGAGCTGATTAATCGCGCCCCCATACAGTTGTCTATTAAAGATCTGGAAGGGCGTTATCTGTTGGTCAATGATGCGTTAGCGAGTCGCTATGGGCGGGACAAAAAGAACATTGTGGGTGGCACGGTTGAGCAGTTTCTTTCGCTCCCTGAAGCGCGCTTAGTGAGAAAACATGATCAAGAGGTGTTAGATACAACGCAGGTGCAGCTGTTTGAGGAAACATTTCACCTCGCTGATGAGCAAGAAGTATTACGCACCATACGCTTTCCTTTGCTCGATCTGGAAGGTCGTATTGAAGCGCTGTGCGCTATTGCCATTGATGTCACCGAAGAGGCATCGTTGCGCGAAGCGCTACGCCAGTTGAATGATGAGTTGGAGCAGCGGGTCGCCCAACGAACACTAGAAGCGATCCAGGCGAATAAAGCGAAAAGTGAGTTTTTAGCCAACATGAGCCATGAGATCCGCACGCCGATGAATGCGGTGTTGGGGATGGTGCAGTTGCTGCTGAATACCCCACTGACTGCGCAACAGAAAGATTACGTCGACAAGGCACAGCTTTCAGCCAAATCTCTATTGCAGATCATCAATGACATACTCGATTTTTCTAAAATCGAGGCGGGCAAACTGGCCCTAGAGAAGATTGAATTTTCCTTGGATAAGGTGCTGGATCAAGCGGTTAGTTTAACTTCCCATAAATTGGTAGGTAAGAATGTCGAACTGTTGTTAGCGCTAGATCCTGATGTACCGACTCAGCTGCTTGGTGATCCACTGCGTTTAACACAGGTGCTGACAAATCTATTAAGTAACGCCAGCAAGTTTACTCCCCACGGAGAGATCACCCTGCAAGTGCGTTGTATTGAAGAGCAGAGGGGCAACGCAAACCTGGAATTTAAAGTCATAGATTCCGGTATTGGTATTGAAGCTGAACGTTTAGAGTCGCTGTTTTCACCCTTTGAGCAGGCCGATGGCTCGACCACTCGGCAGTTTGGTGGCACCGGCTTGGGACTGTCAATCTGCAAGCGCTTAGTTGAGCTGATGGGGGGTGACATCTCGGTCACTAGCGATGTTGGGAAAGGCACCAGTTTCAGCTTCTGTTTGAATTTCGTGACCCTGGAGAAAGATGCTCCAATTTCGCTAAGTCGTGCGTTGCAAGGCAAGTTGGCTTTGGTGGTGGATGATAGCGCCGGTGCTCGAAACATCTACGCCAATATGCTGCAAAGCTTTGGTGTGGAGGTGGTTGAGGCGCAGGACGGAGAGGTGGCGTTAGCTGAGATTATGAAGCGGGCAAGGGCAAATACGCCGTTTCAATTGCTGTTGGTAGATTGGAAAATGCCGAAGATGGATGGTCTGCAGTTACTCGACCACCTGCTTGAGATGCAACATGAAAACCCGGTATTTGCCATGCCGCGGGTGCTCATGATGACGGCGTTTGGTTATGAAGATGATTTTGCCCGTCAGCACCATATGCTATCCAGTCGCACGCTTTATAAGCCGTTTACTCCCTCGGCACTATTCGATCAGCTCTGTGAGTTGTTCCAGGTTCAACCCTTGGTCGATGAGCATCAGGGCGAGCGCTATATCGATTTGACTGGCTGTCGATTGTTACTGGTGGAAGATAATCCAATCAACCAGCAGGTGGCCGCCGAGCTTTTGCTCAGTCGTGGTGCTGATGTGTCGATAGCGAGCAGCGGCGTGCAAGCGTTGTCAATGCAGGCTAAAGAGCAGTTTGATCTGATCTTGATGGATATTCAGATGCCTGAGATGGACGGTCTCGAAGCGGCGCGGCAGCTGCGTGACCGTGGCGTCGACACGCCAATTATCGCGATGACTGCACATGCGATGAATGAAGATAAAGAGAAAAGCTTGGCTGCGGGGATGAATGACCACGTCACTAAACCGATTGACGCCGACCATCTATTCTCTGTCATCGCGCACTGGCTGGGGCTGTCTCAGTCACAAGAAAAGCAGCAACAGGAATCACAAATTTTCAATGGCGATTTTGCCCTCCGTCAGTGTTCAGACAATAAAGTGTTGCTGGGCAATAGCTTGCGTAGTTTTGTTGGCGAAGCGGCAAAATCAATGGAGGCGATAGCCGAGTTCCATCGTAACCGCCAGGGCGAGGAACTTGTCGCTTTGTTGCATCGCCTCAAAGGTAGCGCGGGTAACCTAGGGATGCAGCCGTTGTCAGCGAGTTTGGCTCAGGGGCAACAGCTGTGCGAACAGAGTAACTATGATGATGAATATGAGGGATGGGTCACCGACTTCCGTGCTCTGTTTCAACAGACTATCCAATCAGTAAAAAGTTATTTAGATGACAACGCCGATCCTGTGTCACGTATCGTGCCAGTGCCAAGGGATGCGTTATTGGGGCGCTTGGAAGCGCTTCGCGTCCGGATTCAGGACGGTGAGTATATTGATGATCAGGAGATCGCTAGATTAAAGGCCAGCTTTAGGGCTGGTGAAGATAGTGCGTTATTTGAGCAGTTGAGCCTTAGTTTGATCTCCTTAGATCAGGAAGCCGCATTGAACTATTTGTCTCAACTGCTGGAATTATTGCGCGCCCGCTACAGATAATGAAGGCCGTCATGAGTATTCTGCCAGAAGTTGTAACCCTATGTTCGCAATCATCTAATGGCTGGGATCAGCAATTAAATGAGATCGATTGCCAGTGGAATCCACTGAATTCTGTTGCGCAAGTTGACGCAGCGACACCGCGATCAGTCAGTTTATTGTTGGTTGATAGCGCTATGGCTGACACGGCTGCGATTGGTCACTGGAAACGCCTTGGTTTTGGCGTGGTCGTGGTGACTGAACATAGTGATCCCGATGAGCAAACCGAGTTATTAAAAGCCGGTGCGGTCGATGTTTTAACGCTGCCTCTTTCCAATGAGTTACTCCAGCAGCGATTGTCAGGGCTTTGGCAATTGATCGTGGCTCAAGGCACGGTTGATCCATTGACGCAGTTACCTAATCGCCGAAGTTTAACGGCTCAGCTACAGCTGCAGTTGCAGAGTGCCCAGCAGCAAGGGTTGCCGTTTGCTTTGATGTTTGTCGATTTGGAGTTTTTCAAAGCCGTTAACGATCTGCACGGACACAGTTTTGGTGACCTATTGCTGCGTGAAGTGGCAATACAGATGGCGCAGGAGATCCCTGAAGATCATCTATTGTGTCGCTATGGAGGGGACGAGTTTGTGGTCTTGTTGCCGGCTGATGCCTCATCTGAGACTTTGGCGCGGCAGTTAGCGATACGGCTGATTAGCGTGTTAGAGCAACCTTTCGAAGTGCAGGGGCGACGCATTACCTTAGGTGCCAGCGTGGGGATCAGTATCTACCCTGAGCATGGTGACAGCGCCGAGCTACTATTGAAACATGCCGATATTGCGATGTTTCATGCGAAGAGCCGTGGCGTTGGTGATGTCATGCTCTATTCTCGCTTTATGGCGGAAGATTCTGATTATCGCCAAACCCTGGAACAACGCTTACCTACCGCACTCGCTGAGCAGCAGTTGGTTATGTATTACCAGCCTGTTGTTGATCTTTTGGCATCCAAAGTTGTCAGTGCAGAAGCATTGCTGCGCTGGGAAGAGCCTGAGTTGGGGTTGATCTCACCTGGCGACTTTTTACCCGTGATTGATGCCGCAGGTCTTGGTGAGCAGCTGGGTGAATACATTCTTAACCAGGTATGTCAGACCTTAGTGTGCTGGCAGCAGGCGGGGATCCAATTATCGATTGCTATCAACTTATCAAACTTCCAGCTCGACACTGTCGACTTCCTCAATCGGGTTCACTCAGTTGTTGAAGCGCACGAACTGGATATGCATCAACTGCAGTTTGAGATCACTGAGTCGATGCTGTTTACCTCAACGGAGCGCAAGCTAGAGCAATTGTCATCGCTGCGCCGTGCCGGTGCGGAGATCATCCTGGATGATTTTGGTTTTGGTCGCTCGGACCTCAGCACCTTGATCCGAATGCCCTTGTCCGCCATTAAGATTGATAGACGTTTTGTTGCCCAAGCCTGTGACAACAGTGACATGCGCCTGTTGGTAAAAAGCTTGATCCAGTTTGCTCAGTCACTTGATAAGCGGGTGGTTGCTGAAGGGATAGAATCCCAGCAACAACGTGATTTGCTGCTATTTTTGGGCTGTGAGATGGGGCAAGGCTTTGAGTTTGCCCATCCAATGCCGGGAGAACTCTTTATTGATTGGTACCATCAAGACCATGAGTTACGGGTCATCACGCAACCAGCACAGCAGTCCCCACCGCTGACAGAGGAGCGTGAAGGCTTTTGAAGCAGGGGATACTAAAGCGCTATACGCGCACCATTCGACTCGCCTATCTTGGCGTTCTCTTGGTGGCGTTAATAGCGTCTTTGGTACTCTATCGTCTGCATAGCGACGAAGCTTTTGCTCGCCATAATGCGGGCATTGAAGATTACGCTGAATATGTCGACAAGCTGTTGGGCAATAGTGCCCGCGCCATGGGGGGGTTAGCACAGTTTGCTGCTGACCACCTTAGCCAGCCATTACTGATCAATCGTCCCTACCTGTTAAGTCACTTTGAAACCAATGAGTTAGAGCTGCATTACCAGGAGATCACTGAATCCAGTTATCGGCGGGTTTCCGGGGTGCATTTTGGCCGCATTCTTGGCCGTGGTTCCATGTTGGGACGGGACGAGTGGTTTTATCGTGAGCTGATGATGGTCACCGATCTTGATACTGGCCTACTGATGTTAGAGATGGCGGTACCACAAGTCGGGGCTATGTATTACTGCTCAGATAGCGGTTTCGTCAACATGTTCCCCTGGTCACCTAAATATGAAACGGTTGCGGCGACTCTGCTCAACAATGTGCGCAGTTGTGCGCAGCAAGACGCGAGCTGGTCAGAGCCACATGTGTCACAGGTACTGCGTCAGTTGGTAGTGACCTTGTCTGAGGTGATTCAGATCACCGATGACCGACGTGGGCGGGTGGCGATGGAGCTGCCGCTGGCTCTGTTAACCGATTACCTGAATCAGCAGAAGGCGTTGCCGGGCAGTGCGATGTTGGTGGATGCCAAGGGTAACGTGTTGGCGCATGAAAAATTAGTTAAGCAAAATGAGCTGACGATTTATAACTGGCGTACCGGCCTACCGGAAGCGTTACAACAGTATAGTCTGGAGGAGTTAAAGTCATTTATCTCCGGTGAGGTTGTCGCAGGGTATCATCTGAAAGTAATGGGGTTGCCGAATGCCCCTTGGCATCTGGTTTATGTGACACCAGAAGAGCAGTTACTCGCGCCAATGCAGACCGAATTTGCACTTAATCTGTTTCTGCTGTTTGCCGGTCTATCCGTGCTGGTGTCGGTGACCAACCATTTATCCAAGTTAACCTTCGTACAGCCGGCAACGGAACTGTTGCATCACATCGAAAATTGTTCCGAAGGAAATATTCAACGTGATTATCCATCGCCGACGGGGTGGAATGCGTGGTTTGATGTTGTTAGTGAAACCTTTGCGCAAAAACGAGCGCTGCTTCGGGCGCTAGAAGAGCAGAATGTTCATCTGGATAAGCAGGTTGCGGAGCGGACAAAGGAGCTGCGGTTGCGCAGCGAGCAGCGCGAGAAAGAGTACAGCTTGCTGCGTTCGTTGATTGACTCTATTCCTGACCTTATCTACTTCAAGGATGAACAGGGGCGTTATCTCGGAGCTAACCGCGCTTATGAACAGGCCCTCGGGGTCGCGGAAGTTGATTTGGTGGGGGCTCTTGAGCCGCAGTTAAATCCTGTTAACGGTGATGACACCGCCGAAGATGCCCGAGTCTATCGGCGTCGCGAGCAGGTCAGTAAACGCGATTGGTATCAGTTGTCCGATGGCTCTGAAATGCTGTTGGATACGTTACGGATCCCGTTTTTCGACAGTAACGGCGATTTCCTCGGGTTGATCTGTATCGCCAGGGATATGAGCGCACAGTATGAAGCGGAGCAGAAACTCCATGCCAGCGAACGGCGCTTCCGTACGGCATTGGAAGCGGTGGCCGATGGTTTGTGGGACTTTCAGGTTGATGGTACCGCACTGTTTGCCAGTGATCGCTTTTGGACCATGTTGGGGTATGAACCGGGGGATCTGCCATTCACGCGTAATGCTTGGCTGGGGCTGGTAAGTGAGCGTCATCGTATCGAGTTCAGTGATAGGTTGAAAGAGTATCTATTGGGATCGATGCAGGGGTCTAGCCAACGCTTTGACTTTGAGTATGAGTTGATTGGTAAAGAGGGGCAGCCAGTTTGGGTGCGTGTGCGTGGTAGCGTAGTTGAGTGGGACGAAAATGGTGCGCCGGTGCGTATGTTGGGAACCCACAGTGACATTTCACAACGTAAACAGTTTGAGCAGCAGTTAGTTAAAGCCAAGCAAGACGCTGAGATGGCGAGTCGCTATAAAAGTGAATTCTTGGCCAATATGAGCCATGAAATCCGTACGCCAATGAACGCGATTATCGGTATGTTGCGGCTTAGTTTGAAAAACCACCCAGAACCGCCATTGTCGACCTACTTGGAGAAAGCGCGCGGTGCTGCCGATGGTTTACTCGGGATTATTAATGACATTTTAGACTTCTCAAAAATTGAAGCTGGACGTATGGATCTGGAACAGATCCAGTTTCAGTTAGAAGAGGTGATTGAACTGGCGCTTAGTCATGTGGTGGTGCGAGCGGAGCAGAAACAGGTCAAGCTGCTTGTTGATTTGGCACCATCGCTACCAGGCATATTGATAGGCGACCCGCTGCGTTTTGGTCAGGTACTCAACAACTTGTTAAGTAATGCTCTCAAATTTACCGAGCAGGGGGAGATTCGATTAACCCTTAGCGGCGAGCAGATCGGCGGAAACAAGGTGAGGCTTAATGTCTGCCTGGCGGATACCGGGATCGGTATCGATCCAGCGGTACAGGAGCACCTGTTCGATGCATTTCGTCAAGCGGATGGTTCAATGACCCGTCGCTTCGGTGGTACCGGTTTAGGCTTATCTATCTGTCGTCAGTTAGTGGAACTAATGGCTGGCACAATTCAGGTTGAAAGTACCCCAGGTCATGGCAGCACGTTTAGTTTTGATGCGATCTTTGTTGCGCCAGAGAAAGTGGAAGTAACGCGTCCAGCCTTACCCTATTCTACCGCCTTGATGTGGCTTGAAGACCATGAAGAGCAAGCGCGTTTACGGAAGATGCTGGGGCTGCTGGGTATCGATGCCAAGACGGTGTTAGGTCACTTGGGGCTGGCGGATGCGTTGCGACAATCCTCAGAGCCTGTGCTGCTGTTTGTGGAACAGTCCCACCTTGATGACGCTGGCCTGATTAAGCTGTTGGAGCAGGAAAAAAACTGGCTACTTTTGGTCTTGGGTAGTTACTCCCATTTGTTGCTACCTGATGTGTTAAAAGGCAAAGCGGAGCTATTGCTACGGCCTCTGTTACCCAATCGATTACATCGCCAGTTATCTCGTTTATCCCGTGGAGAGATTGAAAGCAGTGAGTCTGATGCGACAACGCTGCGTAATCTGCAAGGAAAGCGTGTGCTGCTGGTGGAAGATAACCCGCTAAATCAGGATGTCGCGCTGAGTCTGTTGGGGGATTATCAATTAGAGATCGATGTGGTCAATGATGGCGCGAAAGCAGTGACCATGGTGCAACAAAAATCATTTGACCTAGTATTGATGGATATCCAAATGCCAGTTATGGACGGTTTGACGGCGACCGAGACCATACGCGCCTTACCCAAAATGGGTGATTTGCCGATTGTAGCGATGACGGCTCATGCCATGGCAGGAGACAGAGAGAAGAGCATTAACGCTGGGATGAATGACCATATCACCAAGCCGATTAGCCCAGAGGCGATTGATCAGGTGTTAAAGCGTTGGTTACTTAGCGAAGAGCTTGCCTCCGATGGCGAGCCCATAGAGCCTGCCGTTATTAAACCTAAAGTGGTGCTGGATAGAGTGTTTGCGCTGCGTCAGTTCAGTGGCAACGAGACTGCGCTATTGAGCGCGCTAACGCAGTTCTGTGATCGCTACCGAGCGCTTGCCGCGCAGATGGTGTCGGCAGAGACGTTGGAAAGCGACCAGCTCAAGCGCGATGTGCATACACTAAAAGGTGTGGCAGGTAATCTGGGAGCAACTATATTGGCAGAGCAATGTGTTAGCTGGGAACAGGCCGCCGATGAGCAGCAGGTTCCATTGTCTGCGTTGGGGCAAGCGCTAGCAGATGCCATTGCCGCGATGGAAAAACTTATTGCCACAGACGACAGTGTTGCCGCTACTGGGTTGTCGCCCTCAGTTTCTCCGCGGGAAGCATCCGTGGTCGATGAGGCGTTTGGCTCGCAAGCGGTTCTGATGGTAGAACAGATGATTAGTGCGTTGGAGTCTAGCGAATATGTTGATGAGCAAGCATTGCAGCCACTAAAAGAGGAACTTACTGGGGATGGTTTGGCGTTCGTCAACGCCCTTTCGCAAGCACTTAATGCGTTTGATAATGATGAGGCCATTGCTAAGGCATTGTTACTTTTAGAATATTTAAAACAACAGCCACGAGAAGCTGAAGGTGTCAGTGAATGAGTAGTTTAATCACTAAAACAACGGTACTGATCGTTGATGATGAGCCGATTAATATTAAGTTGTTGGCGCAGGCGCTATCTCCACGGTATCGGGTTAAAACCTCCACCAGTGGTGAAAAAGCGCTACAGATCGCTATTTCTGACGATCCGCCCGATCTGATCCTGCTGGACGTGTTGATGCCGGAGATGGATGGCTATGAGGTATGCCGACAGTTAAAGCAGGATGCACGCTCCAAAAATACGCCGGTGGTGTTTATCACAGGTAAAAATAGCAGTGAAGACGAAGCCAGAGGGCTAGAGTTGGGCGCGGTTGACTATATTACCAAGCCATTCAATCTGCCTATCGTGATGGCGCGGGTGAAGAACCATATTGCGCTGAAAAAGAAGAATGACCTGCTTGAGCAGTTGGTGTTTATTGATGGCCTGACAGAGATCCCTAACCGTCGTCGCTTTGATGAGCTGTTAGAGGCTGAGTGGCTTAGAGCTCGTCGTAACAGTACACCTATCGCCGTGCTGTTGATGGATATAGACAGTTTTAAGCTGTTTAATGACAACTATGGTCATACCGAAGGTGATGACTGCTTACGAGCGACGGCTGCAGCGTTAGCTAATGCGTTGCGACGTCCGGCGGATTTTGTTGCCCGTTATGGTGGTGAGGAGTTCGTGGCGATTGTGCCAGAGGCAACCGAAGACGCAGCGGTGGCTTTGGCGGAAAAGATGCGTGCCGCAGTCGAAGCGCTACAGGTGCCCCACGAGTATTCAGAGGTCGCTTCCGTGGTGACGCTGAGCGTCGGTGTCGCTGCGACGGTACCTTCTCTGGAACGCACGCCTGAGCAGCTTATTCAGACGGCCGATGAGGCATTGTATAAGGCAAAGCAAGCGGGACGTAATCGGGTGGTTTCTACCCAGTGTTAGTGGCTGATGATAGCCTTTGGCCAGAGGCTTAGAGGCAGACGTTAGGGCAGTTCGAGCACACTAAAGTGATTATTTGCTATCGCGTTTTTACTCGAATCGCTCGCCTCTGCCAGGGGAAATAATCCAGGGCCAGCCACTTCCGCCACCAAGTAGTTGATGCCATCGGCGGTGATCTTTATATCTGATTCCAAATAGGGCATACGTAAGCCCAGCATGGCGTGGTTAGGCATATAGATCATTACGGCATTTAGCTGCGGATAGACAGCCTTTAAGATCGCCGCCATCAATACCGCTTTGCTATCACAATCCCCTCTATTTTCAGCTAACACCCTGAGTGGCGGTAAGTAACCTAACCCTGCCGATGTGATCCGAGAATCCTGAGTGACATAGGGGATCGACTGGACAAAGGGCAAAATGAAATCAGCCATCTGTCTGGCGGATATCGTTGGAAACTTCTCCTTGAGTAAACGCCCTAAGGGTTTCATCGCTTCCATGCTCAGCTCCATGTAATAAGCGTGATCCGGGATCACACCTTCTTCCCCCCAAGGGCTGGTATATAGCTTGTAATGGTTGCTTTTATAGTAGGCTTGTTGCGCTTCTTTTGCGGCTTGCGCCAGCTCCGCTTTCACCTTGCTGCGTAGTTCGGGATCGTCGGCTTTTACCCGCCAGCTTAATTGGTGAGGCTGTTGGGTAATATTAATTTGCACCTGCTTATAGTCGTAGCTTGCGGCCGCTTTTTGCAGGGCAATGAAGGTGTTTCTATCGGCAATCTGTGGACGATAGGCGCGTACTTTCTCTTGTTGATCCTGTAGTGCTTTATTGCTGATGGCGAACGCAAGCGACTGGGTGTTCTTCTGCCGGTCAAGCCAACTGAAACTCAGGTTAAGTGCTGTGTCTGTGTATTGCTGCTGGGCGGATATCTGCTTGCCGTGGATCTCGGCAGAAACAAGGCAAAGCAAAGCCAACCATAAAAATGGCTTATTCATATATTATGTTTACTCCTTATGATCCAAATCGGCAAGAGATCGCCTTTCTGTAGTTTTTTTCAGCAGCGGTATTCAAAACTGTGTGTTTGATGCTTGTTTCCAGTATGGCGAACGCATAACGTGACGGGTTGTAGCTAACAGGATGTGATGACTATTTCGGGAGTCGGTATGTTGAAAAAAGCGCTAATTAGTCTGTTTGCGCTGTTGGTCACCGGTGGTGCCTTGTTGCTAGGTGCTACTTTCATCCATGGACAGTATTACCTCAATCTTCAACATCAGCAGTTGGTTCGGATGACGGACAGTGTCAATGCCGAACTGCGCTTGGCTTCGAAGCATTTTTCACTGTTTGGTAGTGAACATCGCTATCACCTGCAGATGCCTGAAGAGGAACAAGCTACGCCAGTAGCCTCATCACCACTAGAATTTGTAAACAGTGCCGTTTATTGGCCACACAAGGTCGAGATCACCACAGAGCTAGTCGCCCCTGCGGCTTGGCAAAGCCAGCTCGATAACGAGCGCTTGCCAATCAAAGCCATTACCGAAGTTAATTTCCTGGGTGAGATTAACGGCGAAGTGACGATGGACAACTGGTTGATCGAAGACCCAATGCTGGGCGTCGTACAGTTTCAACCAGCGTTGATGAGCTATCAGGGGGGAGCTGAAGCGCTGTTGTTGGATCTGAACTGGGATGGATTCAGCATCAATGGCTTAGCGGGTGAAGCGCGTTTGGCCGGGCTGAGACTCGAAGTAGACGCTGTGCCTTTGGGAGGCGGTTTTTATACCGGCTCAAGTAATCTGTTTATCACCAGCTTTGATGCCTCAGACGATACGATGCAGCTGTCGCTGAAGGAGTTCGCCGTTGAAAACGGATTAACCGAGCAGGCCGATCGACTTGAACAACGTATTAACCTGGGGTGGCAGGCGATCTCCATTAATCCGGGGATGGGGCTTTATCATTCAGCGCAGAGTCACCTGAAGATGAGTGTTAGCGGCCTCGACAAAGGCGCTTGGATGAATGCCAAAAACGCATCGCAGCAAGCCGAGCTCAGTGCCGAAGATGCGCAACAGTTGTTATTAGCACTGTTGCAAAAAGGGCTGGCAATTGACATCAATGCGTTGAAGCTTAATTTGCAGGATGCGAACCTAACCGCGCAACTGCATCTCAAGCTCCCGCCCAACCAGTTAACGGAGTTTTCGCAACTTCCACTGTTGAAAGAAGAGCTGACAGGTGATGGCAAGCTCGTTGTTGATCACCGTTTATTGCAATTGCTACCAATACCCCCCGATTTTATTCAGCAGATGGTTGCATTGGGCTATATCGGTTTTGATGAAACCACGGAGCAATACCGTACTGAAGCGGAGCTGCAACAAGGTCAGCTGCAATTGAATGGTCAGGCGTTACCATTATAGCTGCGATATAGTTTTAAGGGTTCTGAATGACAAAGCCGCGTTTAATAGCGCGGTTTTTGCTTTTTTTAGGTTCTATTCTTGCTGCAATTAACGTACGACTTTTCGTCAAATTTCTATTTTTATTGATCGCTAGGTGGGGCATTTTTTCTTTCATTTGATCTATGTGTCGCACCATTCAAGTCCAGCTTCTATCCCTATTTGAGCATTCGTGGTTCGCCTCGCTTTCTATTTCATACCCCTTTAGGGGTGCCTTTGTTACCCCCTGAAACTTATGTTTATTCCTTTGTTAACAATGGGTTAATTATTTTTTTAAAAAGTTGGTACGCATTGTGTACTACCTCTACCCAGAAACAGTTCGCACTTTTACGCATCACAACAGCTTTGGGAGAGATTCATGTCAAAACAAAAGTGGTTTGCAAAACTTAGCGTGGCGACCCTAGTGTCCAGCGCATTAGCCACCAGCGCGTTCGCGGCTGAGCCAGAGAAAGAAGATCTTAAGTTCGGCTTTATTAAATTGACCGACATGGCGCCATTGGCTGTCGCAAAAGAAAAGGGCTTCTTTGAAGATGAGGGTTTGTTTGTAGAGCTGGAAGCACAGGCAAACTGGAAGGTGTTACTGGATCGTACCATTACCGGTGAACTGGATGGCTCGCACATGTTGGCGGGTCAGCCGTTGGGTGCAACCATTGGCTACGGTACCAAGGCGCATATCGTCACTGCATTTTCCATGGACCTGAACGGTAACGGTATTACCGTTTCCAACGATGTCTGGAAGGAGATGAAAAAACATATTCCTATGCAGGCTGATGGCAAGCCAGTGCATCCGATTAAGGCTGATGCGCTGAAACCTGTTGTCGAAAAATATGCCGATGAAGGTAAGCCATTCAACATGGGCATGGTCTTTCCGGTATCAACGCATAACTACGAGTTACGTTATTGGCTAGCGGCTGGCGGTATCCATCCTGGTTACTATGCACCACATAAAGGTGACACCTCAGGCCAGATTGATGCTGAAGCCCTGTTGTCAGTGACACCACCACCGCAGATGCCTTCAACGCTAGAAGCGGGCACTATTTACGGTTACTGCGTTGGTGAACCTTGGAACCAACAGGCAGTGTTTAAAGGTATCGGTGTACCAGTGATCACTGACTACGAGATCTGGAAAAACAACCCGGAAAAAGTGTTCGGTGTGTCCAAAGCCTGGGCTGAAAAATACCCTGAAACCCATAAGCGTGTCGTAAAAGCGATGATCCGCGCAGCGATGTGGTTGGATGAAAATGATAACGCCAACCGTCCAGAAGCGGTGAAAATCTTATCTCAGTCTCACTACGTTGGTGCTGACTATGACGTGATCGCTAACTCCATGACCGGCACCTTTGAGTATGAAAAAGGCGATAAGCGTGATGTGCCTGATTTCAACGTGTTCTTCCGTTACAACGCCACTTACCCGTTCTACTCCGATGCTATCTGGTACCTGACACAGATGCGTCGTTGGGGCCAGATCTCGGAAGAGAAGCCAGACAGCTGGTACATGGATGTCGCGAAAGAGGTGTATCGCCCTGATATCTACATGGCTGCTGCGCAAGAGCTGATTAAAGAAGGTAAAGCGAAAGCGTCTGACTTCCCTGCACTGGATGAAGATGGCTTCAAGCCACCACAGAAAGGTTTTATCGACAATATCGTTTATGACGGTACTCAGCCTAACGCTTACTTGAACAAGTTCGCAATTGGTCTGAAGGGTAAGACGCAGCTGTAACACGGCGCGTTATCTAAGCCAGTGGGTGTGCCTTGAGGTTTCAGACGCGAGGCCACCCACAAGGAATTGCAAGGGGGCAATGATGGCAACAGCAGTATTAGATAAACTCGAATCTATTGGCGGGATCACGCCATTGGTAAAGCTGTGCCGAGGCGACCAGCCGTTGGCACAAATTAACACGATCTTCCGCAATATTGGGGTTCCGATCCTCGCCTTTTTGGTGTTCTTGTTGTTGTGGTCGTGGGCGGCGGGCAAGGTACAAACCAGCCTGGGGCAACTGCCTGGTCCGTCGCAGGTGATAGAGCAGGCGAGTGGCTTATGGCAGGAGCATAAAGCGGAACGTGAAAAAGCGGTCGCATTTTACGAACGTCAGGAAAAACGCAACGCCGCTAAGTTAGCCAAAGATCCTGATGCCAAGGTTAAGTGGCGTACCTATAATGGTCGCCCTACCTATATTGATCAGATCTGGACCAGTTTAGTGACCGTGTTCACTGGCTTCCTGATTGCATCGATCATCGCTATTCCGATTGGCATCTTATGTGGCCTGAATCAAACACTCTATATCGCGCTCAATCCGCTTATTCAGATCTTTAAACCGGTGTCACCTTTAGCCTGGTTGCCTATTGTCACCATGGTGGTGTCTGCGGTGTATGTTTCCAGCGACCCCATGTTTGCCAAATCCTTTGTTACCTCAGCCATTACAGTGACTCTGTGTTGCTTATGGCCAACCCTGCTGAACACGACCGTTGGCGTATCGGGTATCGACAAAGACCTGATTAACGTCTCTAAAGTGCTACGCCTGAGCTGGTTTACTCAGATCCGTAAGATCGTTTTACCCAGTGCTATCCCAATGATCTTCACCGGTTTGCGGTTATCCCTTGGTGTGGGCTGGATGGTATTGATCGCCGCAGAGATGCTGGCGCAGAACCCTGGCTTAGGCAAGTTTGTTTGGGACGAATTCCAGAATGGCAGTTCTAACTCCCTTGGTCGGATCATGGTCGCGGTATTTACCATCGGCTTTATCGGTTTCATTTTGGACCGCGGCATGCTGGCGCTGCAACGCTGGATCTCCTGGGACAAGTCCGCGGTCCTTCGTTAAGCCCTGCTGTGGTTTGTAAAACAGCAGAATAAGATGCCAAGCCCCCTCAGGGACGATGGCGGCACACGGAAGTGCCACTTTTATTGAGGAACAGAATGATGAGCAGCTCATACTTAAGCATTGAAGGGGTATCGATTGAGTTCCCCACGCCCAACGGCCCATTTAAGGCGTTGGACTCGGTTGATTTGAAAATTAACAAAGGCGAGTTTATCTCCCTGATTGGTCACTCCGGTTGCGGTAAATCGACCGTATTGAATATTGTCGCAGGCCTTTATCAGGCCACCGATGGCGGCGTCATTTTGGACGGCAAAGAGGTTGATGAACCCGGCCCCGAGCGTGCAGTCGTGTTCCAGAACCACTCACTATTACCTTGGCTCACCGCTTACCAAAATGTTGAACTGGCGGTTAAGACCGTTTTTAAAAAAACCATGAGCAAAGCGGAGATGCGTGACTGGATCGAGCATCATTTGAAACTGGTGCACATGGACCACGCTATGCACAAGCGTCCGGATGAGATCTCCGGCGGAATGAAGCAACGTGTCGGTATTGCCCGCGCGCTGGCAATGCAGCCAAAAGTGTTGCTGATGGATGAGCCGTTTGGTGCACTGGACGCGCTAACTCGCGCCCATTTGCAAGACTCGCTGATGGAGATCCAGAACGAACTCAACAACACCGTCATTATGATCACCCACGACGTGGATGAGGCGGTATTGCTGTCAGACCGTATTGTGATGATGACCAATGGCCCTGAAGCGACGGTAGGTCAGATCCTCGATATCGATCTGCCACGCCCTCGTGAGCGTTTGGCGCTGGCTGATGATCCGACTTACAACCACTATCGTGCGGAAGTGCTGCGCTTCCTCCATGAGCGACATGCCAAGCCTGATGTGCCAATGGATACACCTAGCGCCGATGAGGCCGAACAGGCAAAGTCAGAACAAGCGGCTAAGCCAGAGCTTAAACTAGCGACCGCAACCAAAGATGAGCCCCAAGTTGTGAACGGCTAAACAGAGTTCATCACTTCTGTCTGTGAAAAGCTTCCTCTGGGAAGCTTTTTTGTTTTTGAAGGACCGTATTACCCCGATGCTCCGTCACCCTTGCCAAGAATCACCTCAAAGTCTCAAGGAAGTTACTCTTGTTTCTGAACCAACCGAGCTTCGACAGCTAGAGAAGTTCCTGGAGGGAGTGGCAGCAGATATTGATAAGCATGGTTCTGACTGTGAGCACGTGCATTTCTCTGATTTCCTTGCCGAGCAGCAGGAACCTGAATTGATAGTGTTCAATGCCAAAGCTGTATAACAATGCAAGTCACGGACTCGTCGCTGCGCTCTTTTGCAACAACGAACTAAGACGCCGTTACCAGTGCTAGCGGCGTTAAGTATCTATGAAATTTGTACCCGCATTCGTCACCTTGATTATGGTTTTTCTGGTGTTCTGCTCCTAAAGTGAATACCGAGAAAAAGCAATGATAGAGTAGGCCTTTGATCGCTTAGAGCCATTTGAAATTTCAGTTTTTGAAGGCGTAGCTGTCTTTGACGACTATGTGGAGAAATATGAGTTTCAGGTGCTACTTCAAACCGCCAAACTTTTCGTCACATCTGCTCAAGGCTAAGGTGATGGAAATTAGTGGAGAACGCCCCCCATTCTTAATGGCTACGGTTAATTCAATGGGGACGATTCTAGCTGTGTAATCGCCAATATAAATACCGAAAATCGTCGCTTGAGTGTTCAGCTCTCCGTTGAGCGTCACCCGAATATGAGCGAGGTAATACTCATAGAAGCCCGTATGTTACAAGTTGTACTCTGGAGTGTCATGCACCGGTACCGCTAAATCCGACTATTGCAATACGAAGAATAACATAAGCACCTGCTAAGCTATTCTTAGCTTGGCGAGAATTAAAGATTGCTAACCAATTATTGTTAGTGAGACAAATATTTGGTTTAACTAGGTTCAATCACCGGTGTATTTGGAAATGCTAATTTAAATCTTGTCGCTGACATAACATTTAAAAACACAAAAAGATTATTATTCTTCATTGTATGACATATCCTTGCCTTACTACATGGTTAGTATAAAATACGTACAATTGGTTTATTTGGTTGGTGTGGTGTTTTGCAATTTAGAAAAGATATAAATGGTTTAAGAGCCATAGCAGTAATCGCTGTTGTACTATTTCATTTTGATGAAAGTTGGATGCCCGGTGGTTTTGCTGGTGTGGACGTGTTTTTTGTTATTTCTGGCTTTTTAATGACAGGGATAATTTTTCGAGGGATAGAGAAAGATAGCTTTTCTATTTTGAAGTTTTATGTTTCAAGGGCAAACAGGATAATACCTGCATTAGCTGTTCTTTGTTTAGTATTGTTAGTGTTTGGTTGGTTCTATCTTACTCCACTAGATTACAAAGAATTAGGTAAGCACGTAGGGAGTAGCATGGGTTTTTTATCCAATATTACATATTGGAGGGAGTCAGGTTACTTTGATGCTGCTTCCCACGAAAAATGGCTATTGCATACCTGGTCTTTGTCAGCTGAGTGGCAGTTTTACATGATCTATCCGTTAGTGCTTGTCGCTATGCGAAAGTTTATGTCTTTAAAGGTTATGAAAGTTACAGTTTTGATTGCAACCGCATTAGGGGTTCTGTTTTGTATTGTAGCTACTTATAAATGGCCTGATCCAGCGTACTACCTTCTGCCAACCAGAGCCTGGGAGATGATGCTTGGTGGCGTTGCTTACCTTTATCCGCTCAAACTAGAAAATAATAGAAAGAAGTTGTTTGAATGGTTAGGTTTGGCACTGATTGTTTTATCTTACATTCTCATTTCAAAAGAAAACTTATGGCCTGGATATTTAGCTCTATTTCCTGTTTTTGGAGCATTTCTAATAATTCAGGCACAAAGAGATGATAGTGTTGTTACGGGTAATATTATTTTTCAAAAACTAGGGAAATGGTCATACTCTATTTATCTATGGCATTGGCCTCTTGTTGTCGCTATTTATTATTTTTCTTTAAATGAAATTTTCATATATCTAGGTGTTTTATTATCAGTGTTTATTGGTTTTATCAGTAGTAAATACATTGAAAATATAAAGTTTAGAAATGACTTTGGTAGCCCTGTTCAGTACTTAAAATGCAAACCTATTTATTTTTTTGTGTTCACGGGTTTGTTAGGAGGAGGGACATTCTTAACAAACGGGTTTGCTTGGCATTATAATTCTTCTGTTACAGTTTCTTCGCTTGGTCAGATGGACATAAATTTTCGAAGGAATGAGTGTTTAGCTGGTTATGGTGAAGAGTCAAGGCAGTGTGAATATGGTACGGGTGAAGTCGGGGCTATTGTAATCGGTGATAGTCATGCACAAAGCCTAGTGCCAAATATCGCAAGTATGATACCTAACAAAACATTAGATTGGACATTGTCAAGTTGTAGAACAATTAAGGGGATCTTTTATATAAAGAATGGAATTAGATATGATTCTTGTGGGGATTGGCTAGAAAAGGCATTTAGGAAGATCCCTCCCAACACTCCAATCGTAGTACATAATTGGCTGAATGTTATTTTTGACAGTGAGAACCCCAACGAATATACAGAGCAATCATTTAATGGAAGCCGTGATGAATATAAAAAGATGATGGGGGAAAGTTATATAAATACAATATGTGAATTGTCACGTGATAACCCTGTCATTATAGTTAAAGATACTCCAGTATTTGACTTTTCAGTGCCTAAAGAAATGGCTAAAAACAGCTTGTTTAGAGATGAGGGAGGAAGAGTTTTTATATCTATTGAAGAATACAGAAGGCAGAATGAGTTAACGGAAGAAATCTATAAGTCTGTTGCTGAATCTTGTGATCGAGTTGTATTTGTAGATCCTAAGGAAGTACTGTGTAGTAATGATAAATGTTATGGTGACTACAATGGGAAGCCATTGTATTTCGACTCGAATCATTTATCTACAGAAGGCGCAAATAGATTGGCTTTAATTATTGAAAAGGCATTAATTAGCTATTAGTTAACCTATTTTTCCTTGTGAGTAATTTTTTAGAAAAAATAGTAAGGCTTCCCGCGGGAAGCCTTACAGCCGTCAATTTGAGGAATTTATCGAAGCAAGACCGAGATATTGTCTGCGTCGCTTTTGAGCGATAAAGATCAAGGAATCTGTGATGAATCACCCCCTCAGAGTGGGTTTCAGTGGCTGATACGCCTAGCTACCATGGTGTCGATCGCTGCGTCCGCCATGCTTATTTTGTGACGAAGAGAGATCTACCCGCCTAAATTCTCTTCTTATATAAGAAAATTTTTGAGAAAAAACAGAAAACGATTTAAACCTTTTCATCATCTGTAACGACTAACCCAGCAGAAACATAATCTACGCAACGAAGGGACAGCTTTGAGAGAGCCATTGGTTCAGCAAGCTCAACATGGCGATAAGGCAGCATTTAAAGCGCTATATGACGACAATGTCGGGCGTGTGTATGCGCTGGCGTTGCGTATGCTGGGTAATCGCTCACAAGCGGAAGACGTAACGCAAGAGGTGTTTATCAGCGCATGGAAACAGCTGGCTCACTTTCGTGGCGAAAGTAAATTCAGTACCTGGCTCTACAGCATCGCGACGGCTCGGATCAGCGATCATTGCCGCAAACACAAAAACTGGCACTTAGTCGGTGAATTGCACGAAGGCGAATTCAACCGTGGCAATGACCCACAAAACCACCTGACATTGGCATTAGATCAAGCGATCCAACGACTGCCTGCTCAAGCCCGTTCGGTATTCGTTTTGTACGCCATTGAAGGATTTGGCCATCGACAAGTCGGAGAAATGCTTGAGATCGCAGAAGGTAGTAGCAAAGCCCAGTTCCATCGAGCAAGACAGTTGCTCAAGGAGTGGTTAAAAGATGAATGATAAACAACTTGATGCACTGCTGGCGCAGTTGCCAACAGAACAGCAACCACAACGGGATCTATGGCCTGATATTGAAGACCAGTTGGTTGACCCAGAGACGGAAGTGACCCCTGCGGAAAAGCGTCGCTGGCTGGGTGTGGCGGCCTTGGCTTTGCTGACCTTTAGTAGCTGGAATTTTATGTTTAAGCCCAGCGATGATCCTGATATTGAAATCGTCATCAATATCGAGCGCACGGCGGCAGAGCAAATTGTGGCTAACTTCAGCCTGCAAAAGAACGCGTTGCTGAAAACCATTGCTGCCGTGGGTTTGGATATCTCCCCTTGGCAAACGGAGTTGATACTGATGGACAGCGCAGAGCAAGATCTTCAGAAAGCCCTGACGCTGCAGCCCGACAACCAGAAGCTTTTGAGCATGTTGCGAGACTTGAATAACAAGCAGATCCAGTTACTAAACACATTGATTCGATTTACTGCTTAAACGACAGGGCAGATCGACGGAATAGAGGGAGAACAACAATGAAACTGACTCACCAATGGCTAGCGATCGCAGTCACCAGCCTGTTTGCTTGGTCGGTCTGCGCCGAGCCAATCAGTATCGAGCGAGAGGTCACTGGCAATGAAAAAATTGAAATAGTGGTGCCTGCTGGCAAGGCCGAGATACGCGCCAGCGACGATAACAAAGTGGTTATTTCGGGCACGATCGATCCGAAGGCTGATGGCTATGATTTTGCATCAGAAAATGGCGTGACCACGTTTGTCATCAAGCAATCGAAGTCTGGCGAGTACAGCGTTAACGACCCCGGCTCGGTACTTACAATATCGCTTCCCAAAGGCAGTGTGTTGTCTATTGCTGGTACTTCATTTGATGTCGATATTAGTGGCTTTACTAACCGCAGCCGGATCAACACCGTCAGCGGGGATGTGGTAGCCACTCAAGTGATGGGTGAACTGAAGATTGAATCCGTGAGTGGAGATCTCACCTGCATGCGTTGTGACGGTGACATTAGTCTAACCACCGTAAGCGGTGATATTGAAGATAAGCAGTCTGCTGGCAAACTGGCGCTGCAAGTGGTCAGCGGTGATATTGAATCAGATACCCAGGCCACAAGCGTCAAGTTTGAAGCGGTCAGCGGCGATATCACTGCGGATATTCAGCAGGCGCAACAAATTTTCATGAATGTCGTCAATGGTGATGTCGAAGCCAAAATTCGCAACGGTGAAGCGCCTGAAGTGACCATAGCTACAGTCAATGGGGATGCTGACCTGTATTTACCCGCCAATACCAGCGCCCGAGTGCGTGCCAGTGCCGTGGCGGGAGGGGATATAGACAACCAAATAAGCGATGACCGTGCGATTGAAGAAGAGTATGGCTCAGGTAGCAGCCTCACAACCAAGCTGGGTGCTGGCGCAGGTAAGATCGAGTTTACTTCTGTTAACGGTGACTTGACGCTGAAAAAGCTATGAGCCAGTCAAACTAGCACGACTAATCATGGTGCAAGGTAGACCGCTCGTCCTCGCCAGATTAAAGCCAGATCCATGAAGGGCCTATCTAGGCCCTTTTTAATGTTTTGCTAGTATTTGGTTCCCATAAAAAAGGCCGATATACCTTGGTATATCAGCCTTTTTTTAATGCCTTAGGGAAGACTGAGTGAGGTATAGATTAGCGGGCTTTTACCCAGTTACTGTATCCACTCTTTCCGCAACTGTTGGTGGCTCGAACGATCAAGTAAGTGGGGGTTGAAGCGGTGACCTGCAGCGATGTTGCGGCTGTTTCCATGTAATCAACCCAGGCACTGCCTGTCCATCGCTTTAGCTCATAGCTGGTGGCGTCAGAGATCTTAGTCCACGAGACTGTGCCTCCCTGAACTGCCATGCTGGGAGCCGCTGGCGCAGAAGTACACTGAGAGGTCAGTTTGACTTCTGTCCATGGTGAATACTCACCAGGCTCACCGCAGGCATTGACCCCTCTGATTAAGAAGTAGCTGGTACCTGATTGTCCGGTGACCTGCACCTGATTGTCTGTGGTGGTGGTGTAAGCGTACCAACGGCGGTTGGCTTCATCCCATAGTTGCAGTTCGTAGGACGCAGCGCCAGCCAGCGCGTTCCATTGACCAGTAAATCCTGTGGCTGTGATATCGGTTGCCCAAGGTTTTTCTGGGGCGGCTAGCGCCTCACAGGGTTGAGTATCGGTTAACAGCTCGATGGTTACCCAAGCAGACGGACTCGCTTGATCGCCACAGGCATTGAGCGCAATGACTTGAACATACTGGGTGGTGCCTGAAGGCAGATTGGTGATTGTCAGCTCGGTGGCTTGGGTGGTGCCGTGATCAACCCACTTCTTCGCGCCTTCATCCCATAACTGAATCAGGTATGAACTGCTGCTCTGCGTTGCGTCCCAGCTGACATTGAAAGAGGTTTCAGTGACGGCTCTGATCGCCAATTGGCCAACCACTTGGGGAACGTCGCAACCTTGACTGTCGTCCAGTTTAACCGCGACAGCGGCACTGAAACCTGTGCTACTGCAGTCGTTGCTGGCTTTGATACGCACCTGAGCGTCGCTGCCTTCAGTGAGGCCGGTGAATTGATAGCTGGTTGCTGCGGTACTGAAACTTTCCCATACATCGTTGCTGAACAGGTCAATTTGATATTGCTTGGCATCTGCCAATGGCTCCCATGATGCAGTGAAAGCGTTTGTCGTTATTTGCGTTGCGGTTAAACCGCTAGGGGCATCGGTAAGCTCTGGGCACTGTGTGTCGTCACCACTGAGTGTGACCGTCCAGCTGATCGAGTCACTCAACAGGTTACTTGGGTCGCGGCGTACGCGGTTGGTGCTGTCTTGCACAACCGCTTTGACTAGATAGCTGCCATCGCTATAGTTATTTTTTGATAACGTAAACTGGCTACCGTTTGCCACCTCACTGCCATCCACGTACCAGGTTATCTGTTGTGTACTCAGCGCGGGGTCAATGGTTTCAAGCTCGAACTGTTGACTGCCATGCGCAGACAAAGAGGTTTTTGTGGGGCTGAAGCTATCAATGGCATCGGCGTATTGATAAGTCTTTAGAACCAAAACTTCGTTGTTAATCTCTTCAAATGGCTGACCAAGCGAGCGCATCATCGAGTTGTTGGTGGGGCGATATTTCCCGGTGGCACAGTAGCTTGAGCCTTCAAACCAATCGACTCTGCTGATATCGCTCCAATAATCCCATTTCTGACCACGACGGGAAGTTGAGTTTGGCTCGCTAGGCTCGCCGCCGTAACAAGTGCCGTAGTCGTATTCGTCAGCCAGACCACCGTATGAGTGACCAATTTCGTGCAAGGCCAGATCAATCGCGGCACTGGCCAGAGACATGGTGGCCACGGTGCCGCCAGCACCGCCATACTTGGTGGTATTGACGACCACCAAAATCTGGTCACGTGCATTGGTATCCATACGCGCGCGCACGTAGCTCTGAACCTTAGATTCATCGACACACAGCAGTCGATCAATACCGTAGCAGCCAAAATGGCCACCAAAAGCGTTATTGATCTGCTGGCCATTGACGCCTGCACCGGACACGGCGCTCACCGCTTTTACGCCCCAGACGTTATAAAACTTCTTGTATTCGTTATAGGGCACTTCTTTAAAGTAGCCTTCAACAACCCGCTGAACGTCCTGTTCAAATTTACCTTGCTCGCTGGCGGTATAGCCGTCGGCGACAATGACAAGATCAGAACGGTTGTCTGAATCGCCGTTATACAGCACCGGAAATACATCATCGCTCATCGCTGCCACACGGCTCTGTGCCTTAATGGTGGACTTTCCCACGGTGATCCGGTCGATCTCAACCAGCTTACCTTCGCTTTGTTGATAGATGATCAACTGCTCGATATCTGCAGATTCAGGCAAGGTGATATCAACAACGCCTTTGGGGAGTTCAACGACTTGGGCGTGTTCTATTTCCCCCGTGTCTGGATTGAATGATTCCACGTTTTTGCGCAATGGATTTTGAATGACGGTTTCAGACAGTGCGTCGCCACTTTTATTTACCGCGACAACGAGCAACTGAGATTCCTCATTGGTCAATTGACTGCTGGTTCGTGGCGTCGCGTCACTCACCTTATTGTCAATGGTTCGGCTGCTGATTGGCGCATTGGTTCGTTGCTGTACACCTGCCTGCTTATTAAAAAGCTCAAGGGTGATGTGGCGGCTTTGAGCAGAAGCGGAGAGAGAGGTGGTGAGACTCATAAAACAAAGAGTAAGAGATAACAGTATTCTTTTTATCGACATGATGGATCTTGGTTTTGGTGTTGTAATCGCGATGTTAATGCATTCTCGTTGAGAGGTTAAGTTATTGTTTTATATAAAGCTTTGTCTAAATTTGCTTTGGTTTTATTAATAAATTAGCGAGTACGCTAACTGGTCTTGGTGAGTCTACAATTGGCGTGAGAAATCAGCTCATCTACAAAGTTCTACAGTCACGGCGCAAATTAATCTGAGGCTAAAACATGAATCGCGTTATACGTGCTCAGCCCGTTTTCGTTTGGTCTATTTCGAGAAGGTACTATTGACGTTGGCAACACGGAGTACAATGACGGAAGAGTTGTCTGGGGAGGAGCGCTTATGAGTAAAGCGTGTCCATATTAAAAAGGCTTCCTTTTGGAAGCCTTCGTTTATCTACATTAGTTACGCTGCAAGCCGTCGGCGCCACCCAAGCAGTGCAAGTGCAATCAGAGTAATTAGCCCGAATGAACCCCCCCCACCGCCGCTAGATGCTTCCGCCAAATCTACGCTGACGTCGGCTTTGGCTTCAGCTCCGTTGGGGTCGGTTACTGTTACTTCAAAGCTATCCGTCCCGACATAGTCCTCATTTGGTTGGTAGGTAAAGCTACCGTCCTGATTAAGTACCACTGTGCCATTGGCTGGTGGGCGAGAGACAGAGTAGGTGAGAGTATCGGTATCTGCGTCACTGGCTGTAATGGTATAGGTGAGGGGCTTGTCTTGTGTGCCGCTGGCACTCACCGGAGCGATGCTTGGCGGTGTGTTTTCTACAACCTGGATGGTCACTTCTACCACCGAGGATGCACCTTCTGTGTCCGTGACCGTGACTTCAGCGGTATCGCTTCCGACAAACGTCGCATCGTTTGGTGTGTAATCGTAACTGCCTTGGGTATTGACTGTTAATGTGCCTTGTAATGGCTGCGTTGTGACTTCATAGCTTAATGTCGATCCCTCAACATCGCTGGCAGTTAAAGTCCCAGAAACAGAACGCCCTTGAATTGTATTTGTTGCAGCATTTTCAACCGTCGGTGGCGTGTTGAGGTTTACTTGTATCGCTAAGGTAATGATTGATGCTGCGCCTTCTGCATCTGTAACCGTTACTTCAGCGCTGTCGACACCGATAACGGCAGTGGTGTTTGGCGTGTAGGTATAACTCCCCTGTGCATTGACGGTTAATACGCCTTGCGCTGGCTGCAAGGTGACGTCGTAGCTTAGAACAGATCCTTCGATATCGCTGGCGACGAATTGTCCCGATACCGGTCGTCCCTGAATGGTGCTGGCAGACTCGTCTTCAACGATTGGTGCGTCATTCACCGCGGCCACTTCAATAGCGATTTGTTTAAGGCTACTTCCACCATGAACATCAACCACTTGGACGGTAACCAGACCTGCTGTTGTTGAGTTGGCTGCAGGAGTGAATTGATAATCTCCTGATTCATCGACGCTAAATACACCTTCAACGGCACTACCATAGAGTTCAAAAGAGACCTCTTCGTCTACTTCATTTTCTACGCTGAAAGAGCCATTGAGTACGGTGTCTTCCGTTGCTTGAAGGGTTGATTCAACAATGGTTGGTGCTTTGTTAATTTCGATGGTGGTGACTTGTCCGCCGCCAGCGCTGTCGGCAACTAACATATTGTCAAACAATGTCAGCCCTGCATCGTATTCATATGCAGTGGTTTGTAGCGTTGTGACAGGATCGCCAGCGAGGTTATCCAATTCAAATACCTCAATTTCACCGTTCCCATTCAGCGTTAGCAGAAAGCTATCTTCAAAGCTGGCTAACGAGTAAACGCCAAAGTGATCAGGATAGGCCAGGGTAGACTTGGGGCTGCCAGGAATGCTGATATCCCACTCTAGGACCCCTTCATATACACCGCTGCCGGCGCTATAGAGTTTGCCATTTTGTATCGTTAGCCCTCGGACTGCATCAGAATAGGTATTGTCTCGATCCTGTGTGATTTCACCTGTTGGATTAACAATTCCTATGAGCGTTGGTGCTTGTTTGTCGTTTAAATCAACGAGCTGCAGGCCAACCGTGGTTGCCAGATATAGTATTTCTTCGTGCAGTAGCATGTCGTAAATATACGCATTTGAATTATCGATTATTTGCAGTTGAATACTGCGTACATTTTGCATTAGTCCTGACGCAGATTTGTCTATTAGGGTAATACCACCATTTGTCCCTAGGATCAGGTCGTCACCATCAATCAGGCTTTGTAGAACGCCGCTACCTATGGTTTGAACGTCACTGATTAATACGAGGCTTGTAGGATTTGTTGCGTCCCAACTTTCCATTTTGCCATTTTCATTGGCCGTGTATACGAGGTTACCCTCAGTCACGACAGTATAAGCAGCTTCTGTGTTAATAAAATCGACCGCGGTATCATCTATCTTCATATCCTCGGTCAGTGGCAGAGATTTCAACCCTCCTCGGTCGTGTGCAAGGAGAAGTGAGTCATCCTGTTTGATCACTTTACCCACTCTACCGGATTGGCTGAATGAACCGATGGCTGATGGTTGTTCTGGATCGGTCAAGTCATAGGTATAAACGCCCGTCTCTGTCGCTATGTAGAGGTTGTTATCCGCGATCACTGCATCGCTGGCAAAGCTCTGAGTGCCAGGTATGGTCGTGACATGCACGGGGGTGCCGCTTTGGGTGTCATACACTTCAATAAGGCCGGTGTAATGATTAGTGCCGCGATAGAGATATCCATTTGCAGCGGTTAAATAGTAAACCTCGCTATAATCTGTGGCGATGAGGTCTACATCATGATCATCAAAATGAATTGCAAAGAGCTTGTTATAGGTCGACAGATATAGGTTGTTTTCATCGGTCGTGTACTCCCGTGCAAAGCTAATGCCCTCCACCGTGATTTCATCTGTTTTTACTAACCTTTGCTTATCACTTATATCGTATGTGGTAACCAGCGTAGAGTTGCCATCCGTATACTCTGGAAAGATATACAGCGTGTTTCCCGATACGACCATCTGGTCGTTGAACTCGACGATAGCGGCCAGATTGACCTGTTCAATATTGAGGGGATCGCGGACGTCAAAGATATAAAGTCCATTGTCACCGGCATTGAAATAGATATAACCATCTTTGATGATGGCACCCGATTTACTCAGTGTTTGGGTGATGGCATAGGTATCGAGTGCTAACTGCTCGTCATCTCCATCGGCCAGATCACTTTGTGTATATGTGGCGAGTGTAATACCCGCGCTATCATTACTTTGAAGGCGGAAAACATATTCAGAGTTGGCCTCGTTTAACAACCAATCTACACCGTGTGCGGCTGTTGTTAGCTGATCTACTAGCGTAAATTCATTTGTATCGGAATAAGCTAATACATCAATAGTAGACTGTGAGCCGGTATAAATATTGCCTTCGATGGCTTGAACTCGCGAGTAGCTAGCCGATCCCCAAACAGATTTTTCTATTAGAGTCAGTGGTCTAGGCTCTTCCTCGGCGGGAGAAAGGGCGTTGGCGATATGTGTGGTGACGAGTGACGTAGATAATACTGCAGATAAGAGCAGTCCTTGCTTTAAGTACTTCATAAATCCCTTATTAAAGGTTGCCTTAAAAAGCAGCAGTTTAGCGGTTTTAACTTTCTATTAACACTGCTGGCCAATGGTGAATTGGTGGTTATTTGATGTTCATCAAACTAAAAAAAGGCCGCAGATGCGGCCTTTTTTAACTGAATAATTGCCTGTTGGTTAAGGCAAATCGCAGCTATCGCTCCAGCCACTCACTGTGCTGTAACAGCCATTGGCGGTGCGGAACAGATCACTGGTCTGGTTGCCCGAACCGTTAGCATCATTAAAGATCAGGTTGGTTGAGCGGGCACCTTCAGGCAGTTGGAAGAAGAACCAGCCGTTGCCCAAATCTGTCATCTGAATACCAGGCCAGCCTGGCCCATCGACAGATGCGCCCCAGAAGTAGAGGTACACTTCATCCGTCCAGTCTGTTGGCTTCTCGAACCAGAAGCTGAGACCGGGTAGGGTGCAGCTGTCGCTCCAGGTGTCAGCTTCGTAGCAGCCTTCTCCTTCGCGGTAGAGATCACCCGTTTGGTTACCCGCGCCGTCATTAAAGATCATATTGGCGCTTTCGACACCGGCAGGCATCTCGAAGCTAAACCAGTCATCACCCAGTGGCAGCATCGCCGCGCCAGGCCAGTCGACACTGTATGACTCAGGTGCCGTATCCCAGTAGTAAATGTTGGGATCCGCCCAGGTCGCAGGCTTTTTAAAGTAAACCGTGAAGCCTGGCTCGGTGACTGCGCCATAGCTGGGGTTACAAGGGAATTCGCCTTGCGCCGCGCCTTGCTCTTGAACAAAAACGGCGGCAGTTAACGCCGGTAGGCTGTATGTCGCGCCGTCTACTGAGGCTGTTTTTACTACCGCGTCTGCGCCATTTTGCTGGATGCTATGCAGGGTCAGTCCTGGCAGTTCATTCAGTGTGATGTCGCGGTTCACGCGGTCGGCATTAAACAGCACCAGAATGCCGTCATAGCTTGGGTCGAGGTCGTTACCTGAACAGACACCGTCGCTGACGCTCATGGCTATGATACCAGCGGCCTGATCTGGACCGGTGTTCCAGTAAGCAAGGCGCTGTTCGACCTGTTCTGCTGTGTCTAAGCGGAACAGTTTACTGTCGTAGCGCAGTTGCAGCTGTTGTTGGAACAGACTGGTGGCCATCTCGATGTGAGAAGCCTGAGCGACGGTGTTGCTGTTGCTCATGATCTCAGCCATACGCGTCCAACGTGCTTCGTTGGCTTCTGCAGGTGGCAGACCGACAGCCCAGTTATTGCTTTGTTTGGTGAAGTCGATTTTGTTGAACCAGTCGCCGGAATCAAACGAGTTACGATCCATCGATTTAGAGCGCGCTAAGTCGGACGCCATTTGATGGAAAGGAATACCTTGGCCCAGATTGACAAATGACTGGCTCAGCGCCTGAACGCGGACACGTTCAGCGATGCTGATATCGTCTGGCAGTTTCGCCTGGGTGTTATCCCAAAGGGTCTCGTTGTCATGTTTGTCGACGTAGTTGACCGCTTCCTGTGGATCCAGGTTGTAGCCGACACCGCTGTAGCTCAGGCCATCGGTGGTGGTGCCTGTGTTGTCAACAAACGGGTAGGTTTGCAGGTTACCAGCCATGCCGATACGGATGCGGTCAGCTTGGTCAACTAAGCTGGAAGCGCCGGGGGCACGGCCATTCCAGAACAGCTCATTGCCGTTGGCAAACCCTTGTGCAGCGCCGCGGTCAGTGAAGTTGCCACCACGTACCGCATCACGCAAACGGTCGTTGAAAGTACCAATGCCCGTGCCTGCCATGTTGAACTGGGTGGCTTGTTCAAAGCGTTGGTCGCCAGAGACTTCGCCGAAGTCCCAGCCTTCGCCATACAGGTAGATATTGGCACCATCGACACCGTCAGTGGCTAGGGTGAGGGTTTGCAGTGTGGCTTGCGCTTCGACCATCACCGCTTTAGGGATGTGGCCCATCAGATCGAAGCGGAACGCATCAATCTTGTAGTGCTTAGCCCAGTGAACCAAGGTGTCGGTGAGCAATTTACCCATCATTTCATGCTCGGTGGCGGTGTTGTCGCAGCAGGTGCTCATTTCGACATCGCCACTGAATGGGTTACGACGGTGGTAATAGCCCGGAACCACTTTATCCAGAACTGACTGGTTAGACAGACCCGAAGCGAAGGTGTGGTTGTAGACCACATCAACGACCACATTCAGGTCGACTTCGTCCAGAGCCTTCACTAGCTCGCGGAACTCGACAATACGTGCCGTGCCTTGCGGATCAGTGGCGTAACTGCCTTCCAGCGCGTTGAAGTGATAGGGATCGTAACCCCAGTTGAAGCCATCTACTGATACCGCTGCATCGCTACGAGGCTCGTACAAGATCGCCTGGATCTCAGCATTGAGTGGATCTGCGTCTTTTAACTGCGTTAGTGCTTCGCCAAGTGTCAGTCCGTCGAAATCGCCACAGCGTGCTTGTACCGCAGGTGTGGTTACCAGCGCACATAGCTTGCTGTAGGGGTCATCGAGATCTGCACGCATGGTGCCGTCTTCTCTGATCGAGCCTAGATCATTCACCGGCAACAGATGGAAGTGGCTCAGGCCTGCAGCTTGCAGCGCTTGCAGATGGGCCATACCCGCTGACAGTGGTGCGCTGTCAACGCCATTGTAGGTGAACGCCAAGTATTTACCGCGATGTGCTGCGGGTACTGCCGTGTCAAACGCACTGAAATCGCGAACATGGCCTTCATACACTGTGATATCACTGTGGGGTGGCAGCGCTTTTTGAATACCATCCCAGCCGGCAGGCTTGAGGCTGGCATCGCTGAGGTTGACCACCTGGCTGTAACGACTGTCTGTGCTCAGGCTGACGGAGTAAGGGTCGGTGACGCGGAAGGTCTCCAGTTGATCACTCAGGTGATGGAACACACTGACTTCAAACTGGTAGTACATCAGATCCCAACTGGCGTCGCCTACAAAGTGCCAGACCCCGTTAGCGACTGATGATGCGGTAATCGCTGTGCCATCAGAAACAGCATCGCTAGAGGGGATCAGCTGAACATTTTGCGCCGTCGGCGCCCATACTGAAATATGGGGTTGTCCTTGCTCAAAGTAGAGACCTAATTGGCCGTCGTATGCGTAGAGCTGATCCAATACCCAAGGTGTTTGTACGCGGGTGACTTCCAGTAGGAAGTCATTGCTGTCATACGCCGCCAACAGCAGGTGACCTTTAAGCAACTGGTCTGCGACTGTCGCATCGATAGCGTCGATTGACCAAGCATCTAGTCCGGTCAGGTGCGGTGCTTTTTCTGCAATATCTGCAGGAATGGATGCGCCTGCACTCAGAGTGACAGAGGTCTCTACGTTTTGCAGTTGGTTATCAACCACAACAATGGATTGAGATTGCGCGGAAACCAGCTCGACTCGAGCCCAGCGGCTGTCCGATGGAGTCCAGAGAAGACTGTTCAGCGCCACCCAGTGGGCCGAAGCATTCTGGATCTCAACGTCTGTACTTGAGTCTGGCGTGATACAGCTGTTGCGCCAATCTTCGCTGAACTCACCAAAACAGCCATCACCGTCGCGGAACAGATCGGTTGTTTGATTACCTGCGCCATCATTGAAAATCAGATTAGCGCTGTCCACACCTTGTGGGAACTCAAACAGGTACCAGTCATCGCCAAGGCTGGTCATGGCCGCTCCTGGCCAGTCAACTGCAGGAGCCGGATCCGCTTCCCAATAGTAGAGGTTGACGTCGCCACCCCAATCGCCGGGCTTTTTGAAGTAGAGCTTTAGCCCCGGCTTTGGATAGTCACAGCTATCAGTCCAATCGCCTTCTGCAACGCTGTAGCAGCCGTCTCCTTCGCGGAAAAGATCCGATGTTTGTTGACCTGTGCCGTCATTGAAGATCAGGTTGGCGTATTGCACGCCCGCAGGAAACTGGTAACTAAACCAGTTGCTGCCTAGATCGGTCATGGCGTCACCTGGCCAGCCAACATTCGGTGCATTTGTTGGCCCAGGACTCCAGAAATAGAGGTTGGGTGCTGCCCAGGCATCTGGCTTCTCTAGGTAGGCAGTAAAACCTGGAATAGCACAGCTGTCGCTCCACTCGTTGGTTTCTATGTCGTAACAACCATCGGCATCACGGTAGAGGTCGGTGGTTTGATTGCCGGTGAGGTCATTGAAGATCACATTGGCAGCTGACACACCGTCGGCAAACTGGTAGCTATACCAATCATCACCAATGGCTGTCATCTCGGCGCCGGGCCATGCAGGATCGTTGGCTGTGCCCCAGAAATAGATGTTGGGTACGTTCCAGCTTAATGGGCGGCGAACATAGACAGTGAAACCAGGCTCTGATCCTGTGATATCGCAGCTGTCTATCCACTCACTGTTTTCGTAGCAGCCGTCAGCGTCTCGGTATAGATCGCTGGTTTGATTGCCGCTGCCATCGTTGAAGATCATGTTAGCCATGGTCACGTTTAGCGGCATCTGGTAGCTGTACCAGTCGTTGCCCTCATCAGTCATCGCAACGCCAGGCCAGTCAACCGCTGGCGCAGGGGCTGCATCCCAGTAGTAGAGATTAATGCCATCGGTCCAGTCGATAGGCTTTTTAAAGTAGAGTTTGATGCCTGCTTGGGGTGGCTCGCAGTCGACGATCCAGGCGTCATTTTCGTAACAGCCGTCTCCTTCGTGATAGAGATCGCCGGTCTGATTACCACTGCCATCGTTAAAGATCATGTTGGCCATGGCGACATCGGTAGGCAGTTGGTATTTGTACCAACCTTCGCCGATGAGCTCCATGGCAACGCCAGGCCAGCTGGCGTCATCCGCAGGAGCAGCGTTCCAATAATAGAGGTTTATGGTATCGGCCCAGCCATCAGGCTGCTTGAAGTAAAGGGTGATCCCCGGCTCAGGTAGATCGCAGCTGTCTTGCCAGCCGGCATCAATGGTGTAACAGCCATCGCCTTCACGGTAGAGATCTGTGGTTTGCTGACCTGCACCATCGTTGAAGATCATATTGGCGCTGGTGACGCCATCGTCGAACTTGAACTGGTACCAGTTTTCAATGACATGTTCCATGGTGACGCCTGGCCAGCTGGTGTCGGCTTGGGGCGCAGCAGCCCACCAGTAGAGGTTGGGTGCTTCCCACTCCTCTGGCTTTTCAAACAGGATGGTCATCCCTTCGACCGCACCAATTTCGGTGGTTACTTCAATCACGCTTTCATCGAGAACATTGGTTGCAGTGGCACGGAAGCTGACCGGCGTGCCATCGGCGAGTTCGGTGGCGTCAAAGTAGACGCGATAAGGAGGCGCAGCATCGTGGCCGATAAAGATCCAGTCACCGCCATCAACACTGGCTTCAAAATCAACACCATATAAGCCTGGATAGGCGGCTGGCACTTCGTGAGCCATGGTGACCGCGACTTCCACGCGGTCCATTACCATCGCCCCGTCAGTGAGTGTGCTGAATAAGAGGGCAGGGGTGTCGTCAGGCTTGGCTATCTTGTCCATGGATAGGTAAACCACAGCAGACAGAGCTGGCACCGTGAGCGTTAGTTGGCCGTCAGCATCCGGTGTTAGCTTTTCACCTGGTTTGGGCCAAATACGGGCATAGCGGCTGCCGTCGACATCAGTGGAGAAGCTCTGCTCTTCGGTGGAGGTATTAAATGCAACCAGGTATTCGCGGCGCTCATCGCTGTCCATTCTTGAGAATGCGAAAATGCCAGGGGTTGCACTGCTGTAACGTGCGTATTGGTCACCGCGACGCAAACCATTGTACTTGTCGAGCAACTTGGAAAGCGCCTTAACATTTTTATACAGCGGGTGGCGTTTATTAAAGTTGTCGTCGGCGGTTGTGTCATCCGTGCCGATCAGATCATTGTCGTTAAACTCTTCAACCAAGCTGGGCATCATATCTTCACGGGCGTCAGCATCGTTGCCATCACCGGTAAAACCCTGCTCGTCACCGTAGTAAACCACGGGAACACCACGAGCCAGGAATAGAATGCTGTTGGCGAGTTCGGCGCGCGCCAGACGCTCCTCTTCAGAGGCTTCTGGATTAAAGATGTCGATCTGCTGGCCAATACGGCCAACGTCGTGGTTGCCGGAGAAGGTCAGCAGTTGCGACGCATTACTGTCAGCATCGGTGTAGTAGTCATCGCGATCAAAGATCCACTGCAGGCGATCTGTGCCTTGGGAATCGGCGACTACGTCACGAATGGCGTAATAGAGACCGAAGTCGAGGACTGAAGGGAGCTGTCCCTTGGTGGAGTAAACGCTCAAATCTTTAGGGTGACCTTCAAATACTTCGCCAAATACGAAGAAGTCGTCCAGCCCTTCATCTTCAGCGTGAGCCATAATGGCCGGGGTCCACTGTTGCCAGAACTCAATATTTACATGCTTTACGGTATCGACACGAAAGCCGTCCATGCGGTATTCGCTGATCCAATATTTAAACAGATCAACCATGCCGTTAACGACATCTGGATGTTCTGTTTTCAGATCATCCAGACCGAAGAAGTCACCATTGAATGAGTTCTCACCACTGAAAGTGCTATCACCCTGATTGTGGTAGTACTCAAAATCATTTAACCAAGCAGGAACCTTCACCTCTTCCATGCCGGGCAGGGCAAACGGGGTGTAAGGATTGGTCGCTATTTCATCCAGAGAGCGATAAGGACAGCCGGTTTCCGGATCGATCAGTGAGCCGTCGGCGTTATGGCATTCCTGAAAACGGATCACATCAGCAGTATGGTTGATGACAATATCGAAAAACACCTTGATATCACGCTTATGCGCTTTGTCTATCAAGGTTTGTAGTTCGTCGTTACTGCCCCAATGCGGATCGATTTGGGTGTAATCGATGGTCCAGTAGCCATGGTAGCCCGCAGAGTTATCTACGGTGGGCATATTTTTGAATACTGGCGTCATCCAGATCGCAGTGATGCCCATCTGATCCAGATAGGGTAACTTTTTAATCAAGCCGTTGAGGTCACCACCGTGGTAGTAACGTTTATCAGCCGGATCATAGCCATGATCTTGCTTTTCGCCGTCGATACCGCCGGTATCATTGCTGGTATCGCCGTTGTGAAAGCGATCAGGTAGCACAAAGTAGAACACTTCATCTTCTATCTTGCGATCGTTACAGGCGCTTAGTCCCGCTGCAATGAGCAGCATGAGTAGCGCTTTGCCGAATTTAGACCAAATCATCCTTATGGTTCCTCGGTAAGTCACAGAAAGTTAGCGTTTACGGTTTTACAAAATTTAAACAATTTAGCGATGGTACCGACTAAAAAGTGAACTGTCCGTCAACATTCCGACGTTTTGCTAACGGCATCACACAGCATTAGAATTCTGTAAAAAAGCCTGACGTAAACCTAGAGCGTCATAAAACAGGCGTTTGAAATTGTCATTGATGGCGCAATAGACATTGGTGGTGGAGGATCTGACTGTTTGAATGTTGGGTCGGCGATTAGCAAATGAATTTGCGCCTGAGTGAGATGACGCTATCTGTCTAAGTTACCCGTGGTGATACTGCAAATAATAAAAAAGGCTTCCCGAGGGAAGCCTTTTTTGTTGACCTGCTGTTAAGAATTAACGACGCCAGGCAGGGATGTTATCTTCGTAGCTTTGGATCTGCTCTGCAAACTGCAACGTCCAACCGATGCTGTCCAACCCTTTCATGATGCATTCGCGATGGAAAGGATCAATATCAAAACTAAAGCTGGCACCACTTGGTGCGATCACCTTTTGGTTTTCCAGATCAACAGTGATCTTACTGCCTTCCTCTGCGACGACCTCTTCGAACAGCTGCTGCACCTGCGCTTCTGTTAAGCGAATCGGCAGCATGCCGTTATTGATGGCATTGCCATAAAAGATGTCGGCAAAGGTCGGGGCTATCACGACTTGGAAGCCCATCTCTTTCAGTGCCCAGGGCGCGTGCTCACGGGAAGAGCCACAACCGAAATTCTCTCTCGCTAACAGAACTTCACCACCCTTGTAACGTGGCGCGTTCAAAATAAAATCGGGATTCTCCTGCTCGCCCTCTTCATCCAAATAGCGCCAGTCATGAAAACAGTGCTGGCCAAAGCCAACGCGTTCGACTTTAGTCAGAAACTGCTTTGGAATGATCTGATCGGTATCGACATGGGAGTGATCCAATGGCGCTGCCAAGCCGGTGAATGTAGTTATACCTGACATGATCTGCTCCTATTTCAACTTGCGGATGTCAACGAAGTGACCTGCGACGGCGGCTGCCGCTGCCATTGCTGGGCTGACCAAGTGGGTGCGTCCGCCACGGCCCTGACGACCTTCAAAATTACGGTTCGAGGTGGAAGCGCAACGCTCTCCTGAACCTAGGCGATCATCATTCATTGCCAAACACATAGAGCAACCTGGCAAGCGCCATTCAAAACCGGCTTCGGTGAAGATCTTATCTAAGCCTTCCGCTTCCGCCTGCTTCTTCACCTGGCCTGAGCCCGGTACGACGATGGCTTCGATACCGGCAACAACTTTCTTGCCTTTGGCCACGTCAGCGGCCGCACGCAAATCTTCAATACGGCTGTTGGTACATGAACCAATAAACACCTTGTCGACGGTCAGATCCGTTAGTTTCTGCCCCTCTTCTATGCCCATATAGGCCAGTGCCTTGCGGCAAGAGTCTGCTTCCACAGGATCTGCGAAGTCGTTTGGTTGTGGGATCGGAGAGTTGATACCGGTGACTTGGCCAGGATTAGTGCCCCAAGTGACCTGAGGTTCAATCTCGGCGGCGTCTAGTTCAACGACCGTATCAAACTTGGCATCTACGTCAGATTTCAGCGTTTGCCAGTAAGCCACGGCCTCTTCCCAATCTTTGCCTTTCGGCGCAAATGGACGCCCCTGGAGGTAATCGGCGGTAGTTTGATCGGGTGCCACCAGACCAGCTTTGCCGCCAAACTCGATGCTCATATTACACAAGGTCATACGGCCTTCCATTGACAAGGCTTCAATGGCTTCGCCGCAATATTCAATGACATGGCCATTACCGCCTGCTGTGCCCACCTTGCCAATCACGGCCAGGATGATGTCTTTTGCGGTAATACCCGGCCCAGCTTTACCTGTGACCTTAATCTGCATGGTTTTATAACGCGGCTGCTTCAAAGTTTGCGTTGCCATCACATGTTCAACTTCAGAGGTTCCGATGCCGAATGCGATAGCGCCGAAAGCGCCGTGGGTGGCGGTGTGTGAATCGCCACACACAATGGTGGTGCCAGGCAGGGTGAGGCCTTGCTCTGGCCCCATGACATGAACGATGCCCTGATTGATATGACCAATCTCATATAGGGTCACATCAAACTTTTCACAGTTATTGGCCAAGGTGCGCATCTGAGTTTCAGACTGCGGGCCACAGGCGTCTATCGCCAATGAGCGTGTTGACACGTTGTGATCCATGGTGGCAAAGGTTTTGCCCGGTTGACGAAGAGGACGATCCATCAACTCTAAACCGGCAAATGCCTGCGGTGAGGTCACTTCGTGTACCAAGTGGCGGTCGATATAGATCACGGGCGTCTCGCCAGCTTCCTCACGTACCACATGATCATTGTAGATTTTCTCGTATAAGGTCTGTGCCATGATTAACTCTCCAACACGGCTTGGGCGATAAAGTCACCCATCTGACTGGTTGATTTGGCTTGGTCACGCTTTTCAGCGGGTAACAGCTCACCGGTTAAATAGCCTTCGCTCAATGCCTTAGACACGGCAACATCGATGGCGTTGGCGGCTGCTTCCTGCTTCAGACTGAAACGCAGCAGCATGGCGGCGGATAAGATCTGTGCCACCGGGTTGGCGATACCTTGGCCTGCGATATCCGGGGCGCTGCCGCCTGCTGGCTCATACAAACCGAAGTCATCGGCGTTTAAGCTGGCGGAAGGCAATAAGCCCATAGAGCCGGTGATCATGGCGGCTTCATCCGACAAAATATCGCCAAACAGGTTGCCGCACAGCAGTACGTCAAATTGTGCTGGATAGCGCAACATCTGCATGGTCGCATTGTCGATGTATAGATGATTCAGGGTGACGTCTGGGTAGTCTTTAGCGACTTCTTCAACCACTTCACGCCATAAAATCGATGTCGCTAATACGTTGGCTTTGTCGACTGAGGTGACCACGCCGCCACGACCGCGAGCTGCCTGAAACGCAATGTGTGCGATGCGACGCACCTCTTTGCGAGCGTACTTCATGGTGTCGAAGCCGGTTTCATCTTCGCCTTCACCTTCGCGGCCTTTGGGCTTACCGAAGTAGATACCACCAGTGAGTTCGCGTACGCACAACACGTCAAAACCTGCGGCGGCGATATCGGCACGTAACGGCGCCAATGACTCTAAACCAGGATGGATCTTGGCAGGGCGAAGGTTGCAAAATAGATCAAAGTGGCCACGAAGGGGCAGCAATGCACCACGTTCGGGCTGCTTTTCTGGTGGCAGGCCTTCCCACTTGGGACCACCCACGGAGCCAAATAGGATAGCATCAGAAGCTTCGCAGCCTGCTAATGTGGCTGGAGGTAAAGGTTCACCGTGGTTGTCGATGGCGATGCCGCCGACATCATATTGTTGATAATCGAGGGTGAATCCAAACTTCTGTTGTACGGCGTCCAGCACCTTGATCGCTTCCGCCATTACCTCTGGGCCGATACCATCCCCTGGCAATACCGCAATGCGGTAGTTTTGCTTACTCATTTTTCACCCGCTACTTTAATGTCTTGAATCTCTTGTTTTTTGGCTTCAACGGCCTTTGCTCGGTGAATGTGATTTAACACATGCACCATGGCTTGCGCTGAAGCTTCGATAACGTCTGTTGCAAGGCCCATGCCGTGAAAACGGCGGCCGTTATGCAGGGCGACTATGTCGACCTGACCTAATGCATCTTCACCAGCGCCTTTGGCTCCGATGTGATAATCCTTCATTTCAAATTCGATATTAGTGGCACGGCTAATCGCTTGGTATACGGCATCAACCGGGCCGTTACCTGTCGCCGCTTCACATATAGTTTTGTCACCCGCGCGCAGCTTCACGCTGGAAGTGCTCATGATCCCAGTACCAGATTGTGCAGACAGATAGTCGAGATGATAGTAATCATCTGCGTCATGCATATTGGTGAAGAATACTAAGGCTTCCAGATCGTAATCAAACACCTGACCCTTCTTATCGGCCAGCTTCAAAAAGGCTGCGTATAACTCATCCATGTTGTAGTCATCTACGCCATAACCCATTTCCGCCATGCGATGCTTGATGACATGGCGGCCAGAGCGGCTTGTCAGGTTCAGGACATTTTGGCTTAAACCGATGCTTTCTGGCGTAATGATCTCATAGGTGTTTTTCGCTTTGAGCACGCCATCTTGGTGGATACCTGAAGAGTGGCTAAATGCATTGGCACCCACAATCGCCTTATTAGATTGAACCGGCATGTTGCAAAGCTGGCTGACCATCTGGCTGGTGCGATAAATCTCTTTGGTATTGATGCCCGTGGTGACGTTCGGGAACATATCCTTACGGGTGTTGATGATCATCGCCACCTCTTCCATCGAGCAGTTACCGGCGCGTTCGCCGATACCATTGACGGTACATTCGATTTGGCGAGCGCCTTGTTGCACGGCACTGATAGAGTTGGCTACGGCCAAACCTAAATCGTTATGGCAATGCACCGAGATAATTGCTTTGTCGATGTTGGGCACGCGGTTAAATAGGGTTTGAATAATGCCGCCAAACTCTGATGGGATGGTGTAGCCCACGGTGTCTGGAATGTTGACTGTGGTTGCACCGGCTGTAATGGCGGCTTCGACCATGCGACACAAGTTGTCGATAGGTGTTCTACCTGCGTCTTCGCAAGAAAATTCGACATCATCGGTATAGCGGCGTGCGTGTTTTACCGCGTTGATCCCCATCGCAAGGACATCGTCAAAGTTACGCTTTAATTTACTTTCAACATGGATCGTTGAAGTGGAGATAAAGGTATGAATACGCCCTTGCGCAGCGTTACGTAAGGCTTCGCCTGCCGCATCGATATCTTTTTCAACAGCGCGTGACAAGGCACAAACACGACTGTTTTTGATGGTGTTGGCGATGGTTTGAACAGATTCAAAATCACCAGGTGAAGACACCGGGAAGCCAACTTCCATCACATCAACACCAAGGCGCTCAAGGGCGAGGGCGATCTGTAGCTTCTCTCTCACCGTCAAGCTCGCTGACAGCGCTTGTTCGCCGTCTCTTAAGGTGGTGTCGAAGATGATCACTTGGTCGCTCATGGTGCCCCCTGATGGCGTCTAGTTGCTTTCGCTTAAACAATAAAAAAACCCGCGCTTGCTGCACGGGTTTTTTGTTCTGTCCGGTCGTATTATACGGTCGGCATGACAAACCCGCGCAGGCGAACTGCGAGCAGTAGTAGGTTTAGTCGTAGGATATGCCGAATTGAATTCACGTTACCGTCAGTTTTGTAATGTCAATATCACTAATGCTGCTATGTGTACTTTGTGATAGGGGTTACTGTCAAGAGATATTTCCATCTGAGTTTATTTAAGGATGAGATTAAGAGCGTGCGCTAGCCCCCAGTTGTACTACGCAACGGGTTGTTGTTGCTCGCCTTTTGCTATTGATTTGCTAGCATGATAGATGCCGTGCGCTATTGCACAGGGAGTTTTATGTCTGGGATAACGGCAAGATGAAACTAAGGAATCTATTCCTGTTCGGGGTTGGCAGTATCGTGCTGCTGTCACTGGTGTCTGTGGGGCTGTTAACTGCGGCAGCCTACCGTGAAGCGCTACTTGAACAAACCGAACTGCGGTTAAGTACGCTCGCCGATTCTCAAGCGAAGCGCATTGAAGCGTATCTGCGTCAAAGCCGGGAGCGGGTTGCATTGATCGCCAGCCGCACCCAGTTGCGTCGCTCTTTGCTGACCTATAACAACACGGGGGATACGCAAGAGCTGATCCGTATCCGTCGTATCCTCAAAGATGCCCAATTCACTTTGCCTGATCTGTTTGCTGTTTCTGTTCTCGACCTTAAGGGCCGGCTGGTAGCCAGCTCAAATGAGGGGCTGATTGGACGGAATATGGCAGAGCATCGGGCGTTTATCATCGGCTCCTCCCGGGTGCAAACCGGTATCTATGAGCGGGAAGGTGGCTTAATCCTAAATTTACTTAGTGCGCCATTGGTGCTGGAAAGTGATTTTTTAGGGGTAATCTTGGTACATAGCCGCGTCAGTGGGGTTTTTGATGTCAGCTCTGACTACAGTCATTTAGGTGAAAGCGGTGAGACTTTAGTCATTAGTTACAACAAAGAAGGCAAGCCTGTTTATCTCACTCCCCGACGTTTTGTTCCCAGCAAAGTGCTGGTTGAGATCGCCAGCGATGATGAAAGTTCGCCTGAAATGTTGGCGTTAGCCGGGCAAGAACAGTTTATTGAACAAGCGACGGGCTACCACGGCTTGCCTGTAGTCGCTGCCGTTCGTTATCTGGCAGAAGCGGATTGGGGGTTGGTTGTTACCCTTAATCACGAGGAAGCATTTGCATCACACGCCGCGATGACAAATCGGTTACTGATTATCGCGGGCACGGTTTTGCCACTGGCACTGTTGCTGATCATTATCGTTGTGCGCCGGGTAACGAAGCCGTTGCTGGGGCTGACTAAGGTCGCTGCGGGTATCAAACTAGGGAATTACGACCAGCGAGTGACAGCTACGGGAGCATTGGAAGTGCGACTGCTGGCAGATACGTTCAACCAGATGGCTGACTCCATGACCAAGCTCAATCGGGAGTTGAATGACAGTAATTTGCAACTTGAAGATGTGTTGGGGCAACGCACCGCTGAACTTGAGTTAATGACGCGTGCCGAACAGCAAGGACGTGCGCTGTTGGAGGCGTCCCCAGATGCCATTTTGGTGGTTAACCATGAGGGGGTGATCACCGTAGCCAATGAGCGTGCGATCCAACGTTTCGGTTATCGTCATGACGAGTTGGTGAGCGGCTCAGTGGAAATGTTGATCCCGTTTAATAGGCGGGTTCAGCATAGCTCGTGGATGGCCCAGTATTTTGCCGACCCCAGAATGAGAACCATGGGCGCAGGACTGGACATCTTAGCCATGTGTAAAAACGGCGCCATGTTTCCTGCCGAAATCAGCTTGAGCCCCATAGAGTTGGAACAGGCTAAATTGGTGTTGGTGACCATACGGGATATCACTGAACAGAAGCTTTCTCAGGAAGCGTTGCTGGAAAGTGAGCATCGACTTAATTTAGCGATGACAGCATCTAATGACGGTATCTGGGACTGGCAAATACAAACTGGGGAAGTTTATTTTAGTCCTCGTTGGTATGGCATGTTGGGTTACCAGCCTGGCGAACTGCCTAATGTCTTGGAAACCTTCTCCCACCTAATGCATGACGATGATCGTGACGCGACATTCGAAGCTGTACAGGCGGTGATTGATAACCCCGAACTGCGTAACTATCAGCGTGAATTTCGCATGCGTACCAAGCAGGGGGGATATCGCTGGATCCTCGCTCGAGGCTCTGTCACCGAGCGCAATGAGCAGGGCGAAGCACTGCGTATGGTGGGAACCCACATCGACATCACTAGCCGCAAAGCGGTTGAGGAAGCGATGCGGGAAAGTGAGCGCAAAGTTTCACTGTTGATGAGTAACTTGCCGGGCATTGCCTACCGTTGTGCCAATGACACCCATTGGACGATGGAATACCTGAGTCCTGCATTTCATAAAGTGACCGGCTACGCCACTGAACGTTTTGTGATGGGTGGCGACAGCCAGTTCAGTGAGATTATTCATCAGCAGGATCGCGATCGTGTTTGGGCGGAAGTGCAGGGCGCGGTAGCGAAGCGCGAACAGTACACCGTTGAGTATCGTATTCTCCATGCTGACGGCAGCTACCGTTGGTTATGGGAGCAGGGTGCCGGTGTATTTGATGAGAATGGCAAACTGCAGGCGCTAGAGGGCTTTATGATGGATGACACGCAACGTCGCCATGCCCAGGATCAGTTGTATCGCCTGAATGAAGAGCTTGAAGATCGCGTCAGGCTGCGCACATCCGAGTTAAAGCACACCAATGAAGCCCTACTTGGAGCGAAACAGGAAGCTGAAAAAGCCAATCGCGCTAAGAGTGAATTTCTGGCCAATATGAGCCACGAAATTCGTACACCAATGAATGCGATCCTTGGTTTATCGCAATTGGCGCTAAGTACGTCGTTGGATGAGCGGCAAAAAGATTATGTCAGTAAAATTTGGGGGGCTTCCAATAGCCTGCTCGATATCATCAATGACATTCTTGATTTCTCCAAAATTGAAGCTGGCAAGATGGATCTGGAAGATGCGCCATTCTATGTCGAAGATGTGATTGAAAATGCTTCCAGTGTCGTGCAGTTAAAAATCCAGGAGAAAGGCCTGAAACTGAATGTCGATATTGGCCAAGATGTGCCGGATCGGATGATGGGGGATTCCCTTCGTATTGGCCAGGTTTTGATTAACTTGATTAACAATGCGGTGAAATTTACCTCCGAAGGTAGTATCTCAATCAAGGTGACGAACCTACGTGGCAGTGAGGCGGAAACGTATTTGCAGTTTGCTGTGACCGACACGGGGATCGGCATTTCAGCAGCACAGTGTGAGCTGCTCTTCAAAGCGTTTACGCAGGCGGATTCGTCCACCACGCGTAAATACGGTGGTACCGGTTTGGGATTAACGATTTCTCGCCGTCTCGTCGAGATGATGGGGGGGGAGATCTGGGTGCAAAGTGAGCCAGATAAAGGCTCGACTTTCTTCTTTACTATCCGTGGCAGCAACGAAATTTTGGTAGAAGAGAGTGCGCTGGAAAGTTACGCCGACGACCGTATATTGAGAGATATTTTGCATAATAAGCAGGTCTTGTTGGTTGAAGATAATCAGATTAATCAACAGGTAGCGCAGGAGATGCTGAGATTGGTCGGGATCGATGTCAGCATAGCGAATCATGGTCAGGAAGCGCTGACACTGTTAGATAAGCACCAATTTGATGCCGTGCTGATGGATGTACAGATGCCGGTATTAGATGGTTATGAGGCGACGAGGGCGCTGCGGAAAATCCCCCGGTTTGCCGAACTTCCCGTCATCGCGATGACGGCCAATGCCATGGCCGGTGATCGTGAAAAGTGTCTTGCTTCTGGGATGAACGATCATATTTCGAAACCGGTACTGCAAGAAGATCTATACCGCACATTAGCGTTGTGGATAGATCCGGATCGCGCATTGGCCTCTTCTCTTGAAGCGGGCGCTGGTGATCGTCCCTCTAGGGAGGCTGAGGAGGTTGTGCTCGATGCTGATTTTGGTTTACGCCAGATGTCCGGCAATAAGAAGGCATGGCACTCAACTCTGGATATATTCGCCCGTGATTATCAAGAGGTTGTAGGTCGGCTCCGCGCTTTTGAACAGCAGCAGAATTGGCAAGAAGCTGAACGGGTTGCGCATACGCTAAAAGGGGTTGCGGCAAACTTAGGAATGACCAAGTTGGCGGCGATATCCGCTGTGTTTGAAGCCAATTATGGACAACAGAATGCTGCCACAGCGCAAGCGTTCGATGATCTGACGAAAGCGGTTGCGGATGTGATGGCTGAAATTGAGCGGTTGCAGCTGGAGCAATCTGTACCTGCATCGCTCCCTGATGAGCAGACCAACGAGGTGGATGTTGCGCTACTGTGGCAAACCCTACGGCAGAAGTTGCAAGACAATGACTTTATCGCTGATGACGAGCTGGATCAGCTAGCGACAGCGTTGCCTGAGCAACAAGAGGATTTTGAGTTATTGCGACAACATATTGATAGCTTTGATTATGAACAAGCGCTGCTGGTGGCTGATAAGTTACTGGCGGGCTTATCTAGTTGAGCTTTTGTAAGCCGATTTACCAGACCCTGATGGTCAGAGTCTGGTGGGCTTAATTGCAATCAACTTAAAAACCATACCGCAGCTTCAACCCGGCTCTTCATGCCTAGTTTTTTCAGTAGGCTTTTAACGTGAACTTTTACTGTCCCTTCTGAGATATGCAGCGTCTCGCCAATCTCGCGGTTACTGTTGCCTTTGGCGATAAGCGCCAGGATCTCGCTTTCCCGACGGGTGATAGCACTGAGCTTTTCATCTTTCGGGGTCTGTTCCGCCTGTGGCCGTTTTAGCAGGTAGCCTGCGATCTCTTTACTCAGCACTTGCTCACCATTGGCAGCCAAACGCAAAGAGCTCAGCATATGCTCTGGCTCCATATCTTTTAGCAGATAACCATTAGCGCCTTGGCTGAGCATGGAGATGACATCTTCGTAGGCATCAGAGACGGTTAATGCGATGACATGACAGTCGACGCCCTCTGCACGTAGCTCCTTGAGGGTGTCTAAGCCGCTCATGCCTTTCATATTCAGATCGAGCAAGATAAGGTCTGGGCGTCGGTGCAGTGCTAATGCAACCGCTTCTTCACCGTTGCTAGCCTCGCCAACTAACTGAAATGCTTCATCTAATGCCAGCAATTGGATAACGCCTTTGCGCATCAATGGATGATCATCTACGACTAATACGCGATGCATCTGACTACTCATCACTTCTCCCTTATTTACGTGACGCTGTTACCAACCGCTGGAAAACAGAGCGACACTAAAGTACCACCGTCAGGCTTATTTGCAATTTCCAACCCACCATCGAGGGATTCCGCGCGCTCTTTCATGATCGCCACGCCGTAGTGGTGAAGCTTGTTCGGTACTTCACCGCCGATCCCTTTGCCATCATCTTCTACCTGAATGTCGATCTTACCTTCGCCGTCATAAACACAGCGTACAAAGATCTGTTTAGCATCAGCATGTTTGATGGCGTTTATCACCGCTTCGCGAACAATCTGTAGCACGTGGATGTACTGATGGGGGGGTAATGGGTATTCAGATACGCGATAATCCAGTTGCAGTTGCGCCTCGGTTTGAGGTTGTAACTGTTTGAGCACGGTATTGATGGCTGTTTTTAGGTTGTCATCTTTCACCGATAGGCGGAACGTACTGAGCAGTTCGCGCAGTTGTCGATACGCAGAGTTTAGGCCGGTATTCAGATCTGCCATAATTGCACTGCTTGGGCCTTCGACGTCCTGGGTTGCGCGTCGCAGTAGTGTCAATTGGATCTTCAGATAAGAGAGAGATTGAGCCAGCGAATCATGCAGCTCGCGGGCGATAATCGAACGCTCTTCCATCAGCAAAAGTTGCTGCTCTTGCTGCAGCAATAACTCTACGTGCAACACTTTTGATATCAGCCGGCTGAAGGTAGACATCAATCGTAGTTCATTTTCATCCAACTCTTCAGCTGAGATTAATTCCAGATGCCCCAGCGATATATCGTTTATGTAAAGGGCAAAACAGACCCTTGGCCCGCCTACGGTCATATCGCCTACGCTACTTCTGTCTCGCAGCGCGTGGGCCAGCTGTGGATTAATGGTGGCTTGCATCGCGTTGATACGGGTGTTATCGATGATTTTATTCATTAGCTCAGTGATCTGGGCATCATCAACATGGCTGACATGCACAGCTTCCGAGCACTGAAACAGTACTGATAAGGTGTTGTTGGCCAAGTGTAGCTTTTCAGTTTTCTCTGCCACTTTCTGGTTTAGGTCTTCGTACAGCTTGGCCAGGTCCGCGGCCATGTCATTAAAGGCATCAGACAGCAAACCTAGCTCGTCGGCTTTACCTGTTTTCACTTTCACTGAGAAATCGCCACGCTTCACTTGATAGGCGGCATGAAGCAGTAACTTAAGCGGCTGTACCACCTGATTGCTGACGAAGCGTATGGCAAAGACGGCCGTGGCAAGCAGCACCAGCAAGCAGATCGCTTCAAATAGCACCAACATAGCCACTTTGTCTTCTAGGTGGCTTTGCAGTAGAAACACCAGTTTGTCGATACGGTCGACAAAGCTTTTTACTTCTGCCAGATACAGCGGCCGCTTTGCCGGGTCAGTGAGGTGTGCTTTAAGCACTTGCCACTCATCAAGGATCGCTTGGTATTTACGTTTCAGCGGCGGTGGTGTGTTGCGATCTAATAGTTTGGCTAAGGCGGGTTCATGCAGAGAGTGTTCAAATGCCACTATTTTGGCTTGGATCTCTGCTTCTGGCGCTTTGGTTTCGATACTGTAGGCCATGCGGTAGTTTTGCATCCGCAATGAACCAGAGACATTAATCGCACGGGCGTCAGAATGGCTTTGTAACAGGGTAAGTATCGACACCGAGATAGCGAGTGCGGCCATTACTACCATCAGTGTCATGGTGCGGCTGATCACCCGAGTCAGTGAATGTTTCGGAACAGATGGTTGTGTTTCAATGTCTTGCAGTGTTTTGGTCATCCAATTACCTGATACAAATCAACATAGGTTTCGAATTTAGTTCAAATTACCACTTAGGGGTGATTGTTCCTAATCGGTGTTTATGAGGTAGACTTGAATATGCACAACTGTGCAGACACCGAGCCCTCTCGCCCTAAGTTTTCTGCTGTGGCTGAGTAATAAGGAGTGGGGGCCGTGGCAATTTCGCCACCAGGGTTGCCGTAGAAATGCGTCAGCCTCCCATGCTTGGAAAGGTGCCCATGACTCAACTTGAAGATGGTTTCGGCCGTCAATTTTACTATTTGCGCCTATCGATAACAGATGTGTGTAACTTTCGTTGCACCTACTGTTTGCCTGATGGCTATCGCCCTAACGGGCGGAACTACTTTATTACTCAAGCAGAAGTGGCGCGTATTACCCGCGCATTCGCCGCGTTGGGAACGCAAAAGGTGCGTATTACTGGTGGCGAGCCGACCATGCGTAAAGACTTTACTGAGTTGTTGCGCACGGTGGCAGATACGCCAGGGATAACCAAAGTGGCACTGACGACAAACGGATATCGTTTAGCAAAGCATGCGCAAGAGTGGCGTGATGCCGGCCTGACCCATCTGAATGTCAGCGTCGATAGTCTTGATCCGAAGATGTTTCATCAAATCACCGGAGAGAACCTGTTTCATGAGGTGATGGCCGGGGTTGATGCGGCGCTTGATGCCGGGTTTGAGCAGGTCAAACTGAACAGCGTGTTGCTTAAGGGCTTAAACGGCAAAGAGCTGGATCAGTTTCTAGACTGGATAAAGACCCGCCCAGTGGAGATGCGGTTTATTGAATTGATGCAAACGGGTGAAATGGATCAGTTTTTTGAACGGCACCACATGAGCGGAGAGCAGATCAAGCAGCGGATGTTGCAGCAAGGCTGGCAATCGGTTTTGCGAGAAAAAGACGCCGGACCCGCCGAACGTTTTTGGCACCCTGATTATGCGGGCAAATTGGGTTTGATCATGCCTTACAGTAAAGACTTCTGTGCAGGCTGCAATCGATTGCGGGTGTCTGCGCAAGGCAAGCTTCATTTGTGTCTGTTCGGAGAAGGCGGCGTAGAGTTGCGTGACCTCTTAGCCGCAGATGAGCAACAGGGCGAGTTAATCGCTAGATTACAATCTGCCTTACAGACCAAGCGTGAAACTCACTATTTGCATCAAGGAGATGCAGGCAGTACCCCTCATTTGGCCTCTATCGGTGGCTAATCCCTAAAGTCTCTTTCGTGGTCTAAACTCATATTAATAAAAAACTGTTATCAGGCTCCCATTTTTGGGCTTGGCCTGATGGCTAGCCTGCTGATTTTGATAGAGATCATAGAATGAGTTAGTGCTCTAAGTTGTTCCCTTCATTTATCTCTTTAGGGATAGCGGCAAAGGGTTGGTTAAAGATTACTCTAAGTGTATTCGATTAAGAGGTAGCAACTGTGGCTGATTCCCCATCCGTTCCAGAAGAGCTTTCGCCTGAACAGCAAAAACGCTGGGAGTGGCGCATGTTCCTTTTCCTTACTGTGGTGTTGGCGCCAGCCATTACTGTGGGTTTGGTTACCGCCTATGGCTTCGCTATCTGGTTTTCACAACTGTTGATGGGCCCTCCTGGATCGTAAGTAGATGACCACGGTTAACTTGGCCCGGCGTGCATTGTTCCGTCAGCCGGAACGCCTTTCTCAACCTTTGCGTCCACCATGGGGACAGGCGGAGCATCTATTCACAGATCTGTGTACCCGTTGTAGTGACTGTTTAGATGCGTGTCCCACAGGTCTGATTAAAATCGGTAGCGGTGGTTTTCCTGAAGTCGATTTTTCTGCTGCCGAATGTACGTTTTGTGGTGATTGCGTTGATGCATGTCAGACCGACGCACTGAGCAGACAAGAGGATCAACAGGCGTGGGATTATCGGGCAGAAGTGCAAGAAGATAGCTGCTTATCTTTACGAGGTATTTTTTGTCGAAGCTGCAGCGATCCATGCGACTCACGAGCGATTACGTTTCGTTTGCACGTTGGTGGCAAGGCGCAGCCAGAGATTGATTTGCAGGCGTGTACTGGGTGTGGTGCTTGTGTTGCCCCCTGTCCTGCGTCGGCGATAGTGATTAAACCAGAGGATGCTCTAAATGAGTGAGCCAGATATTGTGCATATCTCCAGTTTGGTGGTGCATTTTAAGCCTGAATTCTTAACCCCAATTTCGGCGGCGTTAACCAATATTCATGGCTTAGAGATCCAAGGCCACAACGATACCGGAAAAATGGTGGTGACCCTCGAAACAGCAACAGAGCATCCGGTACTAGATGCCATACGAGACATCAATGAACTGCCAGGCGTGTTAAATACCAGCTTGGTGTTTCACCAGATAGATGATGCCAGTGCGCAGGAAGAGAGCTTACCTGTCACGGTTAATGTGGGAGAAGAAGCGCTATGAAAGTGACACGTCGATCGTTTATTAAGGCCAATGCTGCAGCTACTGCGGCGGCTGTGGCAGGCATTACCTTACCTGTGAGTGCGAGTAATCTGATTACTGCCTCAGACCAAACTAAATTGAAATGGTCAAAAGCGGCTTGCCGTTTTTGCGGTACCGGTTGCAGTGTCAATGTTGCCACTAAGGGCGGTAAGGTCGTGGCCACCCATGGTGACATTAAATCACCTGTAAACAAGGGGTTGAACTGCGTTAAGGGTTACTTCCTGTCAAAGATCCTCTATGGCAAGGACCGGTTAACGCAGCCGTTGTTGCGAAAGAAAAACGGTAAATATGATAAGCAGGGTGAGTTTACACCGGTGAGCTGGGACGAAGCGTTTGACGTCATGGCTGACAAGTTTAAGCAAACTTTGAAAGAGAAAGGCCCTGAAGGCGTGGGTATGTTTGGCTCAGGTCAATGGACAGTGATGGAAGGCTATGCCGCCGTCAAACTGATGAAGGCGGGTTTCCGCTCTAATAACATTGAACCCAACGCGCGTCATTGTATGGCGTCGGCAGTCGCAGGTTTTATGCGTACGTTCGGCATCGATGAGCCAATGGGCTGCTATGACGATATCGAAGCTGCCGATGCATTTGTGCTGTGGGGCTCAAATATGGCTGAGATGCACCCGATTTTGTGGACACGTCTCACCGATCGCCGACTCAGCGCACCTCATGTCAAAGTGGCTGTGCTGTCCACCTTCGAACACCGCAGTTTTGAACTGGCCGATATACCGGTGGTATTCACGCCACAAACTGATTTGGCGATGCTAAATTATATCGCTAACTACATCATTCAGAACGACAAAGTGAACTGGGACTTTGTTGATAAGCATACCAATTTTCATATGGGGAACGATGATATTGGTTATGGCTTGCGAGACGAACACCCACTGCAGAAAAAGGCTAAAAACGCCGGAAAAGCGGGTGGTTCAAGCAAGATATCTTTTGAAGAGTACGCCAAGTTTGTCAGTACATACGACGCGGCCTACGTGTCTAAACTTTCTGGTGTACCAGAAGCCAGTTTAGAGAAGCTGGCGAAACTGTATGCTGATCCCAAAACGAAAGTAACATCGTTTTGGACCATGGGTTTCAACCAACATACCCGTGGGGTTTGGTGTAACAACCTGATTTATAACATTCACCTGCTAACTGGAAAGATATCGACACC